>JAOAPO010000521.1 GCA_025462945.1 Bryobacterales bacterium
GCGACGTCCGACACTAAGTTCAATGCATCTATATCTCTTAATCAGGTGCTATTCTTGCCTTACGACAACGCCCTACTTCAGTGTAATCACGCCCGCATATAACGCCGCAGCCTACATCGGGTCAGCGCTCGCCTCCGTATTTGCGCAGGCGTATGATGACTTCGAAGTTATAGTTGTGAACGACGGCTCGCCCGACACGGAGCAACTGGAGCAGGCGATCGCGCCTTTTCGGAGCCGCATCACGTACATCATTCAGGAAAACCGGGGCGCGGCTGGCGCGCGCAACACGGCTATTCGTGCCGCGACCGGCAAGTATCTGGCCTTTCTCGATGCCGATGACGAGTGGGAACCTGACTGTTTGCGCGCCCATCGCGATGCGCTGCGAGCGTCCGACGACCCGGACGTCTTATATGGCGACGGGCACTTGTTCGGATCTCCAGAGGTGGAAGGCAAGCGGATGATGGCCTGCCAGCCCTCTGAAGGGGAAGTGACGTTCGAGAGCGTGGTCGGCGGGCACTGCACGGTGTTCGAGTCGGCCGCGGTCGCGAGCCGGGAGATGGTGCAGCGCGTCGGACTTTTCGAGGAGTCGCTGGCGAGTGCCGAGGATCTGGATTTGTGGCTGCGTATTCTCAAGAGCGGCGGGCGCATCGCTTACCACACCAATGCTGTGCTCCGGTATCGTCGGCACAGCGATAGCCTGAGTGCTGACTCGGTCGGACTGGCGAGCAATGTGGTGCGGGTTCTGCAGCGATCGAAGGCTCTGCCATTGACCCAGTCCGAGGCAGCGCTCGTGGATCGGCGGATCGCGGCGGTCGGGGCAAGCCTGGAATACTACAAAGGCGAGACTGCGCTCGCGCGGGGGCACTGGAAGCTCGCGGCCCAACACTGGACGGCGGCAAACCGCGTTCAGCGTACAGCGCGGCTTTGGGTCATGATAGGAGTCCTGCGAGTGTCACCGGCGGCGTTCTCCCTGATGAAACAGCTTCGCGCTCACGCCCGGAGACTGCTGGCGCGCGCGCGCCACGTCTGTTGAGGGCGTATTGCCTGGGACAAGCAGCGGGCACGAGAAGACGTCAGGGTGGGCCAGCGAGATCTGAAACCGGGTGTATGGCGACTCGGCAGCATTCGCGGCTGCAGTCTGGGAGTTTTGCGGCCACCAAGCCTCTGAGCTGGACAGAGTTGGTCAGCCATTATGGGTGTTCCACGTTCTCCAAAAGCAGGTACTGGACCCGAAACAACGACCGGGGCGGCGAGCAGATCGATCTCGCGGCCCCGGATCTGTAGGCTATGGGAGTGCCGCTGCAGGCGCGATCAACAGGTCAGGATCCGACTGAGAGACGACTTTGCTTCCGGAAAGATACTTAATCTGGTACCAATGGCTGCCTTGTCTGTCGTCGACCTGAATGGCACAAGCCTGCGAAGTTGTCGGGCAACCGTAAGTGGTGCTCCTGCCAGAAGGCGCGGTGACGACGATGCGTGCCGAATCACCAACCCCGCGGCTCAAACTAACGTATATAGTTCTCAACCTCGGAGGTGCGAGGCCTCCGAGCCGGGTGGCTGGCCACTGGTGCGCCATTCCCATTCCGAAGAAGAAGCCCGTCCACTTGTGTCCGCTTAGCGATCGGTCTGAGTTCTCATCACGAACGTAATTCGGGTCCGAATAGACGTCATTCGAAGTGTAGCCAAATTTGCCCCAAATAGAGCCGTACACTGCGTCTCCCCAATCGCGGTTTGCAGCTGACGGGTTTGCCTCGTACACCACCCTGAGGGCTGAAGTTGCCTCGGCGGCGAGGACTCGAGCCGCCCGAACGCCGCCGGGGTCGAACCCGGAGTCACAAACCGGCGTACGACTGGAGAAAAAGGAGTTCGGGGGCGGAGCGGTCTGGGGCTCGCAGGCTTCATAGATGCGACCGTAGTGAAGACCTTGTGTGACCGGATCATAGCCCACAGTGCGAATCCACTCCGCCGCCTGCGGCGCCAACGTCGCAAATTTCGCAGCTAAGGAGGCATCGTCAACGAGAGTTCCAAATTTCAGCTCGGTCGTTTTTATCCCCATCATAAATGGCTGCTGGCCATAACCGGCCAGAACACCGGACCATGCGTAGGCGTTCGATTCCGAAGGGCCGTCCCAGGGTCTGTTCAATGTTACCTGTGAAGGCCCGTTCCAGGTACATGCCCAGTTTCGGGACAACTGCGGGTCCTCATTGCTGGTCGCGATCGTCGTCATCGCGACATTGTTCTCGATCACGTAAGAGTACGTACCGGAGTCGCCAGGCCACAGAGCGCCCATGGTCGCAGTGCCATTCGGATCAATCTGAAACTGAAAAAAAGAGACGTAAAGGGCGCCGCCCGAGCGGCCAGTGATAACGATCTTGCTTCCTGGAACCAAGGCTCCTTCCATCGGCATGATGACCGCTGAACCGCGGGTGACCGAAACTCTGCCCGTCGAGATCCCGAAGCACATGCTTTGCGGGAGGTTCGTGCCAGTCACCAGCGCGCTTGCGTTCGTCATGGTGAGCGGCCCGGCTTGCCGGTCCCACAAAGCGCCGTGGGCCCACGAGTTGTCGTCGCGTTTGCATCTGATCTCCCGGTCATAGACATCGCTCAACTGAGTTTTCGACCTGGCACGCTCACCTGGATCAGGGTCGAAGGCGGCGGCAAGCGCAAGCCAACTGGACAGGTAAGAGGAATCTCGTGTATCCCATGAACTACAGCCGAGACTGCCGATCGCACCCCGCCTGGCGAAGCCCCTCAAGTCTGCCCACTTCACACTTTCGGGCCGCCCGCCGTCCAGAATGGCTGCGGCGAAGCCGCCAATTGTTCCCCCACCAAGGAAGAGCGGTATCCCGCCCACATCCCCCCCCGCGAGGGCCGGCGACCGGACATAGTTATCTCCAAGGACACGGGCCGCCTGCAACGCCGGATCCCAGCCCGACCGATAGTAGAGGGCCCGGTGCGCCAGATCCTCACCGTAGATATTTGCGCCAAAGGAACCTGCATAACCCAGGCCGTCCATGTAGCTATACTGCTGCCCGGCCTGTATTGACTTCCCCACAAGGCCGCTCAAATCCCGCCCTGTAATGAGATACAGCTCAGTGTCGGATTCGCACGCGGCGATCTCGTAGTAGGTTTGTGCGTCACTTTGGTCGAGGGTGCGCGAGTAATGAAGCGTCGCAAGGCGAGTGTCAGGTTGGATAATGGCATAACTGAAACTTCCCGCATCAGCGTCCGCCGGGTAGGGCCGAGACAGGGCAATGTGAGTCGAGTCTGTCAAAGCGTTGACATACGCATAGAAGACGTATGGGGTCCCGCCACTCCGGGTCGCTGATACCCTAACGGCCGAACTATTCGGAACAATTCCATTCGCGGCAGTCCAGTTCGTACCGTTGCCGACAAGAGACGCGGAACCGTTTGCCACGGTCACCGAACCGCTGGTGGACAAGATCGCCCCGCCGGGCCCGATGCCTGCCGGACACAAGGTTGACAGGAAAGTCGTCCCGGCGCCACGAACCTTTGCCTGCACCACCGGCGTTCCCGCCGCCCAGGCCGTGGCGCCCACTTCAGAGCTTTCACCCTGAGGATTCGCCTGTCCGCGACCGTCGTAGCAAACGGTCAGCGCAGCGGGCCCGTTTGTGGCAGACGTGCCGCAGATTCGAATGTCTTCACGCCGCTGATAATCAGGACCGATAAGGATCCTGGTCGGCATCGTTGAAAAATCAATCTTCGATGCGTCGTTCACGGGAATCGTCATGGCTGATGCGCTCACGGGAGCGGCGAGCAGCCCCACTCTGGGGCCAGGACCACCCTGGTACAGGTAAGTCACCGTTCCCGGGAGGGGGTGTTCCCAACTGGGTGACGTCCAGCCGTTTGCCTGATAGGCAGCAGATCTGGCTCGAGTCGCGGCCATTGCTCGTTCATCAGCCAGGCCCCACGGGTTCTTTCCGAACGCGATCATGGGGCCGAAGAGTTTATCCACGTTCGGGTCGGCGTTGATCACGATGCCGTTATCATTCGTAGCTACCGCGCCCACCTCCAGCAGCGTAGTATTACCCGTTCCGTTTGCATCGGTGACACGGAGAGAGAACTGATAAGTTCCGAATACCAGGCCACTGATGGACGGTGTGAGTGAGTTGCGGTTCGCCCATATGACGCCGGTTGGTCCTTTGGTCTGCTGCCAAAAAGCGGAGACAGTGGAACTCCCGTCAGCGAGCGAGTAACTGGACGTTGCGTCGAGCCGGGCGGACACACCCGCTCGGAGTGAGACCCAGTTGGCCCATGAAGGCGCGCCGAAGGTCTTCGCGATGGCGAAGGCGGTTTGGTTTGGCGTCGACGAGAAGCTTACGCCGGCACCCCTCAAATTGTGATTGTGCCCGCTGGAATCTGTTAGTTTTCCGTCAAACTTGAGTTCGGTCCAGTTTCCGGCGTCTGCGGTGGCAGGAGGTTTGCTTCCTGCGGGCAGCACGTCGAGGCTGATTCGAAGGAAACCCAGGCTACCGTCCACGCCCAAGCCAATCTCCCCGCCACCCCCGGCAGCAAAATTGCGCGACAGGCCGAAAGGCAGAACCTGGCTACCGTAACCGGTGCCATCGTAGTTCCAGATTTCGCACGTCAGGTGGGCCGTTGCGGTGTCGCGCTGCACTCGGACGAGTACGTTTGTAAGACCTGCAGCGGGTACCCGGCACGGCGCACCACCCTCTCCCAGATCCCAGAGATCGCCAAAGTTGAGCGACCTGTCAGGAAAGATGGTCGCGACGAGGCCGACACCATTGAGATAGAACAGCTTTCTTCCAGATGCGCCATCGGGGGCGGGCGAAAAATCATGAAGCTGGAACTCAACACGCCACGACTGCGAGGCCAACAGTGGAGGGTCGGAGAGTTGCAACGTAGCGCCACCAGATGTCAGCACGAGCGATTGACCAGCCAGAGCCTGCAGGGGCAACAGCGCAGCAAACATCAGAATGAGGCTGAGTGCATTTTGCACGCCTCTGAGGACGCGAAGTAACATTAGATCAATTATCCTTCTCATTGTCGTATCCTTGTGAGCCGCTTACATCAAAAAGGCGATTGCCGGGGGAATTCCGAAGTGATCGCTCTGACCCGTTACCGTCCCCAGCAAGGAAGGCATTGCAACGGAACCGGCAGTGCCAGTTGCCCTGCCGCTCGCTGTACCGGACCGGCTGCGCGATCCGGAGTTGAGCAACAGACCGAACATCCAACTGCCCGATGCAGCCGCCTGAAGCACTACCCCGGTCGTGTCCGCGGTCCACGCAAAATAATAAACCTTTCCGGCAACGAGGTTTGGAGGAGACGTAAAAGAGATCTGTAGCGTCCCGGTGCCGCTCACGGGCGCGCTCTGTTGTGCGACCAGAACTCCCGTCACGTCGTAAATGGCTGCCGCCAGACGACAGGGACTGGCGGGGCTGCAACCGGACGCGCCCACCAGATAGTAGGAAATGCCCGTGACGAGCATGTTGTTCTCTGCGACAAACATATGTGCTTTGACACCGTTCGGACCGGCAATGTCGCTGGCGCCGTTGTCGGAAGGGAAGCCGAAAGGGAATCGGTAGCCTCCCGCTTCGATCGCGCCAGAACCACCCGTACCAGCGGGGCCGGTTGCCCCGGGAGGTCCTTCCGGACCAGTTGGTCCTGCGGGCCCCGCTGGTCCGGCCGGACCACGCGGCCCCACCGTTCCGGCTCCGGAGCCGCTGCCAGACCCACCTCCGATCAGGCGAAACAGCGCACCGTCGTACCAAAGCTGATAAAGTTGACCAGCCACGAGACCTCCGGCCGCTGGATCAGTGATACCGTCCGCGTCCGCGATCCGTCTCGCCCCCAGGTCGTCGACGTTCAGCGTGGTCGTTCCCCCGACGCCGTCGTTGTCGGGCGTCCAGTGCACGACCATGCCAGTGGAGTATGTTGCGAGGGTGGGCGACATCGAGCATGAGTAAGTCGATGCCGTCCCGCTGCCTGGCGCGGACGCACAAAGCAGCGCCGAGCCGGATTGCTGACCGGCCCTGGTCTGCGCCACGGAAGTATCCAGCAACGTTTGAACGGAAATCGCCTGCCCGGTATCACTCACTGACCAAAGCACGCCTGAGCCGGTAGAAAGATCCAGTGCGGGACGTGTACCTACGACGACCCCGGCGCTCCTAATTTCCGTAGGGCTGACGCTGCTGCCGTGTTCGAGGCTCCAGACGTTGGGGCTGGTGCACCCGAAGCTGTTCTGTCCTGCGCTTGCGGCTGTTACGAAGAACATTTGCCCGACGGTGCAGTTAGGAGGCAGCGACGTGCCAGTCTGAAAAGGTTTGGTGGATTGAGCCGCGCTGAAGTCCACTGATTTTGTCTGTGTTCTTAGATCGATCTGGGTCTGCCCGCTGCAGAGAACAGCTCCGACAGCCACAATCGAGAAAATGTTTGCTCTCATGCCCAAAGCGTAGGCAAAGAAGCACTCAAGAACGTCAGCCTGCATACCGTTACGGCGTGGCGGCCGTTGATAACAAACGATCTGCCGACCGAAGATTTATTTCCCGGATTCGTGAACGTCCAGCGCAGGGCGCGGCGACGGCGGATGAAATGCTGCCAGAACAGGGGGTAAAGTGAGGGAGCCGGGGCCTGTCGAGGCCGAACCGCCTCGCGCTGCAATGCCGGAAGCGCGTGGCGGGACATCACACACCGTTGTGCCCTCCGCGAAGAGCTAAGACGCAGGCTTTTAGGCGACCGCTTGCTGCTATGCGCGGACATTTTCGAGGCAACGGCCCAGTCAAAGCTCCGGACGGCAACTGCGCGAGTTTCTCAGTCGCTGCAATCGCCGCTTTGTGGCTCCTTCTGTCAGCGCCGGGCCTGCTCAGCGTGCTCGACTCGTTGCCTGGGTATGTGTTGAATTTGAGATTGAGGGATGCTGAACCAGCAGGTCGACCGCCGCCGCGGTTGTGATTGGACCTTCGAAGGTGCCGTCTCACTTCGAGAACAGTAAGTTGCTGGTCAGCAGAACTCCCCGTTCATAGCATCTGCCTCATACAGGAGCGCAACTATACGCCGGCAGCTCGCCGGTCGTTCTCTCGCGCATCACGAAAGTGGCGGCGCGTGTTGCGCTCGGCCCATGCATCCGATGAAGCCGGGGGATCGTTTACACGACGACTCTCGACAGTACCCTGCTACCTTGCGTCGAGCGAGTGCATCTAATTGATTACCCTCCATGACCACCCTTTCCCAAGTCCTTCAGGCACTTATTCCCCCGCGTCCTGCAAGCCTCGTCAATCCGCCGCCACCCTGGCTGCTGAACCCGCAGACCATCTACCTGGAGCCAGCTGTCGAGCAGTTAGCAAGAGGACAGCAGATCCTTGAGCGCTTCCCCGACGCAGAACGGATTTTGGTCGACTCGCACTGGAAGATCCCCGGCTTGTTCGGCTTCGAAGGCAACGTAGGCGACTGGAACAAGATCAAACGGGATGTGCTCGTGCTGGGAGTCAAGAAGTCCTTGCGCGCTGAGCCGAACAGTCGGTCATCGGATTTCATCGCTCCTTCGCACGCGAACGGGTGTGCGATGGCTTGTTCGTATTGCTACGTACCGCGACAGAAAGGCTACGCGAATCCAATCTCCGTGTTCGTGAACATCGAACAGATCGCGGCGTACCTGACCCGGCACGCGACAAAGCTGGGCTGGAAGGCGGAGCCCAGTCAAATCGACCCGATCTATTGGGTTTACGATATCGGCTGCAACAGCGATTGTTCCGTTGATGCGATGGTGTCGGATAACGTCCGCGATCTGGTATCGCTGTTCCGCACCTTGCCAACCGCAAAGGCGACATTCGCGACTAAGTTCGTCAATCGTGACTTACTGTCGTACGACCCGCAGGGCAAGACCCGTATCCGGCTGAGTTTGATGCCGCAACGCATGGCGAAGGTGGTGGATGTGCGTACCTCACCCATAGCGGAGCGCATTGGCATCATCAATGACCTCCACGAAGCCGGATACGAAGTGCATCTGAACTTTTCGCCAGTGATTTACTACGAGGGCTGGCAGGCGGATTATCGCGAGTTGTTCGATCAGCTTGCGCAAGTGCTGAAGCCCGAAGTGAAGGACCAGCTTGGGGCCGAGATTATCTTCCTGACACATAACGAGAAGCTGCACCAGATCAACCTCGGATGGCACCCTAAGGGCGAAGAACTGTTGTGGAATCCTGAGCTCCAGGACACAAAGTACAGCCAGATGGGCGGCCGTAACCTGCGTTACAAGCGTGGTCTGAAGGCGGGGCTGGTGGAGGAGTTCAATGCCCTCCTGAATAAGCACTTGCCCGAGTGCCGGATCCGGTATGCCTTCTGAACAGGTTCTCGCGCCGCCGTCGCTTCCAAAGCCGAAGCGATGGACCCCGCGACAGGTTCTGATAACGCCGGACGCGCTGAAATATGCGCATGGCCGGGCTATGGCGGAGCGGGCCGCTCAACTCGGTGCCAACGTCGTCGAACTGAAGAACAATCGGCTCGGCATCCGCGCGGCCGATTATGTCCAGGCGAAGACAGCGCTGGCCATCACAACGTCGACCGAGATCGCCCGGAAACTGCAACCCATCCCGCCGAGCGCGGACTGGCAGTTTCACATTGCACAAGGCTGTCCGGCCCATTGCCAGTACTGCTATCTGGCGGGCTCGTTGAGCGGGGCGCCGATAACGCGAGCCTACGCGAATATCGACGAGATTCTTCATGACCTCAAGCCATACGCAGGCAAAGGTCGAATCACTTCCGCGTCAGCAACACGCAGCGGCGAAGGTACTACGTTTGAGGCTTCGTGCTACACAGACCCGCTCGGGATCGAGCATCTGACGGGTTCGCTCGCTGAGTGCATCCGATTCTTCGGGTCCTGGGGCACAGGGGTGCAATTGCGATGGACAACGAAATTCGATGAGGTAGACGAGCTCTTGAAGCTTGAGCACAGACGCAGGACGAGGGTGCGATTCTCCCTTACAGCCCGCAAGGTGAGCCGCGATTTCGAAGGAGGTACCGCAACGCGGGGAGCTCGATTGGCGGCGCTGCGGAAGATGGCCATGGCCGGGTATCCGGTAGGGCTGACAATTGCGCCGATTATGCCCGTGGAGAACTGGCGCGAAGAATACCGCGACCTCCTGCGGTCCGCGCGCGCGGCGCTCGATGGTGTTCCGGACGCGGACGTCACCGTGGAGGCCATCACTCACAGGTTTACGCCAAAGTCGAAGCTTGTTCAGTTGGAGTGGTATCCACAAACGACATTGGACCTAAACGAGAGCGCGCGTGACCGAAAGACGACGAAGTTCGGTTCCGCCAAGTTCGTCTATCCGAAGCCGGCGATGAACGAGATGCGCAGTTGGTTTCAGCAGGCGCTCTCGGATGAGTTGCCTGATGCGCGACTGCTGTACTGGACTTAGTCGACTTGACAGGCCCTGTTCTCCGCGAAGAGCTAAGGCGCGGGCTTCAGGCCGACCGTTTTCTCCCAGGCCCGGATCTTTTCGAGCATCTGCTTCACGCGCGCTGACTCCTGCGTGGCCAGGTTCTTCGTTTCGGACCTGTCGGCCTCAAGGTTCGAGAGCCAGAGCTTATCGGCCACGGGGTCACCCGGAAACTGCGGCGGATTCAGGATGAGCTTCCAGTCGCCCTGACGCACTGCGCGGCCGTCGTTGAAGCTCCAGAACAACACCTCGTGCTCGTGCGACTCGCCGCGAATCACGGGCAGGATGTTCTGGCCGTCGATGTCCTTCGGAACGGCGGCGGGGTCAGCCATCGATACCAGCGTGGGCAGAAGGTCCATCGAGATCATGGGGCGATTCCAGACGGTGCCGGGCTTGACACGGCCGGGAGCACGCAGGATCGCGGGAACATGCATGCCGCCATCGAAGAGGCCCTGCTTGAAGCCGCGGAACGGCTCATTGCTGCCGCCGGTGTAAGGCTGCGCAGTACTGGAAGCCCGGACCTCGCGCGTCGCCCCGTTGTCGGCCTGGAAGAAGATTACGGTGTCATTCTCCATGCGCTGCCGCCGGACCTGATCGAGAATCGAGCCGATCACATCATCGACAGCGGCCACCATGGCGAGGTGAGTTCGTCGGTCGCGTTCCATGGTGGCGGGGAAGCGGTCCAGATACTTCTTGGGCGCCATCATCGAGTAGTGCGGTGCACCGAAAGCGAGGTACTGGAAGAAGGGTTTCTGCTTCGTCTGCTTCGCGAGGAAGGCGCGCGCCTCGCGGCCGAGGACTTCCGTCATGTAAGCAGGCTCTTCGAAGACTTCTTCGCGGTTTCGCCAAAGGTCGTGGAAGATCTTGCCCGGGGCAGAGCCGAGCTGGTAGTAGCGGTGGGAGTAGGCATCCAGCCAGCCTGAATACCAGCCGAAGAAATTGTCGAATCCCTGGTTGTAAGGACGGCTGGCCTCAATGCTGCCGAGGTGCCACTTGCCGAACGCAGCCGTGTTGTAGCCGAGGGTCTTCAGCACCGTCGCGATGGTGGTCTCGCCGGCGCGGAGCCCCTGTACATCCCAGCTGGGCTCAGAGGGCAACGCACCCACCACGCCCGTGCGATCAGGATATTTGCCTGTCATGATGGCCGCTCGCGAGGCCGAGCAGATCGGCGCGTTCGAGTACCACTGGGTGAAGCGAACGCCGGAGGCAGCGAGGCGATCAAGATTGGGCGTTCGCACCTCGGGGTGCTCGTAGCAGCCGACGTCACCGATCCCGTGATCGTCCGTAACGATCACAATAATGTTGGGCGGGCGGGTGCCTGGAGTTTGCGCGTTTGCCGCGAGGGCTGTGAGGGCCGGCAGCGCCAGCATGTCGCGTCGACTGAGGTTAGACATTAAGGGTATTATCCGGCAAGCTCGAAGACACGTCGCGCACGCAGCGAAAACCGATGTTCGTGGTGGCGCTGTCCGGCGTGTTCGACGTCCGCGCCGCCACCCGGTATCGATTGCAGTAGGAGTGATGGCAGAGGTAGGAACCGCCTTTCATCACCCTCGCCGAACCCGCGAGCTGGCCGACCGGATTGTTTCGAGTGGCAATAACGTGATGCGCGGGATCGAACCAATCGCTGCACCACTCCCACGTGTTGCCGGCAACTGAGTAAAGGCCGTATCCGTTCGGCTCAAAAGCTTTGACCGGAGCAGGCGCGGAGTACCCGTCTTCGGCTAAGTCGGTCGACGGGAACTCGCCCTGCCAGATGTTGCACAGATGCTTACCGCCGGGTGTCAGCTCATCGCCCCAGGGATACAGCTTCTGCTCCAGTCCACCGCGCGCCGCGAATTCCCATTCGCCTTCTGTTGGCAGGCGCTTGCCGGACCACTTACAGTATTCAACTGCGTCGTTCCACGAGACTTGAACAACGGGGTGGTCAGCGCGCGCCCCAATGCCTGAATCCGGGCCTTCCGGATGTCTCCAGTCCGATCCCGCGACCTTGCACCACCACCCAGCGCCAAGTACCGTCTGATCCACAAGTTCGTCGTATCGCTCCGGCGGGATGTGTCCCTGAAAGACGAAGGACCACCCGAAGCGCTCCGCTTCCGTGCTATACCCCGTGGCCCTTACGAATTCCTCAAACTGCTGGTTCGTGACGGGGTGCACGTCAATGTAGAAGGGGTCCACCGTGACTTTGCGGATTGGGCCTTCGCCATCGGCGAGGAATCCTGACGGAAAATCGGTTCCCATCAGGAAGGGTCCGCCGTCCAGCTTCACCATCCCGCTCGTCGAGCCGGCAAGCGCCCGGAACCTTTCCGCGCTGGCTTGTCGGGATGATGACAGAATCGCCGCCCGCGTCTTGCTCGGCACACAACAGGGATTCACCGGACGCCCGCACCCTGGACCCGGCGGATATCTGCCTTGCCCCGCAGGTCATCGACAAAGCGATTGAGCGCCGCTTGCCTCTTTTCGGCGAGCAGGCGGCGCTCAATCTCATCGCGCACCAACTCGAACGGCTGAATGCCCGCGGCTCTCTTCTCAAGCACCTTAGCGATATGGAAGCCGAACTCGGTACGAAAAATGGCGCTTACCCGGCCTGGAGGCAACCGAAAAACAACCTCGTCGAACGCGTCCACCATTTGCCCGCGCGGGAAAAAGCCCAGGTCGCCCCCGTTCCCGGCGCAATCCGACAGCTCATCCGCTACTTCGCTAAACGGACGCCCCCGCGCCAGTTCCGCTGCCGCCTGTTTGATGGCATGTCGCGCACTGCTCTCGTCATTTTGCTCGTCGATATTGCGTACGATGTGAGCCGCGTGAACCATTTCCGGAATCCGGAAAAACTGCAGGTTCGCCCGGTAGAAGGGAAGCATCTCGGTGCGGCGCGGCGAGGTCACATCCGCGGTGATCTTTTCGATCAGTCTTTCGCGGCGAAGTGGCGCTTCCAAACGCCCAAGCACCGGATCGCTCGACGCGGTCTGGTTAATCAGCGCATCTTCGATCAGATTCTCTTCCGCCCACTCACGTGCCCGAATCTGTCGCGCCAGTGGATCTTCTCCCGGCATCTGGTCGGCGAGAAGTTGAGATATGGCGGATGCCTCTTCCCTGATACGGCCGGGATCTATTGTTTCGCCATTGACGATCAGGTGTGCCACCGAAACCATCCTAACCTCACCTCAAGGCGAGTCCTGCCGCCTACGCGATCAGATCGGGCTTCTCTTTGGGCGATATTCCGTTCGGATTATTTATCTGCGCTCCATGCGGGGCCGGTACAGGACCGTTCAGGAGTGGGTCCTGCGTGCGCCGCATCCAACGCTCCAGCCTGTCACGCATATCTGCTAACACCGGCATAAGGGCCGGATCCGCAGCCAGATTGTGCTGCTCCGTGGGATCGAAGATCAGGTCATACAGACTCTCATCCGGGAGCACCATGTTCTTCCACCCGAACTCAAGCCAAAGGCTCTTGCTCAGTCCGTCGTCGCAGTTGGGCAATACCGGCGTGTGCTTGTCACCGTAGCGCCGAATGTATTTCCAGCGTTGCGTGCGTACCGCTCGTTTCGGCTCGTAAGCTGCGTGAAAAGTGACTTCGGCGAAAACCTCGTCGTTGATCTCTTTAGCCTCTCCGCGAATCACCGGCAGGAATGACTTCCCTTCGAGCCAGGCCGGAGGGGGGATCCCGGCCAGATCGCAGAGAGTCGGAAAGATATCGATTTGCGAGATCAATGCATCGCACACCTTGCCGCCCGAGAATCCACCAGGCCCCCGCATGATGAGCGAGACTCCCCAGCCGGAGTCTTCCAGGTTGCACTTCATCAGCGGGAATGCCAGGCCGTGATCGGTCGTGCTGATTACGATCGTGTTGCCGGTCAGACCGTTGCGATCGAGGGCATCAAGTATCTTGCCGACAGCGCTGTCCAGATTGCGCGCGCTGGCGTGAAAGGCAGCCATATCCAGACGAGTCTGCGGGGTGTCAGGGATCGGAGCCGGCGGAAGGGTGTAGCGTGGATCGTCGTCGGCCGTGGGCTTCGGGTACTCACGATGCGTTTCAAAGAAACCTGCATCAAGGAAGAAAGGTTCGTTGTGAGGGCGGTTCAGAAACTCGATAACGCCCGGCGTCACGTCCGCGGCGGCTGTTGTTTTCGGGCGAAGCACCTCGTCGAAGCCGATCGTTTCCGGTTTGGCGGCGATGTGCTGCAGCCCGGCGAGGACCGACGTGTAGCGGGCGGGACGTAGCGTGTGGACGATGTGCTTGCGGTAATCATTCATGCTGAAGCCGCGGTGCGCAAGGCCCAGCATCCCGTTCCGGTGTGGACACTGGCCTGTAAGCAGCGCAGCCCGGCTGGGCGAGCACGTAGGCGCGGCGCTGAATGCGCGCCGGAATAACACTCCCTCGGTCGCGAGACGCTGCAGATTCGGCGAAGGAACCGCGTGCCCGAACGGCTGCAGGTGACGGCCCGTGTCATGTGAATGCAGGTAAATGATATTGGGGCGCCTTGTCGTGGACTGGCTTTGCGCCTCAGCAATCAGAGGGATGCTCGTGGTCGCCACGGCGCTCCGCAGGAATCCGCGACGTGAATTTTCGGTAGTACTCATGTTTTCCCGGTCGTCAACCCCAACTGCTGAGAGTATATCGTTCGCGTAGGATGATGGAAGTCATGGCGATCGACAGACGCACCACGATTCTCGCGACGCTCGGCGCCGCTTTCGGCGCCATCACCGCGCAGCCCCAAACCGCGCCGGTTTCAGGCAAGCGGCGCAATATCGTGTTCATACTTACGGACGACCATCGCTACGATGCGATGAGTTTCATGAAAGCCCGCACGTATCCCGTGACCCTCAACATGGATGCCCTGGCGCGCGACGGCGTGCATTGCCGGAACGCCTTCGTCACCACGGCGCTCTGCTCTCCCAGCCGGGCTTCCATCCTCACCGGCAAGTATGCCCACCAGCACAAAATCGTCGACAACAATACGCCGATCCCGCCGGGAACCCGCTACTTCTCCGAAGACCTCAAGAAGGCCGGGTACGCCACCGGCTTCTTCGGCAAGTGGCACATGGGCAATACGGGTGATGAGCCACAGCCCGGTTTCGACCGGTGGGTCAGTTTCCGCGGACAGGGTTCGTATCTTCCCGTCCCGGCCGGATTGAACGTGGACGGCAAGCATGTTCCGCAAAAGGGCTACATCACCGATGAGTTGACGGATTACGCCCTCGACTGGCTGAACGAGCGCTCAAAGGATCAGCCCTGGTTCCTGTATCTCTCGCACAAAGCGGTTCATTCGCCATTCATCCCCGCTGAACGGCACGAGGGGAAATACGCCAACGAAAAGTTCGACCCGCCACCCACCATCGCGGAAACAGGCGACATGGCCCGCAACCGGCCTCTGTGGACTCAGAATCAGCGCAATAGCTGGCACGGAGTCGATTACCCGTATCACAGCGACCTCTCGCTCGCCGAGTACTACCAGCAGTACGCCGAAACTCTGCTAGCCGTGGATGAATCCATTGGTCGCGTCCTGGCCGCTCTGAAGCAGCGTGGCGAACTCGATTCCACCCTGGTCGTCTACATGGGCGATAACGGCTTCCAGTTCGGTGAGCACGGGCTGATCGACAAGCGCACCGCCTACGAAGAATCCATGCGCGTTCCTTTGCTCGCGCGCTGCCCTGAGCTTTTCCCGGGGGGCGGCGTGATGAAGGAGGTCGTAGCGAATATCGACATTCTGCCTACCTTCTTCGACGTCGCCGGACTACAGCCGCCAAAGGATATCCCTGGTCGTAACTTCCTGCCGCTGCTGCAGGGCAAGTCGATTCCCTGGCGAGACGGTCTGCTGTATGAATACTACTGGGAGCGCAATTTCCCGCAAACGCCGACGATGCACGCGTTGCGCGGAGAGCGTTACAAGTACATCCACTACTACGGTATCTGGGATATCGACGAACTCTACGACTTGCAGGAAGATCCACTGGAATCGAATAATCTGATCTTCAGCCCCAGGCATCAGGACACGATCAAGAGCATGAACAAGCAGTTGTTCGATGTTCTGGAATCAACCGGAGCGATGTATATTCCGCTTTATCGCGACAGCGGAGCGCAGAACAATCTGCGGAACCCGAACGGAGCGAAGAGCGCTCAGTTCCCACCTGATCTGATCAAAACACCGAAGCCGCCGCAGTAGGCTCTTGCGTCTACTGCGCTCAGTCAGAGTGCGAGCCGCTTACCGCGAGGCAAGTAACGCGCGGCCCCATACCGGTCGGGCCGCTGTCCTGGAAGCGTCCACTTCGCGGGTGTGCCATACGGGTCCTCGAACTGGTCCATCATCTCGTAGATACGGGCTCGCATATCGTCCGCATATTTGGTGTAGGAAGCGTCGGCAATCGCGTTGTGCATCTCTTCCGGGTCGCGCTCCAGATCGTAGAGTTCATCGATATCGAACCCGTTGAACACGTACTTGAACCGTTCTGTGATCGCGATGCGCTGGGTATAAAGAAACTCGCCGCCATAGTAGGCGCAAAGAATTTGATCGGTCCACGAAGGCGTCTCCGGGTTTGCGAACAGCGCTTGCAGCGGCCGGCCATCTGCGTACGGCAGCGTTTTGGCGCCCGCTGCCGCCACATAGGTATGCGCCAGATCGTGCGTCTGCACCAGGTGCTTCGATATAGCCCCGGCTTTCGCGTGCCCGGGCCAGCGGATCACCAGCGGCACGCGATATGTTTCTTCGTACGGGATCCAGCCTTTGATCCACATCCGATGGTTGCCGCACATATCGCCATGGTCGGTAGTGAACACTACCATCGTGTTCTGCGCTTGCCCCGTATTGTCCAGTGCGTCCAGAAGGCGCCCAATCTGCGTGTCCAGCTGTTCCACAGAAGCGTAATAGCGGGCCCTGCTTTGACCGTAGTCATGCTCCGTCATCGGCCCCCACGTGGACGACTCTCTCGCGTGTAGCCCCGGCTTCCCCGCGAAGTTATCCTGGAAGCTCTTCGGTACCGGAATCGACTTCGGGTCATACCGGTCCACGTACTTCTGCAGAGGCATGTACGGGTCATGCGGATCCACGAAGTGCGTCTCCAGCAACCATGGCCGCGAGTCCTTCGCGAAGCGCCCCATCATCCTTATGGCACTTTCGGCCACTTCCCACGCCGGCGTGTTCTCGTCCGAACCATCCGTATAACCCCAGGCGGGGAACGGTGCAGATCCGGGCCACTGAACCGTCTTCTCGACGTGGGGACGCAGCTGCTGACGCGAACGCTCCACTTTATCCGGATTTAAATCGTACTTACGCAGCACAGCGGGATCGCATCCACTGACGGCCGCCATCTCGTATCCGAAGTCGGCCGGGCAGCGAGTCCAGCTGGCGTGCCACTTGCCGGTATACCCCAGGCGGTAACCGGCTTCTTTCAACCGGTGAGCATAAAGCACAACATCCGGAAACATATCCCGGTGGACCGACGGCGAAGAGTGAATCTGATTGAACACCCCGTTGTGCCAGTGATAAGCACCCGAAAGAATCATGGCCCGCGCCGGACAACAGACTGCGCTCGGCGTATAGCTCCTCTCGAACAACATGCCCTCCTTCACCAGACGGTTCAGGTTGGGTGTGTTGCAGATCCCGCGGTTCGCGATACAGGCCCACTGGTGCTGGTCTGACATGATGTGCAGGATGTTCGGGCGGCCTTCCGCGGCCCTGCTCTCCTGCGCCAGCAGTGCGGCGCCTCTTACGGACTGCGCCAGAAAGTCTCTGCGGTCTATCATCGGGCGGTCTCTTAAACGTACGGAATGAACGGCGGGTCAATTTCCGGCTTCGCCCGTCCCGATTCGGCAATTCGTGCAGCCAATCTCGCCCGAAGCTGCTGAGAGACCTCCCGCACCTCCGCGCGCCCGGCCAGATTTACATGCTGGAAGGGATCGGCATAACGATCATAGAGAATGTATTCGTTGAAGCGATCACTGGACTCTTCTGGCTGCGGAACCGCGACGCCATAGGTCCACTGGGGCGTTCGCAGCGCGCGCCCTGTCAGGGATTCACTGATCTCGATATACACTTCGTTGCGCCAGCCCTCTGTCTTGCGCGAGAGCAACGGAAGCATGCTTTTGCCCTGCATCGTGCCCGGGACGGCCATGCCCGCCGCTTCCAGCAGTGTGGGGGCGAAATCGACATGGCTCACCAGCTCTGCAATTTCCATGCTGCGGTCGAACCCCGGCCCCTGCACGATCAGCGGAATGTGAATTGAGCTTTCATGCGGACTTCTCTTGTACTCTGCATTGCGGGTTCGGAAGTGGCAGGAGTGATCGCTCGTGAACATCACAATCGTGTTGTCGTCAATGCCCTGTTCTTTCAGAGAGCTCAACAGCGTTCCCACCGCGTCGTCGATTCCTTTGACGCAGCCGTAGTAACCCTGCAACTGGCTGGGCCAGGTTCCGGGAAGCGGGCGCAGGTCTTGAGGCACCCAGGGATTCCGGTAGCTGTTCTCATACTTTCTGGGGGCAACGAACAGGTCTGAATCGTTCTGGTGATGGACTTCCAGATACGAGACAACGAGAAGGAATGGTTTATCTTTCGCTCGCTTTTGTTTCAGAAAGCGAATCGCGCGATCGGTCAGGAAGTCTGCCCGGTACTCACCGGAGAAGTGGAGCGGCTTGCCGTCGCCATCGAACATGTCGCCTTCGAACGGATGCGAGGTCAGCTCCAGAGCATTGCTGCCCTCCCAGAAGTCCGCGAAGCCGCCACGGTTGGCCGGAGGCACCGGCCCGCTCATCCTGTCATTCGGAGTCTGCGCCGACAGGTGCCACTTGCCTATGTAATTGGCAGAATAGCCTTGTTGCCTCAGCGTCCCCGCGAGTGTGACCGCGTCCGGCTTCAAGCCAAAGCCGTTCTTCCAGACGCCGTGCCGGGCTGGATACTGCCCGGTGAACATGGTGGCTCGGGCAGGGGCGCAAACCGGTTGATTCGAAATGGCCTGGCGGAACAGGACACCGCGTCTGGCCATCGCATCCAGGTTGGGTGTCAGGCCCATGGGATTCATCCCCATACAGCCCAGCGCGTCCGCGCGAAACTGATCGGAGATGATCAGGACGATGTTCGGCTTCCCGCCGGTCTGGCCGCCCGTTTGAGCTTGCATTGGTGTCGCGAGCAGAGGCCCGGCCTGCAGAAGACTTCTTCTCGTCACGAGTGGTGTCCTTATTTTCAGAGACGGATAGATCTCTGATCCGATTGTCCCGATCATACAACGGGGGCTAAATGATGCTTAACGTCGCCGCAGCCTGCTCTCGGGACCGAGATTCTTCTCGAAACGAATGACCATGAAGTCATTCGGCTTCGTCACATGGTGAGTGAAGCCGAATTTTTGCATCTCGCTGTTGACGAGATCCAGCCACTCCTGATCTTGTGTGACCAGGATCATCCGCGGTAGGCGGCTTAGCTCATTAGCAGCAAGATCACGGACGTAGCTCCTGACATCGTCCGTGATGAAGTTCGGCAAGGGCACGAGGCGATTCGAAACCGGATACGCCTCCAGTGGCGCGTAAAGGTACTTGCCTGGAGCATTCCCGGCTCTCCAGTCGTGAGCATTGGCTTCGATGAGCTGACTGCAGAACAGCAGCGGCGTCTCAGCGCTCTCCTGCCGAACCAACGTCAGGACGGGACTTAGTTCCTGGGAACCGAGACCGGTGCGAAACTGAACTGCGGTAGCCAGCAAGCCGCCCATCACTGCCCAGGCCAGACCTCGCTTGGCCCCGAACAGGATAAAGCCGACTGCGGTCAGCAGCAGGACGGCCGCTGGTCCCGAGTATCCGACGTAGCGACCCACAAACATCCGCATCGCGGAGTGCCGGGAAACTTCGAACAACAGGAGCGGACCCGCGAACCACCAGCACAGAACGAGCGAAGGCGCCGGGAGTTTCCACCGGCCGAGAGCGGGTCTGGAGCGGAACACCGCCAAAGCAGCTAACGCAAGCCCTGCCGCCAGCCAGCGCGGAACCAGAATCCCTGCCAGATTTCGCCAGCGCGGTGGAGCGCCGAACGGCAGCGTGCCGGAGTCGCGGAGCAGCAGTTCTATGTGCGGCGCGATGGGAAGACAGAGCAGGCCGATCATAGTGAAGCCCAGCAGGGCTAAGGGAATGCGCTTCGGAGTCAAGGCGATATAGACGAACTGAGCCAGGAAGACAACAGCGAAAAGGTAATGGAGGTAGATGACGAGCACTGACGACACGATCCACCACACGAACCACCGCCGCTCGCCGTCGCGTACCCATCGGAAGAGAGTCCAGCAGGATGCCGTCACTGCCGCCATGGCGAGTGAGTAGGGCCGGGCCTGGGTGGAAAACTCGATGGTCATAGGATGGAACGCAGCGAGGACCGCAGCGATCCTGCCTGCGCCTGGACCCAGAGAATCCTCCGCAAAGCGGTAAAGAAGGAAGCAGAGCAGGGCGCCGCCGGCGAGCGCGGGCACGCGCAGCAGAAAATCCCGGAACAGGAACCCATCGAAGCAGAACAGAGATGTGATCGCAGAGAACAGCAGCGATTGCCCCGGCCAGTTCCAGGTCTTCGCGACCGCGGCAGCGGCACCGCCCCGGGCCATCCAAAACGTGCCCGCCTCGTCAACCCAAAGCGACCAGAGGAGCCGAGGCACCAGGGCGAAAAGCAGCCCTAATACCGTGAGCAGCACCGGGTTGCGCTCGACAAAGCCAGGGAACTGCCGTCCGGGCGATAGGCTCATGCTCCCGGATTTTAGCGCAACACGTACGGGAATGCACCGCTTATTCCCTACTACGGGTGATTATCGCGCTTCACGTAACAAAGACAACAACGCTCCGAATCACAAACGCCTGGGTTCGGATCGCCGCCGTTGCTGTTTGGGTTGCTGGCATCCGATCTATCTCTATACAGGTTTCGGCCGCGCCGATTAGTCTTTTAATTTTCTGCCAGCCTCTGAACAACTCTGCGTCCGGCTGCGCCCGGCATCAACATGGTCCCCGTTTCCATGTAAGATGGTTTTCGCATTGAGGGCAGCCGCGCCTGCCACGGCGGTGTTCTTTGATCAGACTTTCTCGTTTCGTAGTTGCGCTGCTCGGAATGTACATTTTGCCTTTGTCGGCACAGGTGTCCTCGGCCGAGTTGAGCGGTACCGTCTTCGACGCGACGGGTGCGGCGGTATCGGCCGCGAAAGTGACGGCGACCAACTCCGGCACCAACGTCTCACACGACGCGTCGAGCGACGCCTCCGGCAATTACGTAATCCGGCTGCTTTCTCCCGGAGACTACGTCGTGACCGTAGAGGCGGCGGGTTTCAAGAAACTGGTCCAGCGAGGATTGAATCTCCAGGTGAATCAGCAGGCGCAGCTGAACCTGGTGCTGGAAGTCGGAGCTGTGTCGGAGGAGATCTCGGTCACAGCGCAGGCCCCGCAGCTTCAATCGGAGGCCTCGTCGCTCGGCACCGTCGTCAGCGAGAAGCTTGTGAACCAGTTGCCGCTCAACGGCCGCAACTTCATCCAGTTGGCAGTCCTGAGCCCCGGAGTGACAGGAGTGGGGTTCGGCGCATCGGGAACAATCATGAGCGGCACCAGGCCGGACGACCGTCGTCCCGGCACGGAGATTTTCTCGAATGGAAATCGCGAAGGCTCGAACAACTTCCTGTTCGACGGGGTTGACGACAACGAGCGCCTGACCCTCTCGATCGTGTTACGGCCCGCCGTCGAGGCTGTTCGCGAGTTCAAGATCCAAACCAACTTGTATAGCGCGGCATCGGGCGCAACTCCGGCGCCGTGGTCGACGTGGTCACCAAATCAGGTACGAACCGGCTACATGGGAGTCTGTTTGAATTTCTGCGAAACTCCGCGTTCGACGCCCGCAATTTCTTCAGCCCCAAGAATACGGCTTTCCCGACTTTCCGCCTCAATCAGTTCGGGGGAAGCTTCGGTGGTCCTGTTATCTTGCCGAAACTGTACAGTGGCAAGGACAAGACCTTCTTCTTCGTGGACTATGAAGGTTACCGCAGGGACTCCCAGGTCCTGCAGTTGGGGAATGTGCCCACAACCCTGATGCGGGCGGGTGATTTCAGCGAAGCCGCTGCGATCTACGACCCCATCACCACGCGAACGAATCCGAGCGGCACGGGATTCGTTCGAGACCAGTTTCCACGTAACCAAATTCCGGCAAACCGGTGGGATCCAAAGACCGCATTGTTGATCAACGCATATCCATCGCCCACGAGCGCGGGCCGACTGAACAACTATCTGGCCAACATCGTCCAGCACCAAAAGTGGAATCAGGGCGACATCCGGGTGGATCACCAGGCGTCGTCCAAAGACAGTTTCTTTGCCCGTTACTCGATTCAAAACACTGAGACACAGATTCCCAGCACCTTCCCCGCCGTCACTCTACCCGGACTCACCAGGCCAATCAACCTCGGAAGTGAAGACTCGTTCGCCGGCACGGCGTTTCAACCCGCGCAGCACGCCGTGTTTAGCTATGTCAGAGTCATCAGTCCGAAGATAGTGAATGAATTCCGCATGGGCTACAACCGCTTCCCGGGCAGACCACACGGCTGATCAGTATGAGCCGGGTGGAGGACTCGGGAACAAATTCGGAATCGCCAATTCGAACGTGACGCCGAACGAACAAAATTTCCCCATCTTCTCGCCCTCCAACTACTTCGGCATCGGTCAGACTCGCTCCCTGCCCATTTTCCGCCGAGAGAATACCTTCCAGTACATCGACAACATGAGCGTGACGGCGGGCAAGCACACGCTGAAATTTGGCGGTGATTTTCGGCGGGCGGCAACTCACCGTCTATCAGACCAACCAGGGCAACGGTCGATTCAACTTCTCGCCGGCCTTCACTGATTCCAGGCAGGGCGCGGGCGGCGACACCATGGCCAGCTTCCTGCTGGGCTACGCGACTTCCACGGTTCACGATTACACCTTCAACTGGCCGGGGGAGCGAGGCAGCGAACTGGGCCTCTATGTCGCTGACGACTGGCGGATCACCCGCAAACTGACCTTCAACCTTGGCTTTCGTTGGGACTACTACAGCCCCTTCAGCGAGGTTGCCAATCGCTGGGCGAACTTCAACGCTCGTACCGCCAAAATTGATATCGCGGGCCGGAACGGAGTCGATAAATATGTAGGCGTCAAGCCGTACTACCGGAACTTCGGTCCACGCCTTGGCTTTGCGTACCAACTCTTCGCCCACACCGTCGTTCGCGGCGGTTACGGAATCTTCTACAACCCCGCGGGCAATGAGGGCAGCAGTCTGCGGCTCTTCCGGCAGCTTCCATACGGTTCCACAGTAGTGGTGTCGCCCGGGGATATCAACGTAGGCTTGCGAGTGAGCGATGGATTCCTGCCGCTTCAGAATCCAAACTTCGCGGATGCAGACAGCCCCTATGGAGCAATGTTGGCGGTGGATCCGAACTTCAGACCGTCATCGGCGCAACAGTTCAATCTAACCGTCGAGCACGAGATCGCTCCATGGTCACTAGTGATCCGGACCGCCCTGGTGGGTAATCTGGGTCGGCATCTGTACAACACGCACAACGCGAATCAACCGGTGCCGTCACCTGCGGCAACGAACACTCCGCGGCCATATTTCAACATCGCCCCTAATTTGTCTGACATCAGCTACTTTGTCTCGGATGGATTGAGTTCCTACTACGGTGGGCAACTGACTGTGGACAAACGGCTAAGCAAGGGCTTGAGTGCTCTACTTGGTTACTCGTGGGCTCACGCAATCGATAATGTTGTGCTGGAGTTTAACGGAGGCGCTGCCGGACCGAAACCGCAGGATCCGGAATCTTCGGGCTGAGCGAGGCAACTCTACCGTCGATCTTCGTCACCGGCTTACGGTAAGTTATCTTTACGAACTTCCGTTCGGCAAAGGCAGGCAGTTCCTGAACCGGAGTGGCCTTGTGGACCTCGTGCTTGGGGGGTGGCAGACCAACGGGATTCTGACGGTTCAAACCGGCCAGCCGTTCTCTCCGGTGCTCCAGACGTCAACGACGAACGGCACCGGAAGCCGTCCTGACGTCGTGGGCCAGGTGACCTACCCGAGGACGCTGCAACGCTGGTTTGATCCAGGCGCCTTCGCGACGCCTGCGCCCTACACCTACGGTAATGCTTCTCGCAACAGCCTCTTCGGCCCCGGGCGTACCAACTGGGATATGTCTCTGCTCAAGAATTTCGTTATCAGGGAAGAGATGCGTTTCGAATTCCGCGCCGAGGCATTCAACGTGTTCAATCACCCGCAGTTCGGATTGCCGAATCAGAACATCGGTAACTCTCAGGTTGGGTCCATTACCAGCACGGTTGGGAATCCACGGCAACTGCAGCTGGGGCTGCGCTTCCAGTTCTGAATGGGGCGGGTATGCCGCCCTGGCCAGGAAGGCTTCTATGGCGCACTGAGCTTACACAAAAACAGCCACTTCAGCGGAAGCTTTTCACAAAGCTCAGCCTGAAGTGGCTTCGTCGAGCACTTTGACCCTCTGATTTGTTGAAAACGGTCCAAGCTCCGTTAGCAGGCCCGTTTGGTGTCTCTGGCCTGCCTGCGAGCTGCTGTTACTCCTCCGAATGCTCCGGCGAAAGTGCCTGAAACAGCGGAACTGTCTGCTGCCTCCTAAGCTCGCTCTCACACGAGGACCGCCAGCCTTGGCGGTAAAGTGATCTCGACGGACAAACTGATGCGTGTTCGCTACTCGGCTCCGCTCTAAAGCGGACGCCGCTCGCACAAAAAGCCGCGGTAGCCGAATGCGGGGTTATTTCCTCCTCTCCGCTACCCGTCAGCCGCTGCCGACGGGTAAGCGTCAAATCCTTAGAGCCGGTCGGATGAATCGTAACCTCGCACATCCGTACTCGTTGGAAACCAGGACGCCAGTCATCGACCAGCCCTCCGCTGACTCTGCTCCGGAGTGCACTGTCCTTCTACAAAGATGCATGCCTTTAGCCGACGTACTGCACATAACAGCAACCGAAATATTTTCGTTAAAATACTTACTACGGCTGCCCGTACCCTTCCGTTTACCTTGGCAAAGTGATCTTCAGCGCACCAGATCCGGGTGCAAAAACTGCGCAAAAGCCCTCACACCTGTGACAACGCGCGTATTCACCCGAATGACGAGGCCTCGCTGCAAAGTGCTCAGGTCGGCGGGAATGCGAAAATACGGAAGAAGTGGATTTCCTCCAGGGCCTCAATCCCCAACAACTCGAAGCTGTCATTGCGACTGAAGGGCCCGTCCTGATTCTTGCAGGTGCAGGAAGCGGTAAGACCAAAGTCATCACACAGCGGATCGCGCATCTGATCACGGCGAATCACGTTCCGCCGTCCGCAATCCTGGCTGTTACGTTTACCAACAAGGCTGCTGGTGAAATGCGGGAACGCGTAGGCCGTCTGCTTGACGGATATGAACTCTCGTCCTCACCGCAACTGGCGACGTTTCACTCGTTTTGCGTGCGGTTGCTCCGCCGCGACGGGGACGCGCTGGGGGCCATCAGGCCTGGCTTCACTCGCACGTTCACCATCTATGACGGTGATGACCAGATGTCCATCGTCAAGAGCGCCCACCGGCGCATGGGACTTGACGATAAGGCGATGCCGCCGCGGAGCACGCTTTCGGCAATCAGCCATGCGAAAAGCCAGAAAATCGGTCCTGACGAGATGGCTTCGCTGGCGCGGGATCCGAAAGCGACGCGCGTCGCCGCTGTCTATGCGGAGTACGAGAAGATCCTCCGGCAGGCAAATGCGCTTGATTTTGACGACTTGCTGCTGGAAACCGTAAGGCTGCTCGCTCACGATGCCGATGTTCGCGAGGCATGGAGTCGCCGGCTCAACTACCTCATGATCGATGAGTACCAGGATACGAACCGCAGCCAGTATGAGTTGATGCGCCTGCTTTCCACGAAGCACGACAACGTCTGTGTCGTCGGTGATGAAGACCAGTCGATCTATTCGTGGCGCGGTGCGGACATCCGTAACATTCTCGATTTCGAGAAGGATTACCCCCGGGTGAAGACGATCCGGCTGGAGCAGAACTATCGTTCCACCAAAAACATCCTCGAAGCAGCCAGTACCGTCATCGCGAACAATAAAGAGCGAAAAGGCAAATGGCTGTGGACGGAGGCTGACGAGGGCGACCTCATCAGTATCTATCCGGCGCACGATTCGGAGAACGAAGCGCTGTTTATCGCGGATACGACGGACAAGATCCTCCGCCAGTATCCCGAGAGGCGCGTGGCGGTCCTTTACCGGACCAACGCCCAGTCGCGGCAGATTGAAGAAGCCATGCGCCGCTACAACCGCAAGTACAACGTGGTGGGCGGGTTCAGCTACTACCAGCGTGCCGAAGTAAAAGACATCATCGCGTACCTGAAACTTGCGACCTCACCTCAGGATTCCATTGCTCTGGCGCGCATCATCAATGTTCCGGCGCGTGGCATTGGGCGCACCAGTCTGGACCAGGTGGAACAGTTCGCCAGCGAAAAGGGGATTCCTCTTTGGGAAGCGATCGGCCGCATGCTCGAGGAAAACCAGTTCGGCACCCGCGCTCATGCTGCTTTTGCCGCCTTCCGCGAACTGATGCTGGATTTGCAGGAGGCGGTGCAGACCAAGGCGCTGAACGAAGCGATTGGCTTCATCGAAGAGCGGACCGGCTATCGGAAGATGCTCGAGACCGATAATTCCCCCGAAGCAGAAGGCAAAGTCGACAACATCGACGAATTGCGGAATGCGGCAGCTGAAGCAGTGGAGCGCGGCGAGACGGCTGCCGACTTCCTGGACCATGCGGCATTGGTGGCTGACGCCGACGGCCTGGATGAATCGGCGCTTGTCACACTGATGACCATCCACAACGCCAAAGGCCTTGAATTCCCGGTCGTGTTTCTCGCCGGCATGGAAGAGAACATCTTCCCGCACAGCCGTTCCATACAAAACGAAGCCGCCATGGAAGAAGAGCGGCGGCTCTGCTACGTGGGTATGACCCGCGCCGAAAAGCGTCTGATCATCACTTGGGCGAAGCTTCGGCGACGCTTCGGGGGCGGGGAACAGGAGCGCTCCATGAAGTCGCGCTTTCTGGGCGAACTTCCCGCGAACCTGACCATCAATCTGGGCGTGGATGACGGCGACGACGACGCGTCCATGGATCTCACCGCCGAGCGCTGGCAGGTCCAGCGCGATGCCCGCAAGAACCTGTACACCGGAAAATCGTACAACTCGGTCCAAAACGTCCAGAACTTCTTCAAGGATCGAGGCGGCAGCGGTAATCTCCGGCCGACCTCAGAGGCCTACACCCCGCCTTCTCCACCCCGAACCTCGTCCTACGCTCCTCCGGCACCGCCGCGTCCGCCGGTCGCCCGGCCACCAACTGCAACGCAGAGACCCGCTGAGGCGATGCCTTGGGACGACGTGCCGACAATTTCTCAGGACCGTCCGGTTCCGGCTCCGATTCGACCGGCGCCGCCGGCCGCAAAGCAGCCCACACGACCCACACAAACAAGCTTTTCAGGGAATTTGTTTGGGGATTCGCCTAAGTCCTCCGCGGCTGCGACACCGCCCGCAGCCGCTCCGCCACGGCCTTCCGCGGGTCTTCCGCCACGTCCTCCGGCATCGCCGCTGGCCAGACCTCTCGCGCCCACTGGAAAACGGCAGAACCAAACAGGTACAGTAGTAGAGCACCCGAAATACGGCAAAGGCACCATTATGCGCCGTGAGGGCGATGGAGAAGACGCGAAGCTTGTCGTCATGTTCCAGCGCTTCGGGATGAAGAAACTGGTTGAAAAGTACGCCGGTCTTAAATAGAAAGTGATTTGTCGGGATGAATACCACCAACGTTGAAAGCACGGAAGAACGCAAAAAGCTGAAGCGCGCGGCACGCAAGAAGGCTGCGCCCAAGGCGAAAAGGGACTCCACCGTCCCGCGCGGCTCCATGAAAAAGAAAGTCAAGATCATGTCCAAGGGCCAGTCCCGGAAACGGTAGCTATTGAATCGGCTCCTTCGGACCCACAGCATCGATGCTCTGATAGCTTCGTCGGAAAACGGCGAGCATCGGTTGCGAAGGAGCCTGGGTCCGTGGAGCCTGACCGCTTTCGGTGTCGGAGCCGTCATTGGCTCTGGCATCTTCATTCTGACTGGCACCGCCGCGGCCGGTCAGACCCTGCAGTTTCCCTCCATCCTGAACGCCCCGATCCTCGACCTCATCATGAATGGCGGCAACGCCCTCTCCGTGATCGGCCGCCCCGGTGCGGGTCCCGGGATCTCTTTGTCGTTTTTGGTGACTGCGTTCGTCTGCAGTTTCGCGGCGCTCTGCTACGCGGAACTGGCGTCGATGATTCCGATCGCCGGCAGTGCCTACACCTACGCCTACGCAACGTTGGGCGAGATCTTCGCCTGGATCATCGGCTGGGATCTGATCCTCGAGTACGCGGTCTCGAACATGGCGGTGGCGGTGGGGTTCTCCGCCTATCTCAATGACTTACTGGATGGCGTATTCCACGTCCATCTGCCCGCGGCATTCTCGGGGCCGGCCTACGCGAATGGTGCCTGGACCGGCGCCATCTTCAACGTTCCCGCGTTGCTGATTCTGCTCGCCCTCACGTGGGTGCTGGTGCGCGGCATTCGCGAGAGCGCCAATACAAACAACGTGATGGTCGTGATCAAACTCGCCGCCATTCTCATCTTCGTGATTGGTGCGGCTCACGCCATCAACACGGCAAACTGGCATCCCTTTCTGCCGAACGGCTACTCCGGTATGTTGACCGGCGCAGCGATTGTCTTCTTCACCTACATCGGCTTCGACTCGGTTTCTACTGCCGCCGAGGAGTGCAAGAACCCTCAGCGGGACTTGCCCATCGGTATCATCTCCACGCTGCTTGTTTGCGCTGTTCTGTATATCTCGGTCGCGTTGGTGCTGACCGGCATCGCGAACTGGAAGACGCTGTCGAGCGCTGCCCCGGTGGCTGACGCCCTAAAGGCACTGGGCATGAACAAGATCCGAGGCTGGGTCAACGTGGGAGCGCTGGTCGGCATGATCTCCTCGCTGATGGTATTCCAGTTCGGTCAGGCACGCGTCTGGTTTTCGATGTCCCGGGACGGCTTGCTGCCCAAAGCTTTCTCGAAGGTTCATCCGAAGTTCCGGACCCCGCATATCTCCACCTGGATCGCAGGGCTAGTTGTCGGCATTCCAGCCGGGATCTGGGACATCGGGACGTTCGCCGATCTGTCGAACATCGGAACCTTGTTCGCCTTCATCGTGGTGTCGGCGGGTGTTCTGGTCATGCGCAAGACGCAACCGGAGCGCAAGCGTGGCTTCCGCGTGCCACTCTGCCCTTTGCTTCCAATCCTGTCGATCGTATTCTGTCTGGTTCTGATGCTGGCGTTGCCGCTGGAAACGTGGATTCGCTTTTTCGTGTGGCTGGTGATCGGTTTGGTTATTTACGCGCTTTTCGGCTCGAAGAATAGCGTCCTAAACCGCCAGGCCATCGCTAGCCCAGCAGGGAAGTCGACCTTTTCATAGAGGTCTGCAACCGCAATCTGCGTGCCGACCGACTCCAGGACCAGGATGTCTTCCGGCTTATCGTGCGACGTCAGCAGCCAGCGTCCGTCAGCTTGCCTGGAATAAACGTCGGCGTGAGCTCGATCCGAGGTGAGCAGCAGGTACTCGCGAAGCGATCCGACATGCCGGTACTGTTCAAACTTCAATCCTCGATCGTAGGCCTCAGTCGAGGACGACAAGACCTCGACGATCAACGACAGGTTTAAGAGCGTGTCTCGTCTCTCGTCAGTGAACCGAGGTTCACCACAGAGAGAGCGACAGCATCTGGATATGTGTAAGCGATGGCACTGACGCAGACGCGCATGTCGCTCGGGTAGACACGAGACGGCTTGTGGCGGAGCAATTGTCGCAGTTCAGAGACCACATTCACGACCACCAGGTTGTGACTCTCGGTCGCGCCCGCCATCGCAAACATCTCTCCCGCGTAGTACTCGCTTCTGAAGCCAGCATTCCGCTCGATGTCGAGGTACTCTTCGGGCGTCATTCAGCCCGTCCCACATATACCTGAAACGGAGCCCAGTAAAATGGCTTGGCATAAGCTCCACCCCCATGGATGAGCTGCAGTTTCGCCTCGCGCAGTGCTTCAGCCGGGGCCGCCCCCTGAGCGATGCGTCCGTACAGCGTGGTCATCAACTGTGCAGTTGATCGGTCGCTCACGTCCCACAAGCCAGCAATCACATTGCGTGCGCCGGCCCGCAGGAATGCCCAGGCGAAGCCCACCAGTCCCTCGCCGGCATAGGTCTTGCCGCCAGCGCTCCTGCACGCTGAGATCGTCACCAGTTCCGCGGTGAGAGGAGTCGCCATTACGTCGCGGGCGAGCAGCCGGTTTTGTGCCGTCGGTCCCGACAGGATCACCGCCGAATCCAAAGGGTTCTGCTGATTCGCTGCTGCGTGCGCCGCGAAATGAATGAAGCCGAATCGCCCGGGCTGTGCTGTTAGATAGGCTGCCGGAGTGGCCGCATCGCCCCGCAATACCGTGGTTCCGCTTCCGCCCACCCTGGCAGCGATGTCCGCAAGTTCCTGACCGGCGTACTGAAGACGCGGGTATTGAGCGGTCGCACCCGTCGCGTCACCGATCGCGAGCAAGGCCCTGGAGCCACCCGAAGTGCCGCTGATTCGGGTCGATAGGTAGTTCAGCGACGGCGCAATCGTCACTGTCGCATCTTCGACCCAAAACTTGCCGGGGGTACCCGCATTCGGCAGCGTTTCCAGATTGAATGAGTAGAGATCCTGATCCGGCACGAGCACAAAGCGTCCCGCACCCCTCACACCCGGCGCGAGCAGCATGTTGTACAGACGGCGGCCCGTATCGCCCGCACTGTCCAGTGGATTCCGCCCGCCCGTCACCACGGCCCTGTAGCTCTCGATCAGGGGCCGCAACTGGTCGCGCCCCGGCAAAAGGTGAAGCTGAATGCCGGCAGGCTCCACAACCCAGAGATACGATCGTTCCGGCCCGAGCAGGTATTCGAAAAGAGAAGCACGCATCTGCCTGGCCACTCGCCTGTAATCAGCAGCGGAGTGGGCCGTCCCGATCACCCTGCTGCCGCTCCTTTCTTCCAGCAGCCGGGCTCGGCTCGAATCGGCCACCTCGAGCGCCCTCTCATTCCGATGACTTGCGATCAGGAACTCGACATATTCGCGACGGAAGCGCATTAAGCTGGCAAGGTACGAGACCTTGTATTCGTCTTTCACAAGCGATCTCCGCCCCGCCTCGATCATCGCCACCGTGCTTTGAAACTCCGCCTCAGCCTCGCGAACGCGTCCTTCTCGTGTATGCAGCCGGGCCAGACCCGCATGCGCGTCCAGTCGAGACGCGGCATCATCGCCGGATCTTCTAATTGCCGCTTCGAACAACGTTCGAGCCGTTCCAGGATCGCCCCTTCCCTCAGCGATGCGCGCGGCGTTCACAGTCAGCAGCGGGTCCCACTGGTTGTCGCCCGCGGTCTGAAGCGTAGTCTGCGCCTCTGTGTTGGCGGCCGCCGCAGCATCCCATCTGCCCAACTCGATCGACGTTGCCGCAAGGTTTGCCAGCCACAGTCCTGCCCGAGCCTGATTCCCAACACTGCGCGCGAGATCCAGTGCCCGCCGATACGACGCCTCAGCTCCTGCGTAATCCCCTACTTCGTAGCGAACGTTGGCGGCATTGCCGATCCAGATCTGTTGGCTGTCGCGATTGCCGGTTTTCGCAAAGCCCTCTTCCGTGATCCTGAAGAGACGCTGCGCGTTGTCGTAGTCGCCGAGGCCCCAGTAGCAAGCTGCCAGGTTGCCGTTGTTGCGGGCCACCGACTCACTCGCGCCGAACTCGGAGAACAGCCGGACGGTCTGCTCGAACCAGGGAACGGCCTCTTCGTAACGTCGCTGCTGCTGCAGGACAAAGCCGACGTTTCCCAAAGCGATTGCCTCAAGGTAAACGTTCTGCAGGCGCGACGCAGTTTCGCTGACGCTCTCGAAGCGAGCGCGCGCCTCGTCCAGCTTCTGCTCTCGGATCAGCAAAAGTCCCTGGCGCAGCGATACCTCCGCAGCGAGCGCTTCCGAGTTCGAACGGGCGGCCAGCTCCGCAGCCTGACCGAGGACTTCCGTAGCGGCAGCATCCCTGTTGCGCGCGTAAAGAACCCGTCCCCGCGCGAGCAGCAGGCGGCCCCGTACCTCCGCCCACTCGGGTCCATGTGGAACCTCGCCCACACCCCTCAAAAAAGCCTCGGCGTCCTCAAGGCGGCGTTGCCCAAGCAGCACATCGAGCAGTGTCAGCCGAAAGCGCCACCGATGGGCCTGAGCGCCACTCTTCTCGGCACGCTCCAGACCGGATGTCGCTTTGCTGAACGCCAAATCGAAGCGCTCGCTGTAGAGCAGTCGCTGCGCTTCCGCTAATTCAGCGTCGAGTGAAGGCGAGCGCCTCCCGCAGGACATGGCAGCCAGCACGAGCACCAGCGCGAACGGAAATCGCATCTGCTACATCATGGCAGCCGTAAACTGCACTCAGGCAGCTTTAGTCGTCGAGCTGACCATTGGGCTCCCCACCGTCCCCAACGCTCATGCACATCATCTGGCCTTTGTAGGGGCAGTCGAACTTGATCTGAATCATGTTCACCACCCGCGTCAAACGCGTGATCTCAACTTCAGCCAGCCGGATTGTGCCGAATCCAGGTACGTGAATCACGTGGCCCCAATCGGCGAGGCCGGCTCGATCGGGTTCTAAGCCGCGCACCAGCGACAGGCTCGTCACTCCATTCCTCGAGGGCATCTCGCCCGTTTGCTCAGTGTGACCGAACCAGCGGCGTATGTGCGCCGGAGCTTCACCGGCGCGGTCTCGCAGGGTCACTCTGTCGAGCAGTTCCCGGACCTCCCGATCGGCCTTGTACGCGTGTGCGAGGGCGCGATGCGTATCGTGCCGATCAAAAACGTCCACAGCGAGATCGACTCTCACCGGAATGCCTGCGATCTTCAGATTCTCGAAGCGAGTGCCCAGAAGTCGCACCGACGGCTCGCCGTCTGAATCTTTTCGATACGTGGAGACCAGGTTCGCAACAACGCGGTCCGCCGTCACCATGCCCATGATGTCGAGACCTTCAACGGTCGCCTGGAGGTGGGTTACAGCGGACCAGCCTTTCTCTTCGCAATCGCACTCACTGCCGGTAACGGAAGTGAAGGCGCGGTCGAACTGAAGAATGTCGCGGCGCTTGAATCGCGAAACGCTCGCTGTGCCGTGCCCACCAATGGCAGGCAGCGCCGTGGCGGCCTGGACCTCGATCAACTCAGAATAAGGCCGGGTAATCTGCCCTGCAACACCAATGGCGAACCCGTGAAAACGAAAGCGGCTGGACAATACTTCACCTCAAAGTGAATATAGCGGATTAGCGGAACTCAAGCTCGAAAGACGAGCTGAAAACGTTCGCCCCGGCGGACCGGTTTGTGTCGGCGCCCACAATCGTGAACTGGTACGTGCCCGACTTCAGGCCTCGCGCAGGCACCAATAGAGTTATTGGCTGACCCGGTCCGGGCGGTGCTGCATC
>JAOAPO010000552.1 GCA_025462945.1 Bryobacterales bacterium
GTCCACTGCACGTAATTGGCGACGAAGATGTCGAGCTTGCCATCCTTGTCGTAGTCGAGCCAGGCGGCTGACGTGGCGAAGTCCGAATTTGCGATACCAGCGGCCTTCGTGACGTCCTTGAATTTACCGCCGCCCTCATTGTGGAACAGACGATCGCCTTCCAGCGCCGTAATGTAGACATCGTCCTTGCCGTCATTGTCGTAATCTGCCGTCGCGACGCCGATCCCGTACATCTCCACATCGAGCCCGCTGCCCGCGGTCACATCCGTGAACGAGCCGTTCTTATTGTTTCGGTAGAGCGCACTGATACTCTTCCGGCCTTTGGGTGTCCAGTCTTTACTGTTCACCATCAGAAGATCTTGCCAGCCATCGCCGTCGAAGTCGAAGAAGGCTGCGCCTGCACCGAGGGTCTCAGGAAGGTATTTCTTGCCGGCTTTACCGGCGTTATGTACGAACTTGATCCCGGCGGCTGCCGTGACCTCCGTGAACCTAACGTCCGTCGCGACCGGCGCGGCTGCCACGGCGATTGTTGCCGCTATGGCGACGCCTGCAAAAAACTTCTTCACTCAGTTCCTCCGATGTTGTTCTTCGTGCTCTTACCGGGTGCCTTGGCAACCGCCGGAGCTACTGTCTTTGCCTTGGTCAAATCGCGGGGTCCAGGGATCTTCTTCGCCGTGAGGTCCACGGTTTCATGATCATGAATCACCTGCCGCTCGTTATTCTCTTCAGGGCTCGCAAGCCGCCGTTTCCCAGTGATGGACTGAGACGACTCCTCTGCTTTAAAGCGACGGAAGAGCTTCTCTTCTCGTGCTGCCGCTTCCTTATCGCCCATTCCGCGATAAGCCAGCATGCCAGTGTAGTGCATCTGAAGATCTTCCGGATCGACGGCATTGACCAGCTTCAGGGCCTCGATCGATTCCTTGTACTTCCTCTGCAGGAACAAAATACGTGCGACCTGATTCTGCACCACGCGATCGCGCGGGTACTTGTCCGTCACTACTTTCAGTGACTTCAACGCCGCGTCGTAATCTCCATCTGCCTTTTGGGTGAGGGCCTTGAAGTAGTAGGTGCGTCCAAGAGTCGAATCCGTTGCAAGCGACTTTTCGATGAACGGCTTGGCGGCATCTGTCTCGCCTTCCTGAATCAGCGCGCGAGCCACGTTCAGCCAGCCATCGGCATAACCGGGTTCGGCCGTCGTAACTTTAGTGAAGGCGTACTCGGCACCTTTGAGGTCGCCTTGCAGCAGCATCCCAATGCCCCAGTCATTCCAGCGCTCGCGGTCAGCCTTGCTCGCGACCTGATTCCACTGGGTCTCCTTCGGGTCGTTCGTTAGCTGAACCTCTGTCTTCGCCTCGGCGAGGACGGTGATCGGCAGATCGGGAATTGCGCCCTTCAGCTTGCCTGAAACGTTCGCGGGAATGTTCTTGGGGTCAAAGCTGTACTCCATGCTGTTGAAGTGCTTGTTCATCATGGACGGATCCTGACCTGGTTTCGGCTCACCGGCGTACGAGAATTGCGTGTAGTACCGGGTGAACTTGCGGTAGTTTAATTTCGAGGTCAGCGTGATCGGGCCCATCGCATCCTTCGGAATCCGAACCAGGTAATGGGCGGTATCTGCTGCGCCTGGCGGGATCTGCCGGACATAGAGAACAGACCGCGACTGCCATGCGTTGCGCTTGTTGATCGGGTTGCCCTCCAAATCCAGCTGGTAAGCGCGGTAGAAGTGAGCACCGGGCTCCACTTCGCCGTTGCCATCCAAAATTTCGCCGCTGAGGAAGATCGTCTTGCCGTTGGCGTCTTTCGCTTCGAACTCGATCCAGACGTCGAATGAATCCAATGTTCCGCCCGGGAACGCGTGGCCAATTTTGCGAGTTCGAACAACGACGTCAAACCGAGTTGTCGAACCCGGCGTCAGCTTCAGGCCAGCTTTATTGAGCGGCGCGGAAACCTTGCCAACCTCGCGGATGAAAGTGTCGCCAGCCTGGTCGCTCTCTTCCCCCGCTGCGATGCTGGACATCAACTGCGGACCCTGTGCTGCGCGCCGAATCATCTTCGCCTGGCCCGCTTTCTCTTCCACAGGAGCTGCCGCGAAGATGTCCATCGTGATGAAGCCGGAGGTCAGGAACTTCTTGGTGGCGGCCATCTGGTCGGCATCTTTGTTGACCAGAGGCAGAGCGGTGTTCGCGGCTGCGAAGCGATGTGAGTGGATCTTGCCGTCACGGTGACCGGGCTCTTTCGAGTCCTCGGTCGGCATGTGGCAGTCGGCGCAGGTCGAAGTCTTGGGCGGGTAGTAGAACGACCGCGCCCCCATACCGGAGACGCCTGATGCCTGCCAGTTGTCGTAGTCGTTGAAGCCGCGGAACCAGCGGTAGTTGTTTACCGGAATGTCGAGGTGGACCTTGTGGCAAGTGGAGCAGAACTCTGACGTGTCCTTCACCATGAACGGCTTCATGAACGTTTGGCGGTGCGGTTCCGGGTTCAGGTTGACCAGAAAGTGATTCATCGCGCGGATGTACTTGTTCTTGCTGCTCATGTATTCGTGCAGCGCCGGGTATTCAATGGTGAAGCCGCCGTTGCCCATGGTGCTGTCAACCTTGGAGATGGCGTGGCAGGAAGTGCAGGCGAGACCGGCCTGTGCTTCGGGCGTATCGATTTGCGACTTGATGGGCTTCTCGAAGCGGCCGTTGAAGAAGACAGCATGATCATGGCAGCCGGCGCACCACTTGCTGGCCTGCGGACCCTGCACATCCTGCATATACTCGATTGCTTTACGGTAAAACTGGTTGTTGAACGAACCGAAGTGGTGCGACGAGCTGTTCCACTCGGCGTAGGCCGCTTTATGGCAGTCTCCGCAGGCCTCTGAATCCATGAAGAAATTCGACGGGATGATGCCGCCGACGTTCGTCTGAGCCGAAGACGGAAAAAACGGGGTCGTGGGACCGCCGCCCTCTTCCTTCATTTCGGTCGGAACGACCAGCGGATTCTTGATCCGGTCATTCTTGTTGGGCAAAGCTTTGTGGTAGGCCATGCCGATCAGTGGCAGAGCGATCATCGCGATCAGCGCGTAACTGAAGTTGCGGCGAAACTTGATCCAAACCCCGCCTCTGTCCGCAGCTCTCTTCCAGACAAAAGGGATGAACGAAAGCACCGCCAGCAACGCGACACCAACATGGGCCAGCAGTACGTTCCGGTTCTCAAGCAGGTTGCCCTTATAAACAATGACCATCCCGATGGCCATGGCCCCGCCATAGAGCGCGAGGGGAATCTTCGCCCCACCGATGACTTCGCGGCGGTGCGAGGCAGTGACAAGCAGAGCCAGGAACAGGACGACACCCACCACCAGGTGGATCAGCACATTCCCCATATAAAACACCGTTGGCGACGGGAACGCGGCCAGGTAGCCGGAATTCACCATAAGGCCAAGGAACAACGCAGGAACGCCGATTTGCAGTAGTCTTCTCATGTACGTTTCATCCAGTATCCCTTAACACGATTGCGGGTTCGCAACGAAAACGGTCACAGAACGCGATAAATCATGATGTGCGACGCCTTCGGTTTGAGGCAATACTAGAAAGCCATTATGAACCCATAACCAAGCGTTGTATTCTTAATAACCAAGGCTTCCGCCCACTCTGCCTTGCCCGGAGTTTTCCCAGCATGACCGACATCGCCGCCTTCCTCGCATCGTGCCCGGTATTCCAGGGAGTCCCGGAGTCTGACATTGTCGACATGGCACCGGTTTTCGAGGTGAAGCAGTTCGCGGCGGGCAGTCTGATCCTGAAACAAGGCACCCCCAGTGCGGCCATCTATTTCCTCAAAACCGGACGGCTCGCGGTCCGGATTCAGCGTGGCCAAAGTCGCGAAACCGTGGCAATGCTGCAGCCGACCGATATCTTCGGTGAGCTCTCGTTCCTGACCGGCAAAGTCGTGGTCGCCGACATCGAAGTGGTTGTTGATGCCGAAGTCGTCATGGTCCATAAGGACAAGATGCCGACCGACCCGATCCAGAGGGCGGCAATCCAGAGAGGACTCCTGAACGCAGTTGCGGCTCGCCTGCAGGACACCGTCAAGCGAGGCAGTCAGGCTCGTGAATTACCGGTCGTGCTGCTGCACGCTCTGCCGAACTGGGCGGCACCGACCGCCTTCCCGAAAGCTCTGGCGGAATCTTTCGCCGAGCAGACCAGCCGGGAAACGGTTTTAATAATGATTGGCGGCGATGCCCCGGCTGAACCCATCCGCGTGGGTGAAAAGATCAGCATCTGCTCGCTGGAGCCTGGCGGAGGTGACTCCGAAGTCCGTGCTGCGCTTGCCCGACGTCTGACTCAACTCAAGGCATATCCCAACGTCTTCATCTCCGTAGCAGGAATGAACGCAGCTGAAATTGCGGCGGCCATCCACGACCAGACGAATCATCAGGGACTTCTGGCGGGTCCGGGCGACGAAGTGCCAGCAGCTCCGGCAGCGAAGCACCAGTTCATTGTCCAGGCGATGGAGAAGCCGACTCTTTCTTTCCTCTGCGGTAATCAACAGTTGGTTCACGATACCGCGGATGCGGAGCGAGGGAAGCTTTCCGCGAGGTTTCTCCACACCGTCGGCTCGATCGCCCGCCATATCGGCGGCTTCCAGGTCGGACTGGCGCTCGGCGGCGGTGCCGCCTGGGGCTGGGCTCACATCGGTGTCCTCCAGTCGCTTGAAAAGGCGGGAATTCCGGTCGACTGCCTTACCGGCTGCTCAATGGGCAGCGTTATCGGCGCTTTCCGCGCCAGTGGGATGTCTGTCGATGAACTGAAAGCGATCGCCGATTACTGGCGAACACGCACCGGGCGATTCATTGAGTGGCGACTGTGGCGGCTCTGTCTTATTCACGAAGGCAAAATCAGGAAGACCTTTCAGGGCTATTTCGCGGATCGGCAGGTCAACCAGACCGACATTCCATTCTGGGTCAACGCCGTGGACATCGAAACGGGGAAAGAGTACTCGTTCAAGGACGGCACTTTGGTGGATTGCATGCGGGCCTCGATTTCCCTTCCCGGCCTGATCCCTCCGGCCACCAAAGGCGACATGCAGCTCGTGGACGCCGGCATTATGTCACCGGTTCCCGCGCACCAACTGAAGACGATGGGCGCGAACTACGCGATTGGCGTGAACGCCATGGCAGCTCCAGGAACCACTGAAATGAGTGCCCGGTACCCATTCAACGCGTTTAGCGTGATGATCAAGTGCGTATTCGTGATGGGGCACGAGATCGGCAATCGCGCGGAAAGCGACGCGGACGTCGTCTTTACCCCGGAACTGGCGGGAATCAACCTCTTGCAGTTCGGGCGCGCCGATGAGATCATCCAGCGTGGCCTCGAAGCCACGGAAGCGCGAATCTCGGCAATCCGATCCGGCTATGAGAGACTCAAAACGTCGACGCTGGGTAGCTGACGTACCATTCAGTACGCCTTCTGGCCCTGCTCCCTGCGGCAACGTTGCCGCGACCGTTATTTTTCGCAAATACCGCGAAACGAACAGGTACCAATAGGCACTAAGTACTGTAAAATGGTGGCCTGCTGTTCACACCGTTTGGCCTCGAAGCCGGTACTATCTGTTACTTCATTTTGTAACAGTGTAATTTTTGTGCAGCGCTGGGCGCCCCGATTCAGGCCGCCCTTCCGGGAGATGAATGTTTACGGGAATCAAGCGGGTTCTGATTGTAGTGGCGGCGCTTGTCGTTGCGACCGTGGGGTCCGCGGCGTGGATTCAGTCCACTGGCCACACCTTTTTCAACCATGGCCGTTCGATAAAGGAATCGCTGCTGTCGATGGGTTTCTCCCTTCGCGCGAAAGATTTCAGTTCTGTGACGGCATTTTACGCCTCTGACTACAAAGGGAAGTCGCTTGGACTGAACGTTCGCAAGCTTTCTGAGAATAAAGACGACATTCAGCGCCTGCTGCAATCGACGGACAATGCCGGGGCCGATCGCGCCGCCGCTGTCGCTGAGTGGAAGGCGTATCTCGACTGCTTCGAGTCGATCGAGAGCGTTTCGCTGTACATCCACCGGCTGGACAAGTGGAAGTCCGATGACGACCTCGCCGCTCGCGTTCGCTTTGAAGTGATCGGCACACCGCAGGGCGCGAAGCACGCCGGCATTGATCGCGGATACCTGAACATGACGTTCAGGGCCGGCGGAGCTCACGGCGTCGAGATCACCTCGGCTTCGCTCATTGAGGGCGACCGCTACATCTCTGACAAGCAGCAGTTCGTTGATGTCGCCGCCGAAGCGGGCGTCAACTTCACGAACCGGTACTATCCCGCTTTCATCGAGCAGAAGCTGAAGTTCGCGATGATCCGTTACGGTCCCGCCGGCATCACTGCCGCTGACTATGACAACGACGGCTTCTACGACCTGTTCATCCCGGACGGCGTGGAGTCGAAGCTGTTCCGCAATACTGCCGACGGCAAGTTTGAAGATGTTTCAGCCAAGGCTGGGTTGGCTGGCCTCGACGGTGTTTCCGTCGCGTTGTTTGTCGACTACGACAACGATGGCTTTAAAGATCTTTTCGTCAGCCGGACCTTCAAGCCCAACCAGCTCTTCCATAACAATCACGACGGTACATTCACGGATGTCACGAAGAAGTCCGGCATCGGCGAAGATTGCTGCACCACAGTCGGCTCCTGGGCGGATTACGATAACGACGGCTATCTCGATCTTTATGTCGGTATCTACCTCGACCCGCGCCTCGATATTCCCACCACGTTCTACGCCCGCAACGGCAAACCCGACCAGCTGTACCACAACAACCACGACGGCACTTTCACGAATGTAACCGAGAAGGCTGGCGTGGGCGAGGTCGGTCTCTGTCTCGGCACTGTGTTCGGAGACTACAACGATGACGGTTTTCCTGACATCTACGTCGTCAACGATTTCGGCCGCAAGACTCTCTACAAGAACAACGGCAACGGGACATTCGATGATGTGACGGTCCACGCGGGCGCGCTCGCTTATGGCGCCGGCATGTCTGCCAGCATGTCTGACTACGACAACGACGGCAAGCTGGACATCTACAGCACCAACATCCGTTCCGAAGAGGCCTGGTATGCCGAGTGGCCGACGGTAATGCGGTACATGGCCAATACGTGGCAGCAGGGTGTCTGGATGACGGACATGCCCCTATACATGCAGGTGATGCGCCAATCGGGTTTGAAGTTCGTGGAAGTGTTTCAGCAGATGGCTTCCGGCAACGTGTTGCTCAAGAACAAAGGCGATGGCACGTTTGAGGACGCCAGCGAGGCGGCCCATGCGAATCCCCCGGGCTGGTTCTGGGGCGCGAGCTTCGAAGACTTCGACAACGATGGCTGGAAAGATATTTACGCCGCCAACGGCTGGGTCTACAACGACAAGGACACGGAAATCGAGCTGAGCTTTCTGAACAACGTCGTCAGCGAGCAGAAGCTCTACAAAACCGGAATCTTCTTCGATCCGGCCCACTTCGGCAAGACGTCGTGGCACGGGTGGGAGCACAACCGCTACATGCGGAACCGTGGCGACGGGACGTTCGAAGAGATTGGCCGCGCGGCGGGCAACGATCTTCTGCTGAACTCACGCGGCGTGGCCGCAGCCGACTTCTGGAATCGTGGAGCGGTCGATTTAGCTGTATCGGCGTCTACCGATAAGCACGCTCTTTTGCGCAATGACTTACAGAGTGGAAGACATTGGATTCAGTTTGAGCTCCTTGGAACGAAGAGCAACCGTGACGCCGTCGGCGCGAGGATCTCGCTGAAGGTGAAGGGCAAGCTGCAGATGCGCGAAGTGGTGCTCGGCGACGGCTACGGAAGCCAGAACATGCTGCGGCAGCACTTCGGTCTGGGCGCTGAAGATGTGGTCGACGAGGTCACGGTCAAGTGGCCTGCTTCGAAGATCGTGCAGAACTTCAAAGCCATCAAGGGCGACCGCATTGTCCAGATCACTGAAGGCGACAACAATGTTGTGGAGAAGCACTATACCCCCGCAGCGGTTGGCGTGAAAGTGGCGAAGAAATGAAGCGCGCTGCGGCGGGCGTGATCTCTGCAGTGGGGCTGGGCCTGACAGGGTTAGCCCTGATCGCGCAGGCGCCGCCGGCGGAGAAGTGGTTTCAGGACATCACGGCCAAGGCTGGTGTCTCAGGGAAGCACACGAACAGGGTCTTCACAAATCCGTACGCCCAGATCATGGCCGGTTATACGGCTTTGGGCGCGTCGGCAGCAGTGGCGGATTACGACGGCGACGGCTTTGACGACATTTACACCACTGATTCGAAGGCTGGCGGCAAAAATCATCTGTGGCACAACAACCACGACCTGACGTTCACGGACGTGGCCGAGCAGGCGGGTGTGGCGAACTGTAATGAAGGCGATAACGCGGTCGCGGATTCACTTTGGTTCGACTTCAACAACGATGGCAAGCCGGATCTGCTGGTGGTCAAGTTCGGTCATAATCAGCTGTTCCAGAATCTGGGCGCCGGCAAGTTCAAAGACGTGACGAAGGCCTCCGGCATGGACCGCTACAGCAATGCCATCACCGCGATCGCGTTCGATTATGACCGCGATGGCAAGGTCGACCTCTTCATAGGCTCGTACTTCCAGCCCATCAACATCTTTCAGCCCGACTCACCGCGCTTCTTCCCCGAAAGCTTCGAAACAGCGAACAACGGCGGCGGACTTACGGTGTTCCATAACGACGGTGCAGGTAAGTTCAGCGACGTGACCGAGAAGGTCGGGATCAAGCTAAGCGGCTGGACTCTGGATCTTGGCCACGCCGACGCGGATAACGACGGCTTCGACGACCTTTACGTAGCAGCGGACTTCGGCACCGACCGCTTCTTCCACAACACGGGCAAAGGTACCTTCACCGATCTCACGGAAAAGGCCATTGGCATCGACTCGAAGAAGGGCATGAATGTCGATTGGGGCGACTATGACAACGACGGACTTCTCGACATTTACGTCACCAACATCACCGACGATTACATGCGCGAAGGGAACTTTCTCTGGCACAACCAGGGCGATCTGACGTTCTCCGACGTTTCTCGCGAGACCGGGACATTCGAAACCGGATGGGGCTGGGGCGCGAAGTTCTTCGACTACGACAACGATGGCTGGCTCGACCTTTACGTGATGAATGGCTGGGTGTCGGCTGGCAAGGAAAGCTATGTCCCCGACGTCTTCAAGATGGTCACGACACCGAACATCGACTTCGCGGACGCTCGCAACTGGCCGCCGATGGGTAACAAGAGCCTGAGCGGTTACGAGAAGAAAAGGCTGTTCCACAACGACAAAGGCCAGATCTTCAAGGATCAGGCCGCTCGCCACGGACTGGACTCGGTCCGCGATGGCCGCGGCGTCGCCATCGCCGATTTTAATAATGACGGCAAGCTGGACATCATGGCGGCGAATGCCAGCAACGAGCCGAATCTCTACGTCAATACGATGCCGGCGGGAGCGCATTGGGTGCAGTTCGCGCTGGAAGGCAGACAGTCAAATCGCGGTGCGGTGGGAGCGCAGGTGCGGCTCAAGGCGGCAGGCACCACTCGCCTGCAGTTCATCAGCGGGGGGAACAGCTTCGCGGGTCAGTCTATGTCGCGGGTGCACTTCGGGCTCGCCGCAGTGGACAAAGTGGACCAAATTGAAGTTCGCTGGCCGACTGGCAAGAAGGAAGTCTTCGCCTCGGTGCAGGTGGACAAGCTGAACAAGATCGTGGAAGGAACCGGGAAGAAAGCAAAATGAAGCTTCGGAATTTGAGTCTCGCTGGAACTGTATTTACTGGACTGCTGCTTATGTGGCTCGCTATGCCGGCCTTTGCTGGCTCGGAGGCGGAGATCGCCAAAGCTGAGCAGGCTATCGCAGCGAAGGACTACACCACCGCGATCACGGTCCTCGAAGCGGCACTGCAGAGCGACCCCGACAACATTCGGGCGGGCAGCGACTACCGGCAGGCGATTATGCGGAAGAGCATCGCCGGGCACCCTAAAGAGGGAGTTCCTGCTGACTTCGACCGTTGCATCGCTTTCTATGACAAGCTGGTCGCGACGAATCCGAAAGCCTCCAATGCGTACCTGAACCTTGGGTTTTGCTACGTCGACAAGATCCCGGCTTCAGGCTCCATCACGCAGGTTCTACTGGCGAACACTTCTTTGGGTCACTTCACCAAGTCCATCGAAATTAAGCCGTCGTGGATTGCGCTCTACACTCGCGGCAACAGCTACCTCTACTGGCCGGTGCTCTTCGGTAAGGCCGGATTGGGTGTGGCCGATCTGGAGCGCGCGTATGCGATGCAGAAGCAGGAGC
>JAOAPO010000571.1 GCA_025462945.1 Bryobacterales bacterium
GGTTCATGTGATTCTGGTGCGCTCGGGCAGTTCCGCCGAACGTGAAGCTGCCTCCGTACCTGTGAACGCCGCGCGTGTCTCGGTGCCTGACGAGTCCGACCTCGGCAAGACGCACACTGCCACTGAAGCGGCCGCTTACGAACCCGTCGAAACCGAGGCCGCGGACTCAGACCGACCCGCGCTCCATCGGGAGCCCGAAACCGCTGCGCCTCCTCCTGCTGCCGCAGCCTCGCCCGAAGCCGCTGCAGCACCGGTTGAGGCTCGTCCCCGCGCCCTCGCCGCCGAGAAGCCGACCTCCGGCGAAGACTCCGTAATCGGCGATGCTCGCGAAGCGGCAGCGGCGTATACGGCCAGTCTCCCGAACTTCCTCGCCGAGCAGATCACTACTCGCTTTCAGGGCACGCGGTATTCCGATAACTGGCGTCAGCTCGACGTCGTCACCGCCGACGTTGCTTCGGTCGATGGCAAAGAGGAATACAAGAACATCCGCGTCAACGGCGTGCCCACCTCCCGGCCGGAGTTGTCGGGTTCCTGGTCCACCGGCGAGTTCACGGTCACTCTCGAAGACATCATGTCCTCGTCGAGTGCGGCTGTGTTCAAGCCTTACGGTGAAGATCGTGTCGCGGGCCGTCCGGCTTTGGTTTACACCCTGGCTGTGAGCCAGAAGAATTCCCACTGGCTCATCCGCGCCCCCAGCGGACGCGAGTACGCGACGGCCTACAAAGGCATGATCTGGATTGATCGCGACACCCACCGAACGCTTCGCATCGAGCAGGAAGCGCAGGGTTTGCCGCAGGGCGCGTACGACAAAGCGGAATCCACGCTCGAATACGGGTATGCGGATATCGAAGGCAAGCGCTACCTGCTACCGCGGCAGAGCATCAACATGGGCTGCATCACGGGGCAGGCCGCCTGTAACCGCAACGTGGTGGACTTCCGGAACTACCGCAAGTTCGCGGCGGATTCGACGATCAAGTTCTAGCGCCGGCGGGGCTTCAGTTGCCCACGTAACGCGAGTACACGCTGCGGGCGATCCCAATATCCGTGGTGCCCTTGACGATCGCGCGGCCGTCGGCGAAGAACGTCACTTCGAACTCACCATCGTTCAGGCGGAGCGCAAACTCGTTCGCCCGCACCTCGCCTACGCCTCGCAGTCTTCCGGCGAGCTCGGTGAGATCCAGAGGTCGCCGGCGCTCGTGAATCTGCACCGCGTTTCGTCCGCACAGGCTGACGGGGGCCCGATAGTTGCCGTCCAGCCACGGGAACTCACGTCGCGCGCACGTGGGACAGTCGGGATCGCGCGGCGGCATGTCGATTTCACGAATCGGGCCATTCCACAGATCCGCCCGCAGGATCTTCCGTCGCACGCTGGCCGCAAGTCCACCCAGGATCTTCAGAGCTTCCATGGCCTGAACCGCTCCGATGAGGCTGGTGACCGACCCGAGTACGCCGGTCGTTTCGCAGGTTGGCTGCGCTCCACTGGGCGGCTCCGGGTAGAGGCATCGGAAGCAGGCCGTGTCACCGGGTAAGATCGGCATCGCGATCCCGTAACTGCCGACGGCGGCCCCGTAGATCCACGGAATCGACTCCCGGACGGCGTAGTCGTTGATCAGGTAGCGAGTCTCAAAGTTATCCGTGCCGTCGAGAATCACGTCGGCGCCTTCCAGCAGATCCTCAACCTCGCCGGGGTTCAGATCCGAGATCACCGCCTCGATTCTGATGCCGGAATTGGCTGCGGCGAGGTGCCGTCGCGCCGCCTCGGCTTTTGGGAGCGCGGCCGCTGCGTCGGCTTCGGTGTAGAGGATCTGGCGCTGCAGATTGCTCTCTTCCACGTAGTCGCGGTCAATCAACCGGAGTCGCCCCACACCGGCCCGTGCCAGCAGAGCGGCTTGCGCTGTGCCCAACGCTCCGCAGCCCACGATGACGGCCATCGAGCGCATTAAGTGTTCCTGGCCCGCCTCGCCAAAGGGCAGGAAGCGGGTTTGCCGGCTGTATCTTTCGCTCGACATGTGATTTACAGGTGAGATGCCAGGAATGGAAGGTCGCCCTCCAGGAACTCGTACTCCTGAAGCCTCGCGCGTTGCTCCCAGACGATGCGCTCGAAGATCAGGTTCTCCGCATCGCCTTGCCAGTCAGCGACGGCAAGGAAGATCAGAAGGATGGGGTTCTTGCCCGGATAGGTGAACTCGTAGCGGGTGACCTGCGAGCCGGGTCCGGACTCGATGCCGAGTTCTTCCCTGAGTTCGCGAGCGAGGGCCGCTTCGGGCGATTCGCCCGGTTCGACTTTGCCGCCTGGGAACTCCCACTTCAGAGGATGCGCCTGATCGGCCTTTCTCTGGCAAATCAGAACACGCCCGTCGCGCTCAAGAATACCCGCCACAACCGTTGTCATTCAGTTCCAATTCTCCCCTGCCGATTAGAATGGCAGGCAAGAACCCCATGAGTCCCGAACTGATCGATCACTTCAATAACCCACGCAATGTGGGCGAACTGCCTCCGCCCGCCGAAACGGTGCAGGTGGAAAATCCCGTCTGCGGTGACATCCTGCGACTTAGCGTTTTGTTCGAGAACGGTACGGCGGTTGAGGTTCGCTACAAGGTTCGGGGTTGCACGGCTTCGATCGCGGCTGGCTCTGCGCTTACCGAACTTGTCGCCGGACGTGACAAGTCAGCGATCCGGTCACTGAGCAAGGATGACGTGGAAAGCGCCGTTGGCGGGCTGTCCAATGAGTCGAAACACGCGGCAGTGTTGTGTGTCGACGCGGTGCGAGCGCTGCTTCGGAACGTTTGAGGACCTGAACCGGGTACTGCGAGTACAACATCGGCATTTCTGCCCATGGCGGCATCTCTTTCACCCCAAATTTTGCGTCGTTCACCACGGATTACCCGCCCATTTGGGATTTACTTGCCGTTGTGATTTGTTTTACACTCAGGAAATTAGTTTTTTTGGGCAGCGCGTTCGCTTCGAGGGAGTCATAATGAGAAGCTCAGCAGCGGTAGTTCCTTCATTCGTTCTACACGTGGCGGTAAACCACCTTCGTCTGAAGAAGACGCTGGGTGCGGCATTGGCGCTTTTGATCTTGACCGGTTCCGTCTGGTCCCAGTCAACCAATGCTCGTCTCGACGGCACGGTTCAGGATCAAACCGGAGCGGTCGTTCCAAACGCCAGAGTGGAAGCCGTAAACCGGAACACCCAGGCTCGGGCGGAACTCACAACGGATACCACTGGTGCTTTCATCTTCCCCAGCCTGGCGCCTGGCATCTACACGCTTACCGGGGAAGCGAACGGTTTTCGCAAAACCATACTTCAGAATGTGGAGCTCTCGGTGAGCGGCACTGTGACACAGGTCCTCAGGCTTGAAGTCGGGCAAACCACCGAATCGGTAAACGTCGAAGCAAGTTCCATCACAGTTCAGACCACTGACTCCCAGATCTCAAGCGCAGTCCTTTTGCGCGACATCGAAGTTCTTCCCCAACTCGGCCGCTCGCCGATCGCACTCGCCATCTTTCAGCCGGGCGTGCAGATCGATGTTCGTGCTGGACAGGACTCCACCTTTTCTCACGTCAACGGTCTCCGCCAGGGAAGCAACAACGCGAAGCTTGACGGCGTTGACATCAACGACTCTTTGGTTCCCCGGCTTGGCTTATCCCTGACGGCCAATAACAGCGACTCGGTTGCAGAATTCCGAGTGGTGACCGAGGGTGGCAAGGCGGAGTACGGACGCAGTGCCGGCGGCCAGGTAGAACTAATCACCAAATCAGGCACCAATCAGTTCCATGGCAACGCCTACGACTTTCTCCGCAACACTGTTCTCAACGCCAACGACTTCTTCAACAACCAATCTGGCGGTACGGTTCCGAAGCTGATTCAAAACACCTTCGGTGCATCGTTCGGGGGACCTGTTTTAAAGAACAAGTTTTTCATCTTCGGCAACTACCAGGGCGGACGGACCCAGCAAGAGGTCATCCGCAATCGAACGGTGTATACCGAAACAGCAAAAGCAGGCATCTACCGGTGGCGCGATGCTGCGGGTACCGTCCAAAGCTACAATTTCGGTCAGGCAGATCCCCGCAAGCTCGGCCCGGACGCGGCGATCGCGAAGATCAATGCCAGCGTCCCGGCAGCTAATAACTTCGACGTTGGCGATGGACTCAACACCGGTGGGTTCCGGTTCAATAACCCGGTGAAAGCTATCAACGATCAGTTCACCATTCGAGGTGACTATCACGTCTCCTCCACGAACGTCGCCTTCATGCGATGGAGCTGGTATAAGACAGAGTCTACTGACAACCTGAACAGCGCAGACGCGGTTTTCCCCGGCCTGCCGCAAGGGACTCAGGGCGGGAAACGTTGGGGTTACGCAATCGGAGACAACTGGACGATCACCCCGAGCCTGATCAACGAATTCACCATCGGCCACCAAAGCGCCTCGAGCGCGTTCAACCGCCCCGCCCGGCCCGAGGGTCCATGCATCATCACGACACTCGTGACTGACGCCATCAACTGCGCGTTCACGCAGGGTAGAAACTCGCCCGTTAACGACATCACCGATAACGTGACAATGGTCCGTGGAAACCATACGTTCAAGGGCGGCGCAAACATCCGCCTGACGAATCAATATGGCTACAACTATGCAGGCTCAGGAGCAGGAGTCTTTCCGAACGTAACCTTCGGAATCGGAAATGGCAACGGGGTCCCCACGACCATCGGTCCTTCGGGGCTCAGCTCCACGCAGAGATCGACTTTCGACTCCCTGTATAACGACATCCTCGGGCGCGTGGATCGTGTTATTCAGACATATTTCAGCGATCTCACAAAATATCTGCCGTCGGGCCAGCCCAAGGTCCGAAACTACCTCCTCCGTGAAGACGGATACTTCTTCCAGGACGACTGGCGCGTGAACCGTCGCCTGACGCTAAATTTGGGAGTTCGCTACGAGTACTTCGGTGTGCCCCGTGAACGCGATGGTCTCCAGGGTTCCATCGATCAGGCCGCTCAGGTGAGCGCGGGCTATACCTCCTCAAATTTGACCGTTGTGCCCAAGGGGAAGCTCTACGGAGCCGACCGGAACAACATAGCTCCCCGTTTCGGCTTCGCTTTCGACCCAAGAGGCGACGGCAAAACTTCGATTCGAGGAAACTGGGGAGTGTTTTACGACCGCACCGTGGGTGCCGCATTCAACAGCATAGATGCGGCGACGCCAGGGTTCTCGGCAAATACCACCACGTTTCCGAACCAGACAGGAACGGATATCCGCTACAGCGACAACTACCCGTTACCTGCACAACCTGCGGCACCGCTGCTAACGTTGCCGACCACCCGTTCTACTAACCTATTTCTCGCTGACGCAAACCTTCGTTCGGGCTACGTCATGAGCTGGGCGCTCAATGTGCAGCGCGAGGTCCACCGCAACCTCATTCTTCAGGTGGGCTACGTTGCGAACAGCGGCGTGAAGCTCTTCATGGACGTCGACGTAAACCAGCCCCGCATTTCCAGTGCCTTTCAAAGCGATTTTCGGGAGCTTGCAGCCAATCTGACGACGCCGACAAACGTGTCCGCAAACAACCTGTTCGTACGGCTTTACGGGACCGCGGCATCGGCCATCACCACGGTTGGCGCAACCAACCTCTCTCAAGGTCGCGTAGGCACGGTTATCAATACGCTGGACGTGAGCGGTAACGCCACGAATAACTCCCGATATAACGCCGCCGGCGTCTCGAACTACTATTTCCGAAACTATCCTCAGTTCACTCAGGTAGTCCTCGGAACCAACAACGGCCGTTCTTACTACCACTCGCTGCAAGCGAGCCTGCGGCGTACCGCGGGTGCAGCTCAGTTCGGGTTGAACTACACCTGGTCGAAGAGCATGGATAACATCTCCGCTGAGGGGAATGGCTTCACCACCCCGATCGACAGCTACAACATGCGCCTGAACCGAGCTCGCAGCGACTTCGACCGCCCCCACTCGCTGAACCTGACTGCCTTTTACACCGTACCCTTCGGAAGAGGTCAAAGATTCGGCGGCAGCATGCCGAAGCTGCTCGACACTCTGGTGGGTGGCTGGCAGGTCGGTGCGTTACAGATCGCTCAGTCCGGGCAACCCTTCTCCGTTAGTTCACAGCGCGCTACTCTTGCGGTAAGCGGTGTCGGCAACACCTATGCCAATTACACCGGAACGGACCGAAACATCGGCTCCGTCGCTGCGCGCGCGGACGGCGTTTACTATTTCACCCCGGAGCAGGTTGCGCAGTTCGGCTATCCGGACGCCTTCCAGCTCGGCAACTCGGGCCGGAACGTCTTTCGCAACCCGGCCTTCTTCGAAACGGACGCTTCGCTCGTGAAGAAATTTCGCATCACTGAAAAGAGCGCAGTGCAGTTTCGCGCCGAAGCCTATAACCTTTTCAACCATCCGAATTTCGGTTTCGCCGCAGCGAACCTAAACATCAACACGCCCGCCACCTTCGGCAAGTTCAGCCAGACGCTGGGAACACAGACCAGTTCCGGTTCATCAAGAACGATGCAGCTTGCGTTGCGCTACGACTTTTGATTCGGTCCTCGTTAAAGGTTCCGGTTGAGGAGGTCCAGCGCCATTTGCCCGGCGAATGCGCGAACTCGCTGGCGGTCGCTGGCGGGCCAGACTCGGTGCTGCACCTCCACGCCTTCCGGACCGGCAAGCGCAACGAAAACCGAGCCTACGGGCGCTTCGTCGCCATCCGTGGATGGCCCGGCGTTGCCGGTGATTGAGAGCGCCCAATCGGCACCTGAGCGTTCCCTTGCACCTTGTGCCATCGCTTTCGCCGTCTCCGCGCTCACCGCGCCATGCGCCTGCAAGGTTTCAAGGGGAACGCCGAGGAGCAAGGTCTTCAACGCGCGCGAGTACGTGATGAACCCGCCGAGGAAGTAAGCCGAACTACCCGCCACGCTGGTGATCCTGTCCGCCAACGCTCCGCCAGTTGCGCTCTCGGCGACTGCCAACGTCTGGCCGGAGGCCACCAGTTTTCTCCCCACCACCGACTCCAGCGGCTCGCCTTCATGAGAGTAGATCCGGGTCCCGAGAACCTCGTCCACCTGCTCGCGAATCTCCGAAAGCAGTGCTTCGGCTTCGTCCACGCTCGCGCACCGGGCACGGAAGTGGACCTGCATGTCGCCGTTGTGGGCCAGCACCGTCGTGACCGGGTTTTCGTACTTCTTATAAATTGGCGAGATGGTTTGGTCAAGCTCGCTCTCGGACATTCCGGAGATGCGCAGCGCCAGAGTCCGGATCACCACGGGCGGCAGCATGTTTTCAAGACGCGGCTGGCATTCGCGCTCGAACATCGACTTCAGTTCATGGGGTGGTCCCGGCAGGACCATTACGACTTTGCCGCCCGTATCGATCCACTGTCCAGGAGCGGTCCCGCGATCGTTTGAAAGGATTTCCGCGCCCGCGATCACCATCGCCTGGCGCTTATTGATCTCCGGCATCACCCGGTTCATCCTGATAAAACGTGCCTCGATGGCCTCAGCGATGGGCGCGTGGAACAACTGCTCGCGCTTGAGTGCCAGAGCGACCGCGTCCCGCGTTACATCGTCTTCAGTGGGACCCAGACCGCCGGAAATCAGCACTAAGTCAGACGCCGCCAGCGACTGCGCGATCGTTCCTGCCAGACGCCCGCGATCGTCGCCGACGACGTACTTGGCCACTACCTCCACGCCGAGTGCGTTGAGCCTGTCCGTCAGCCAGAGTGAGTTCGTATCGACTCGCGTCGGCGTCAGCATCTCCGAGCCGACCGCGATGATCTCAGCGTTCTTCATGCTGGCTTTTAGAAGGGCTGGTAGCCGCGGACGCCGACATCGACGCGGTGGACGGCGTTCGTCGTCGTCACGATCATGGCGCGCGAAGTGAGGAATGCCAGGCCGACGATGCCGGGGCCGGAAAGGAAATGGCTGACTTCCTTATCTGGAGTGATTTTCATGACGCCCTTGCGTCCGGACCACGAGGCCGCGACATAGAGATTGCCCTCGATGTCGAAGGCCATACCCTGCGGGCGCCCGACGCCTCGATAGAACGTCTCCACGTCACCGTTCGCCAGGATTCTGTAGACCGAATCGAAGCTGGACGTCGTAGGACCCGTGACGTACAGGTTCTGATCCGGCCCCCACGCGAGGTGGTAAGCGGAGATCGACGGTTCGAGAGTGGCGTAAACGTAGATCTGCCGGCTCGGTTCCACTTTGAAAATCGTGCCCGAACGGTCGCCGACGTAGAGGTTGCCCTGCTCGTCGAAGCACATGCCCGTCGCAACGCCCATGCCTTCCACGAAAACGGTCATGTTGCCGGAAGGCGTGACCTGGTAAACGATGCCGTCGAAACGGCTGGAAATGTAGATTAGCCCGTCGGGACCAATGGCGATGGCCGTGGCGTTCATCATGTCGTTGAGGAACGGGCGCAAGTTGAAGTTCAAGTCGATGCGATAGACCGCGACCGGCACTTTCTGGCCGCGTGACCCGGAGAACGTGGTGTAGATGTTGCCGAAGCTGTCGACCGCGGGGTTGGTGACGGGGTGCAGGTTTTCCGCTATTGCAACTCCAATGTCACAGCTCCAGACCTGACTCGCCTTATCGCCTTCACCCACGACGAGATCTCCGGCGGAAGCCCCATCCGGCACCCTGACCACGACGAACGAGTCCGAACCGATCATCGGGTGCGCCGGCATGTCGCCGATCATGACGACGGGGCGCTCCATTTTGTCCCCAGCGCCGAAGCCGTTGCCATGGATGTAGATTTCGCCCCCGGCGATGGCGGCCTCCGGCTGAACGCCAGTGATGGTGGGTCGTGGATTTGCAGTCTTGCGGGTTGCCATAGTGTTTAGTTCAGTCGTGCGTAAGCGTTAATAGAGATACCACCCTGCGGCGTATAAGACAAGTGCGCCGTAGACACCAGCCATCATGTCGTCCAGCACAATTCCCGCGCCTCCGGGTACCTGCTCTATTTGACGCACCGGCGGGGGTTTCAGGATGTCGAAAAAACGGAACAAAAGGAAGCCAATCACGACGGATCGCCAGTTGAAGCGCTGGGCGCCGGCGAGGGTGATCCATTGGCCCAGAACCTCGTCGATGACCACAATCTGAGGATCTTTCCGGGAGGCCTCGCGGGCCACGGTATCTGCCGCAGAGATCGCGGGCCAGAGAAAAAACAAAGCCATTGCGGCGAAGCCCCAAGGGGGTAAACCGAAGTGAATAAACGGGATAGCCAGCAAGACGGCCGCGAGTGACCCGGCCGTTCCAGGCCCTTTCGGGAAGTATCCGGCTCCGAAGAAGGTGGCGAACAGCCAGGCGGACTGGGTTCGTTTATTCGCCATTCCCCTGGTCTTTCTCCAGGTCGAAAAGCGGTTCGGTTGAAATGATGTAGTCGCCGGAGGCCCAGGCGCCAAGATCGAGCAGCTTGCATCGATCACTACAGAAGGGCGCCAGTTTATCGGCGGGGTCGACGGGTTTCTTGCAAATCGGGCAAATCATCTTGCGGCGGAAACGAGTTCAGGAGAGCGTGAAGCTGAAATCTGGATGAGCGGAGTCGGCTTGAACACCGGGGTGACTTCGGTCGACGGCAACAGTGTGCCGATCAGGTCGTAGTCGTGCGACTCAGTAACAATCAGGCGGCGCAGTTGACCGGCGGCCGGTTCTTCACCCTCCACGTCGTTAATCAGGACATAGCCGTCAATCTCGGGGGCCTGGGTAGACATGCGGGCCTGCCAGAGAAGGTCGGTATCGGGAGAGGGACCCTCGACGAGGACGGAGACCTCCTGACCAATCCATTTTTTATTACGTGCCTTCGAAATCCGGCGCTGGATCGACATGAGACGGCGCTTGCGGTTGCCGATGTCTTTCGGCCCAACCTTACCGTCCAGTTCGAAACTGCGGCTGGTGTCTTCGTCCGAGTAGGCAAAAACGCCCATGTTGTCGAATTTGGCCGCTTCCACAAACTGGCTGAGCGTCTCGAAGTCTTCCTGCGTCTCGCCCGGGAAGCCGACGATAAAGCTGGTCCGAATTGCGACGCCAGGGATCGTGGCCCGGATCTTCTCGATCAAGCGCAGGAAGATATCGCCGTTGGCGCCACGCTTCATCCTCTTGAGGACGGACGCGCTGGCGTGCTGCAGCGGCATATCGATGTACTTGACCAGATCGGCGTGCTCAGCGATCGTATCGAGCAGCTTTTGGGTGACCCGATTCGGGTAGGCGTACAGGAACCGAACCCACTTTTGCTGTTCGGTTTCGATCTGAGCGAGGCGGCCCAGCAGTACAGCGAGGCCGTCTTTCAGGCCGAAATCTTCGCCGTAACAGGTTGTGTCCTGGCCGATGAGATTGATTTCCCTGACGCCCTGGCTGAACAGCCGCGTGGCCTCGGAGATCACTGATTCGAAACGGCGACTGCGGAACTGGCCGCGATACTGCGGGATCACGCAGAAGGTGCAGGGATGGTCGCAGCCTTCGGCGATTTTGATATACGCAAAGTGCTTCGGGGTAGCCAGAACGCGCGGCGTCAGATCGTGATAGAGATAAAGGCCGTTCTCCGGGGCGGTGGAATCGTCTTCCATGCCCTCGCAGATCGCCACAACCTTATCGAGTTCATTCGTGCCGATGATCGCATCGACTTCCGGCATGTCTTTCTG
>JAOAPO010000605.1 GCA_025462945.1 Bryobacterales bacterium
TGATCGATGCCGAGGGGCAGTTCTACCAAATGCTCCGGGCTGGCCTGATGGCGTTTGCGAAAGGCATGGCGCCGATGATCGCGGTCGAATTTGCCCGGCGCGCGATCCCACACGACAGGCGACCCTCCTTCAAAGATATGGAAGCGGCGTGTAAGGGCGGTGCCGCGGCGGCGAAGGCGGCTTAGGGATGGCTCAACCGGCGCAGCAGATCATCATCATCCGGAAGAAGGTCGCGGGGCACGGAGGCCACCATGGTGGCGCCTGGAAGGTCGCATATGCCGACTTCGTGACCGCAATGATGGCATTGTTCATCGTGCTTTGGCTGTTGAGCAGCAGTGAGCAGGTGCAGAAGGCGGTGGGCGGGTATTTCACAGATCCGAAGGGTCACGGGAGGGACGTGGGCAACGGACTCCGCGGTGCCGGCAGCGAAAGTCTGCCCGTCCACAAAGACGACATGAAGCGCCTGAAAGAGAAGCTGGAACAGGCCGTCCGCGATACCGGTTCTCTGGAGCATATCAAGCAAAATATCGTGATCACGGTAACAGGCGAGGGCCTTCGTATCGAACTGATCGAGGATGAAAAGGGCACCTTTTTCGAATCCGGTAATGCGAACCCAACCGGTTATGGGAAGGATATTCTGAAGACCCTGGCCGAGGAGATCGGCAAGCTGCCAAACAAGATCACGATGGAAGGTCACACGGACTCAAGGCCGTTTGCGGGACGCGGTGGCTATTCGAACTGGGAACTTTCAACCGACCGCGCCAATGCCGCGAGGCGCTGGATGCAGGAGCAGGGAGTGCGTTTGGATCAGGTGAGCCAGGTCCGCGGTTTCGCCGATCAGAGTCCGCGGGAACGGGACGACCCTGAGAATGCGGCGAACCGGCGCATCACGCTGATTATCCAGTATCAGAAACAGGAGGGACCGCCTCCACCACCGGAAGCAAAGGCTGCATCCGCGGAAGAGCACGGCAAGCCCGCGCAAGCTCCGGCGGCAACTCCACCCCCGGCTGCGGAGAAGAAACCATCTCCGGGGCATTGATGGAATCAGGCCGACCGATACAATTGGGTTTCCATGTCGATTCCAACTTTTGACTCCCTTCTGCAGTCCGACCCGTCCGTTTACGACGTGCGGTCCAAGGCTCCAGGGCCACAGGGCAGCGTCCCAATCACGGCCGAAATGCTTCTCAACCGTCCCTCGGGGGACCTTTTCGGGTGGGCGCAAAACGCCGGGATGGGCTGGAATCCTAAGCTCCTCGGCGGCAAGGAAATCCTGATCCTATCGACACACGGTGGTATTCGGCGTCCCGACGGGACGGCCGTCGCACTGGGGTATCACACAGGACATTGGGAAGTCGGCCTTCTTATGGAAGAAGCCGCGAAGGAACTGGCGGCGAATCGCGCGGTACCGTTCGCAGCCTATTGCACAGACCCCTGCGACGGACGTACGCAGGGTACGCCGGGCATGTACGACAGCCTTCCGTACCGCAACGATGCGGCCACCATCTTTCGGCGCCAGATTCGGTCGTTGCCGACCCGCTCTGGCGTGATCGGTGTGGCTACGTGCGACAAGGGGCTGCCCGCCATGATGATGGCGCTCGCCGGAACCCCCAACTTCCCGTGCGTCCTCATCCCGGGCGGAACCACCCTCTTGCCGGAACAGGGTGAAGACGCCGGACGCGTGCAATCAGTAGGCGCACGCTACGCACACGGTGAACTGTCGATCGAAGATGCCGCCGAGTACCTCTGCCGAGCCTGCGCCAGCCCCGGAGGCGGGTGTCAGTTCCTCGGTACCGCCGCGACCTCGCAAGTGGTTGGTGAGGCCCTGGGCATGTCACTGACGCATACCGCGCTGGCACCATCGGGCCAGCCAGTGTGGCTGGATATGGCAAGGCGGTCCGCGCGCGCTGTGCTTCGTCTGGAGTCATTGGGCCTGACGATGAGCAAAGTGCTGACGGACGCCTCGCTGGCGAACGCCATGATCGTACACGCAGCGTTCGGCGGCTCCACGAATCTCATTCTGCACATTCCCGCCATCGCGCACGCGGCGGGCCTGCGCCGTCCGAGTGTGGACGACTGGACTCGCGTCAATCGAGAGGTTCCGCGTCTGGTGGACGCGCTTCCCAACGGACCCAAGTACTTCCCGACTGTTCAGGTGTTCATGGCGGGCGGAGTTCCGGAAGTGATGCTGCACCTCCGCCGGGCGGGCCTGCTCGACACGAGCGCCATGACGGTTTCGGGCGAGAACATCGGTACGATGCTCGACTGGTGGGAGCAGTCAGAGCGCCGCGCCGAAATTCGCAAAGTTCTGCGCGAGCGCGACGGCATCGATCCCTCAGACGTCATCATGTCGCCGGACGCTGCTCGCGCTAACGGACTGACGTCGACGGTAACCTTCCCGACGGGCAATCTGGCACCCGGGGGCTCAGTGATCAAGAGCACGGCTATCGACCCGAGCGTGGTGGGTGAGGATGGCGTGTACCGCAAGCGCGGCCCCGCCCGCGTCTTCCAGACGGAATCTGCCGTAATCGACGCCATCAAAGGAAAAGGGACTCATCCGATACAGTCGGGCGACGTGATCGTTCTGATGTGCCGCGGGCCTCTTGGTTCGGGCATGGAAGAGATCTACCAGATCACGTCGGCGCTCAAGCACCTCTCGTTCGGCAAGCACGTGGCCGTCATCACCGACGCTCGTTTTAGCGGCGTATCCACCGGTGCCTGCATCGGGCACGTTACCCCGGAGGCACTGGCCGGGGGCCCGGTGGGTAAGCTCCGGGAGGGCGACACGATCGAGATCACGATCGATCGCAACAACCTCATCGGCACCGTAAACCTCATCGGCGAAGATGGCTCTGTGGAAGCCGGAGACCAGATCCTGGCGTCGCGCCCGTTGCGCACCGACCTCACACCCGACGCTCAACTCCCCGCTGACTCACGGCTCTGGGCGGTCCTGCAGAACGCCAGCGGCGGCACCTGGGGCGGCTGCGTGTTCGACGTCGAGACCATCGAACGATTGCTCAAGCCAGGCGCATGACCCGCGGGGCAGGGCCAGGGCGTCGACCGCTTGTGCCTGACATCCGGGCCATGCTGCGCATCGCCATCCCGCTCGCTCTGGCCGAGCTTGGCTGGATGGCGATGTCGGTCGTCGACAACATCATGGTGGGCGGCTTGCCGAACTCCGCCGTGGCGATCGGCTCTACCAGCGTCGGTTCGGCCCTGTTCTATGGCGTTGCGATCTTCGGCCTCGGGCTCATGTCCGGACTCGACACGATGGTCTCGCAGGCCTTCGGCGCGGGGAACTGGGGTGAAGCGCGGCGCTCTCTGGCGGCCGGGGTCGGACTTTGCGCCCTGATTGCGCCGCTGCTGATGCTGATCGTGACGGCCGCGTTCCCTTTGCTGAACGTCATCGGGGTCCGTCCAGAGATTCTGAGCGGCGCACGCGCCTTCAACAGCGTTCTGTTGTGGAGCCTTCCCCCGCTCCTGGTCTACACCACGTTTCGGCGCTATCTGCAGGGCATTCACAGCGTTCGGGCAGTGGCATTCGGACTGGTCACCGCAAACCTGGTGAACCTTTTCGGCAACTGGATACTCATCTATGGACGATGGGGCGCGCCGGCGATGGGGATCCGCGGCTCGGCGCTCTCCACAGTGGTCGCCCGCATCTACCTCGCCGGAGTGATGGTAACGGGCGTGTGGTTGCGGGACCGGGGTGCCTTCGGGCAACTCAAGCCGGACTTCGAGCGAATCAGGAAACTATTGAAACTCGGTCTGCCCGCAGGCGTTACGATCGGCCTGGAAGTAGGCATTTTCAACCTCGCGACGGCGGTCGCAGGCAGCCTCGACCCGGTCAGTCTCGCCGCCCACACGATCGCACTCAACGCTGCGGCGGTCACCTATATGGTGCCGCTGGGAATTGCATCAGCGGCCGCGGTGTCGGTTGGGCGAGCGCTTGGCGCGGGCGATCTCAAAGGCGCACAGCGAGCCGGGTGGACGGCGATCGGCATCACCGTTGTCTTCGAACTCTGCTCGCTGGTCGCCTTCCTGTTGCTGCCTCGCCAGATCGCGGCGGTATACACGAACGACCGCCGGGTGATCGCGTTCACGGGCACCCTTTTCGTGATTGCTGCAATTTTCCAGCTCTTCGACGGCCTGCAGACCGTCGCCACGGGCGCACTGCGAGGTCTGGGGAACACCCGCACCCCGATGGTCTGGAATCTGGTGGGCTATTGGGTGATTGCCCTGCCGCTGGGGTACTGGCTCTGTTTCGGCAGGGGGTGGGGTGCGGTTGGACTTTGGGACGGGCTCTGCCTCGCGCTCATCCTCATCGGGGTGGGTCTAACGTGGGTCTGGTGGGACAAATCCAGGCACATCGCGCCAATAGAAAAGGGCGGAGATGCAATCCCCGCCCTTCTCTGATACAGCCTGGAACTGCTGGAACGACTAGCTAACTTTCGCGAAGATGATGGCGAACGTGTATAGCGCGAGCGATTCGATCAGCACGAGGCCGAGAATCAGCGCGAACCGGATGGAACCGGCTGCCGCGGGGTTGCGGGCCATACCTTCAGCCGCACCGGCAACTGCCTTACCCTGACCCAGGGCGCAGAGGCCAGAGGCGATCGCCATAGCGAAACCGGCCGTTACCGCGGCGTACGGGTGGTAGGAAGACTCAGTGGCAGCGCCGCCCTGAGCGAACATCGGAACCGCGATGAACATCATCGCGATCATGAGGAAAAACATCTTGCTCTTCATTGTGTTTGTTACTCCTTGTATAATTCGCGGTCCGGAGGTGGTTGCGTTCCTCGCCTGGGGGCGGGAGGCCTCACGCGGACTGCGTTGCAAAAATCTAGTGTTCTTCAGCCACTGCGCCAGCAACATAGATCATCGTCATGAGCACAAAGATGTAGGCCTGCAGAACGGATACGAAAACGTGCAACCCCATGAAGATCACGGGGGCAACGAGATAGGTCAGGCTCAGGAACACCAGCGTCACCTGCTCGCCCGCGTACATATTGGCGAACAGACGGATGGTGAGCGACAACGGGCGGGCGATGTGGCTGATAATTTCAATCGGAATCATCAGGGGAGCCAAGACCGGAATTGGACCGAGGAAGTGCTTCAGGTAACCGCCAGCGTCTTTCCGCAGGCCCACGTAGTTGTAGTAGAGAAAGGCAACCAGGGCACAGCCGAGCGGCACATAGATCGCCTGCGTCGGACTCATGAAGCCGGGGATCAGGCCGATCAGGTTGGCCAGCAGCAGGAAGATGAACAGAGTTTCGAAGAGCAGAACGTGCTTATGGCCTTCATGGCCAACCTGCTCGTGAGAGGTCTCGGTGATGAAGCTGTGAATCAGTTCAAAGATGTGCTGCAGCTTACCGGGTTTCTCCACGGAAAGGCTGCTGCGAACGGCCAGCAGAATCGCCACCATCAGGATCGCGACCAAAATCTGCATGACCATGAAATCGGCCCACGGCTCCGCCGGGTTGGTCGCCTTCTGGCCTGCAAGAGAGAGCAGAGAATTGCCAAGTCCGGCAAAGTGGTTATTGAAGAATATTGCAAGCCAGGTTTCGTGAGTCATTTGTGCGTTAGCGGTTGGGGGTCAGCAGTTCGTAGATGATTTCCAGCAGCACCGCAGCGGGACAAGCGAAGAATCCAACGAAGGCTGCCGGGAGACTAAACCCCGAAAAGTGAATTATAACAAAGCCACCTAAGACCAATCCTGAGAACTGGATAAAGAGCCCGCGCGCGCCCGATCTGGAACCCGTGTCCGCGGCGGTCACACGCCTCGCCGCCCGTTCCACCAGCTTCAAATTGAACCAGGCGGCGAGGGCTCCCAGCAGAAAGCCACCTGCGATCGACACCCCGAAACGCAACAGCGCAACCCCTGTGCCGACTGCTGCCAGGAGCAGCAACCACCGCGGGATGCGGGCGATCGCTTTGTTGAAGTCGAACTCGGCCATTACTTTTCGCTGTCGAGTTCACGAATCAGCGAGATGAAGCCAGAGATGGTGCCCACCACCATAAATACCCAGCCCAGCCACGTGGTGTGGAAGAGCTTGTCAAGGCCGTAGCCCATCAGGTAGCCTACCCCGGTGGAGATTGGGAGCAACAGCGCCAGAGAAGTGTACTTACCGAGCGCGCGTTTGGAGTCCCGATCCACTGGCGCTTAACCTCGCCCGAGTTTCAGGAGACGTTCGCCGGCGGCTTCGAGGGTCTCGTATTTCTTGCAAAAGCAGAAGCGCAGCTGGTTTGCGCCAAGCGACGGCCTGGAGTAAAAGCTGGAGCCCGGGACGGCCGCGACGCCGATGTTCTCGACCAGGTGCCGCGCGAATTCGACATCGTTCCTTGCGCCGAACGCCGAAATATCGGTCATCACGTAGTACGCGCCGTGCGGATTGAAGCAATGGAAGCCAGCGGCGGTCAGCATTGCCATCGCAGCCGTTCGCCGGCCGGAGTACTCGGCTGACAGCCCGTTGAAGTAATCATCGTGCTGGTCGAGGGCCATCACGCCCGCCTGTTGCAGCGGGGTGGCAGCGCCCACCGTGAGGAAATCGTGCACCTTGCGGATGGAGTTCGTGAGGTCCGGCGAAGCGATCACCCAGCCCACGCGCCAGCCAGTGACGGAGAACGTCTTGCTCATACTGTTGATCAGCAGAGAGCGGTCACGCATGCCGGGCAGCGTCATGATCGGGATGTGCTGCTCGCCGTCGTAGGTGATGTGTTCGTAGATCTCGTCAGTGATCGCGAGGGCGTCGAACTCCTGGCAGAGTTCGGCAATCTGCGTCAGTTCAGCCAGGTTGAAGACTTTGCCGGTCGGATTATTCGGCGTGTTGATGATGATGGCCTTGGTGCGCGGTGAGAACGCAGCCCGAAGCTCATCCGGGTCGAAGCTCCAGTCCGGCGCGTACAAGGTGACCAGCTTGCGGGTCGCCCCGCAAAGCAGCGTGTCCGGGTGGTAGTTCTCGTAGAAGGGTTCGAAGACGACGACCTCGTCGCCGGGATCGCACACTGCCAGTAACGAGGCAATCATGCCCTCGGTCGCGCCGCAGCAGACCGTGATTTCGGTCTGCGGGTCCACTTCGAGGCCGTACGTTCGGGCGTACTTGCGCGAGATGGCGTCGCGGAATGGTTTAGTGCCCCAGGTGATGGGGTACTGGTTGTGATCGGCGTTGATGGCGTCGATAGCGGCTTGTTTGAGGTTGACCGGCGCGGCAAAATCGGGGAAACCCTGGGCGAGATTGACGGCACCATGCAACATGGCAAGGCGGGTCATCTCGCGGATGACGGATTCGGTGAAATCAGCTGTTCTGGCGCTCCGAAAGCTCTTCGCGGCCGCGGTTGGCATATGCGTATCGTCTCACACGAGGTGAGCGAATCAGGCGCCCGGACGCCCGGCTGCGGCCTTCTTTTTGGCCTGGGGCGTCCCACTGCGCTTACGCGTTGTCTTCGCGAGCGGTGCGGCTTTCCGGGGCGCAGCCTTTAGCCCCCCGCCCGGGGTTCGCGCAGCTTTCGGCAGGCTGGTGAGGTAAACGGCGGGCGTGTCGTAGTTGTCGCTCACGTCCTGCGCCTTCGCGCGTGCCTGACCGTTCGGCCCGTAGAGTCTCCGATACATATCGGCGTTGCGCAGCACGGCCTGCACGTAGTCGCGCGTCTCGTTGAACGGAATGCTCTCAACGAACTCAGCGGGTTCGTTGTAGGTCTGACCCCACGCGAGCCACTGCCGCACGCGACCAGGACCAGCATTATAGGCAGCCAGCGTTTGGGTCCAGTCGCCCCTCCACTGGTCGAGCTGCTGCTTGAGGTAGGCAGTGCCGAGCCGGATGTTAATGGCGGGGTCAAAGAGTGTGCGGGCCGTTGGAACCGGTATGCCCTGACGGCGGCCGACTTCGCGCCCCGTGGGAAACAGCAACTGCATGAGGCCGAGGGCCTGCTTGCCAGACGACGCGGACGGGTTGAACTCTGTCTCCTGCCGAATCAGACCAGCGACGGAGAACGGATCGAGGCCCATGCCGGCGGCGGCGCGGTCGATATCGTCCTTATAAGGAAGCGGAAACAGCATCTGCCAAAAGCTGAGCGGCGCACTTTCGAAAGGAATCGAAAGGTAGTCCGACGAGAAGCTTTTCATGATGCGAAGAGCGTTGAATGGCGTCGGCATGCTGCGCGCCAGTTCGATTGCGAGGAGATGCGGCTGCTCCTTCTCGGTGCGGGCGCCGAAGCGAAGTTCCGCGTCGGCCAGTTCGGCAAGGCCCGCAGCCATAAGGGTACGGGCGCGCTCCACACGAAGGCGCGTGGGCGCGTTCGCTACGACTGCTGAGAAATCCCGCGGTGCTCCCCAGTCGATCTGGTCGAGCCACTCGTTGGTGGCTTTGTCCGGCTTGGCAGTCAGCAGTTTCGACTCCATCAGTCGTTCGCGCGACAGCACGGCGTAGTAAAAGTGGGGGAAGGCGACGCTGTTGCGCTCATACCAGGCCCGGGCTTCACCGTATTTGCCGGCTGCCGATGCGGCTCGTCCGAGGAAGTAGAGCGCTGTCGAAGAACGTGAATCGCGCGGGTAACGCAGGATCTGCTCGCGCATCAGCGGGATCCGCTCGTTGCGCCCGTTCAGGTAGGCGTCCCAGGTCAGTTTCCAGTGGGGCGCAGCCGTTGCCGGGTCGTCTCCGAATTCCTGAAAAGCAGCGCGCAGAAGTGGGGTGTACTGCGAGGCGTCGTTCGCAACAATGAACCGGTTTGCAGCCGATAACAGTGCTTTGAGTCGCCAGGGCGAGCGCTCGTACTTCTGGTTGAGCGTTCGGATCGCCGCGAGCATCTCCGTGTCATCGCTCAGCTTCTTTGCTGCTTCGCTCAGGTAGTACAGGCGCCGGGCGTCTTCTTCGTCGACGGAAAGCTGGAAGCTCTTGAGGTAGCGAAAAGCTCCGGCAGCGTCGCCACTGAGGTATTGCGCCGCGCCGACACCTGCGCGAGCTTCATCCCTCGCCGGGTCGGGGAGGGACGACGCGAGCGCGGTGTACTCGGCGAGAGCCGTCCGGTAATCGCGGACTTCCAGCAGATGGCGGGCGCGTTCGAGTTTGTCGGACGCGGACGCCTCGGGGAAGTTTGCGCCCATCTGCAAGCGCAGCTTCTCGATGGCCGCCTGTGACTGGATCGAGAAATCATTGACGGGATAGCCGTAGTAAGCCTTGCGGTAGCAGAACAGGGCATTCAGCCGGTCTCCGGCCAGTTCGTAGGCCGTGCCGAGCACGAACAGGGCTTCCGGTTGCGGCAGGGAAGGCGCGGATCTCAGGATCTCGATGGCACGCGTTGCGGCGGTCGGCTGTTTGAGGTTGATCAGCGCCCGGGCATGTGCCACTGAAATCTTGCCGGCCAGCGGTGACTCTTCAACAGGCCTCGAGCTGTAGGTGTCAAAAACGCGAACGGCGGCCTCGGGCGAACCGGCCAGAAGCTCGGACCAACCGAGGTAGTACGCGGTGTAGTCGGCAACCTTCGGAACCTGGAGCCCGCGAAGCGTTTGAGTAGCCGTTGGAAAATCGCGAAGATCGTAGGCGTTGACTCCGCGACCAAGCCTCGCCGTCTGCGCGTCGGCAGCCAGCGCGAGCGCGGGGATGGCGAGAAAGCTAAACCATCGGGCCCGGGTAATCGCTACCCAGCAGACGTTCATCGTCATGCGCAAGACTCCGTAGGATTTCAAGATGAAGATAGTCGACCATGGTGGGCGACTGGGTTAGGCAGGTTTGCAGAAATTCGGTGCGCGCCTGGTCGATCTGCTCTCGCAGACTTGCATAGATGTTGCCAGTGAACACGCCCTGACGCAGCGCCTCGCCCTGATAGAGACGGATTTCGGCTACCCGGACCCGCGCGATGCGCTGCGCGTGGAGGTGGGCTTTCTGTTCGGCGGCAGGCAGTTCGTCCCATTTAGGCGCGCCGTCTTTGAGTTGCGTTGGAGCGACGGCGGGAGTGCCGATTTGGACCAGGCCGGGAGCGGGAAGTGGCTTCAGTGCCGATGGAAGGTCGAGGACTTCGAGTCTCATGCCGGCGGCTTCGGTGAGCAGTTCGAGAGCACCGGTTACGACATCGTCGGCCGCCAGCAGAATGACGGCCACGCGACCCCGCACAGTGACGGGGAGCAACTGGCATTTCTTATCGGAGCCAAAAGCTTCCGATAGCGAGGTTGAGAGCTGCGATGGCGATGCCAAACAGGTGACCGGATCGCCCGTGTCGATGACGGACTGGAGCGCGGTTGCGTCGTCGAGGCTGATCGCCTCGGGTTCGTTGCCGAGGTTGAGATTTCGGGATGCCGCGATCTGGGCGGTGTCTCCGTCCTCGCCGATGGAAAGGACCGCGGCACTGTTGGCCCAGGCGGAACTGGCTTCGGCGAGGAGCGCCAGCACACCACCTTTCGAGGGTGTCTGCCGGACGCGCCGGAGGGCCTGGTTGAGATCGTCGCTGACTGTGCGGCGGGCGTGTTCCTGAGTCTCGCTGCGGGCCAGGGTACGTGCGGACTCGGCCCTTGCATCGCCGCGCCGACGTTCCTCCGCCACGGCCTCAGAAACGGCACCGTTGAGCTGTGAGTCAAAGGCCAACGCCAGTTCGCTCACCAGCGCTGCGTGATGATGGTCTGCAACCTCTCTCCAGCTACGCCCAAAGCCTTCTTGCATTCTCTTTTATGGTAGTCGAAAGCAGGTTGCCCGTGAGGACTATAGGGGTGCAGGTAGAATTACGCCACCTATGGGAGCTCTGTATTCAGGTCGACTGTCCGCCTTCATCAATGCTGAAAATGTGCAACTGCTCGGCACGCTGACGGGCGGCCTCGCTCGAGAAGGCTTTGATACGACACGGGACACAACGTTCTCCTGGGAACACGAGTTTGTCGAGCTCCAGACCTCGCTGCGGGATTTGGCGAAGGCTCTCCCGGCATCCGCGGAGTGGACTCTCTTGCTGGAATACATTCTCCCCGTCGTTGGACAAAGGATTGACTGCGTGCTCCTGGCCGACGATATCATCTACGTGATCGAGTACAAATGCGGCGAATCAACGACCGGCCGCGCCGCGCTTCAACAGGCACAGGATTACGCTCTGAACCTGGCCGACTTCCATGAAGAGTCCCGCGGACGCAGGGCCATACCGATCGCCGTCGGCTCTTTCCGGGGACTGGTGCCCGTTGACCTGAAGGCGAGTAAACAGGGTGCTGCCGTGAAACCCGAAGGCTTGGCAAGCGCAATGTGTGTCTGCCACCGGGCGTGGGGCAACAGGCAGGCGCCGATCGAGAGCACCGCCTGGGAGCGGTCACGGTACTTCCCCGTGCCGACAATGATCGAGGCCGCGTCTGCGATCTATCGGAACCACGACGTGCGAGAGTTGGCGCATTCGCGAGCTGGCATTGACAATCTTGAACTCACACAAACAGCCGTTACGTGCATAGTCCGAGAAGCACGCAATCGGGGTACAAAAAAGTTGATTTTGATCACGGGGGTGCCAGGTGCAGGTAAGACGTTGGCGGGGCTAAACGTGGTGCAGCATCTTGCGAATGAGATGGACCTGGACAATGAGCAGGCGTCTTTTCTGTCGGGTAACGGCCCGCTCGTGAAGGTGCTCCAGGAAGCGCTCGTTCGAAGTGTTGGGCGACGCAGCGGGGTAAGCACGCGGCAGTTCGCTCCCGCGTGAGGGAAATGCACCGGTTTGTCCGAGATACTTACTCAGATACGCGCCCACCAAGTGACCGCCTGATTGTGTTCGACGAGGCGCAGCGCGCGTGGACCGCAGCGAGAAATGAGAAGCGCTTCAAGATCTCTGTGTCAGAACCAGCAATGATGCTGGAGGTCATGGGGCGGCACCAGGGATGGGCCGTTGTTATCGGGCTGGTAGGTGGAGGTCAGGAGATTCACGCGGGCGAGGCCGGCCTGGCAGCCTGGGGAGACGCGCTTGCCGCCAACCCACATTGGGAAGTTGTGACATCCCCGGAAGCATTGGACGGCGGTCCATCTGTCGCGGGTTCACGATTGTTCCGGGCTGAAGAGTCTCACGGCAATGTGATTCGGAACTCTTCGCTGCATCTGGCGGTACCCAGGCGATCGTTCGAGTCCGAGGATACGGCTGCCTGGGTCAACGCAGTTCTCAGCGGGCAGCCAGGCGTGGCCAAGAGGCTGGCTCGATCGGACTTCCCGATCCATGTCACCAGAGACTTATCCGTCGCGCGGAGCTGGTTGACCGCTAACGCGCAAGGATATCGAAGAGCCGGGTTAGTGGCGAGTTCCGGGGCGGTCAGGCTGCGAGCAGAAGGAGTCGAGGCACCCACGTTCGATTTTCTCGGCGGAGTCGATTACGTGAAGTGGTTCCTCGAGCCGAAGGGCGACTACCGATCCTCCAATCAGCTTGAAGTTGCCTTGAGCGAGTTCGAGCTTCAGGGACTGGAACTCGATCTTGTTGCCGTACTTTGGGGCGGAGACTTGATATTCCCTCAGGCGCGAGTTGTGCCGCGAAAGCTGCGAGGAACCAAGTGGGTCGCGGTGGTCGGCACCGGAGACCCACAGGATTCCGCAGACGATGCGCAGACACGCATAAAGAACAAGTACCGCGTCCTTCTGACGCGCTTCCGTAAAGAAATGGCGATCTTTGTTCCGACTGGCTCACCGGACGACCCGACGCGCGCCCCGGAAGACTTCGACGGGGTGTACGCGTATCTGCTTGCCTGCGGTCTCAAAGTCCTCGATGTAACTGAAGCCCACTCGCCGATGCCCGTTGCGTACGCATCGTTGAGGTCGATCTCGCCGGCCGCGTTGAGCTTGACCGTTGGCGGTGGATAATCCATCACGCTTGCACGGTCTTTCATGCTGGCGGCGAAGTTATGCTGCAGACCGAGCGTATGCCCCACTTCGTGGGCTGCCAGCACTCGGAGGCGCGCGAGTGCCATCTGCTCGATGCGCGGATCGACGGGCTTCCCTTCCATCTTTCAAAGCGAGAGGTTTGCTCAAGCGAGAGGGTTGCGCCAGTTGAGTCGGGGAAACCTTGCGAAGTCAGAATCGAACGAGTAGAGTAGAGCCCCATTCTCGATCGCTATCGCTGCCAGATGCGCATCCGATGTGAGGTTCCCGCCGGCGCCAAGTGGCGCGAGCAGGTCTCTTAGCAACCGAGCGTGTCGAGGGCCGGGTTCGGCGATTACCACGGACGGCTGAGCCAGCCAGCCGTCAATGATGTCCAGTGCCTCCTCAGACGAGAGTCGGTTTGGAAAAATCCCGATCCGCGTCGAGATTCGTAAAAACGCCAGGAGCACCGTCCACGGCAAGCCAACTGTTTCTTTGCCACTAAGCACGCTCTCAAGCCATGCTTTCGACTTGCGATGATCAGGCGCGTGATCATTGACAGCGTTGATAAGAAGGTTCGCGTCGACGATGATCACTTACGCAGCGACAGCTTTCTGACGAGTTCTTCATCCTCAAGCGCGTCGGCCACAGCCAATGCCTTTTCCCACCGGAAATCCTGAGGTGATCCCATTGAAAAAGTGCGTTGTTCGAACGACTTTCTCGCTCTGTTAGGTGCGAGACCGCTGCGTAAGCCGGAGTTGACTACCTCTTTGAAAGAGGTTCCACGCTCCCGCATAATTTTCTGGATGAGTGCTTCGACGTCCGGCTCGATGGTGATTGTTGTCCGCACGTCAGCATCATAGCATCAATTTATCTGCTGTCATGATGCAGCATGCGGCCATCGCGCGCCTCTTGTTCTCGTTGCATGATGAAGGCATGGCTCAGAACAATCTTGTTGGAAAAGCGATAGCGATCACTGGCGGCACGCGCGGAATCGGACGCGCCATCGCAGAGCGGCTTCTCAATGACGGCGCGCGCGTTGCGGTTTGTGGCACCAGTGCCACCTCACTGCAGACGGCTCTGGAAGAACTTGCCGGTCTGGGGGAACTGACCGGCTCGGTGGCAGACGTGTCGAAACTGGATGACGTCAAGGCGTTCGTCTCCGCGACCATGGCCCGGTTTGGTCGCATCGACGCGTTTATCAACAATGCGGGCGTGGGAACGTTTCGCGCGGCCGCTGACCTAACTCCCGAAGAGTGGCACCAGATGATCGGAGTGAATCTTACAGGTGTCTACTATTGCTGTCACGAGGTTCTGCCGATATTCAAACAGCAGGGAGGTGGCGACATCATCAACATCAGTTCGCTGGCCGGCAAGAATCCGTTTGCCGGCGGCGCTGGTTACAATGCGACGAAGTTCGGCGTTAATGGTTTCTCTGAAGCTGCGATGCTGGATCACCGTAACGATGGAGTTCGTGTTTCCTATGTGATGCCGGGCAGCGTTGCCACGGAGTTTGGCCGGGGCGCTGCCGACAGCGGTGCGGACTGGAAGATCGCGCCGGAAGATGTAGCTGATGTGGTGCACATGTTATTGACTATGCCGCGACGGACAACTGTCAGCCGCGTAGAGATTCGCCCTTCGAAACCTGCCACAAAAAAGAGCTAGCGAAGGCATTGATGTTGGGGGAGGACGGGCAGCGAAGATGATCCGGCTAAACAGAACACTCGACCCGCTGTTGACGGGGTACGATGCGGACAGACTGCATCGGGAGCTTAGAAAAAAGGTCGTCGGCCAGGAGGAGGCCGTCGAGCAGATTGTCAATATCTACCAGACGTATCTGGCGGGTATGCAGAGCGCGGGCAGACCCGTGGGCAACTTCCTGTTTCTGGGTCCCACTGGCACGGGGAAGACGCGTCTGGTGGAGGCTACAGCCGAGTCACTGGCGGGAGATGCCCGAGCCGTGGTGAAGGTAGACTGCGCCGAGTTTCAGCATAGCCACGAGATTGCCAAACTCATCGGTTCGCCGCCCGGGTACCTCGGGCACCGGGAGACTCATCCGATGTTGTCTCAGGACGTTCTGAACCAATATCACACCGAGCGGTTTCGCATGAGCTTCGTACTGTTCGACGAAATCGAAAAAGCCAGCGATGCGCTTTGGAACCTCCTGCTTGGAATTCTGGACAAAGCGACACTCACGCTGGGCGATAATCGCCGGGTCGATTTCTCTCGAACCTTCATCTTCATGACGGCCAATCTTGGTGGCGCCGAGATGAGTGCGATGCTGCGGCCGGGGGTTGGTTTCGCGTCCGGGGAACTGACGCATTCGCCGGAGTCGGGCGAGGTGGAGGACAAGCTGAACGAGCGCCTCTCGCGCGCCAGCGTTGAAGCTGCACGGCGGAAGTTCACGCCGGAGTTCATGAATCGCCTGGACAAGGTGGTCGTATTCCGCGCGCTCTGCACCGAGCAGTTGCGGCAGATACTGGAGATCGAACTGGCTCAGGTGCAGCGGCGAGTGTTGCAGTCCCCGACCGGGATCCCTTTCATTTTGAACATCAGCGACGCAGCGCGCCAGTTTCTGTTGCGTACTGGCACCGACACGAAATACGGGGCAAGGCACCTCAAGCGCGCCATCGAACGGTCACTCGTTCATCCCATTTCGAATCTGATGGCATCCGGTCAGATTGAAGGTGGGGATTTGATCGGTGTTGGCTACGAGGCCGATCAGGATTGTCTCGCGTTCGTTAAAGAAGCAGCAGAGATGCCAGAAGGACGAATGCTGGAGCTGCTGGACTCCGTCTTCGGTATTTCGCCCCTGACAATGAGTGCGGTGCCGCCCGGGATGGCGCTGCCCGAATATGCCGTCCCGGCAACCGCGAGGGTCCACCGCCGGGCCTGAGGACTCATACGATAACGTATTCTCATGCAGACGAGACAACTCGGTAACAGCGACCTCCAGATCACGCCGCTCGGGATCGGTGCCTGGGCCATGGGTGGCAGCGGCTGGGCCTTTTCCTGGGGGCATCAGGAAGACGAGGAATCGATTGGTGCGATTCATGCCGCACTTGACAAGGGCCTGAACTGGATCGACACGGCGGCCGTGTACGGGCTTGGTCACTCCGAGGAAGTCGTCGCCAGGGCGCTGAAAGGCCGTTCGAACCGTCCTTACGTGTTCACGAAGTGCGAACGTACCTGGGATGAGGACCGGCAGATCCGCAAAAGCCTGAAACGCGACTCGATCATAGCGGAGTGCGAGGCCAGCCTGCGCCGACTGGAGATCGACGTCATCGATCTGTATCAGATTCACTGGCCGGAGCCCGACGAAGATGTGGAAGAGGGCTGGGCAACGCTGGCTGAGTTAAAGAAGCAGGGGAAAGTCCGCTGGATCGGGGTTTCCAACTTCGATGCCGCTCAACTGGCGCGCGCTCAGGCGATTGCCCCCATCACGTCGCTGCAGCCGCCGTATTCAATCATCCAGTCGGAGATCGATGCTGAGATCCTCCCGTACTGCGGCGCGAACAACATCGGCGTCATCGTGTATGCGCCGATGAAGTCCGGCATGCTGACTGGTGCGATGACGCGCGAACGGGTCGCTTCGCTGCCTGAAGATGATTTCCGCCGCCGCAACTCCTACTTTCAGGAACCGATGCTGACCCGCAATCTGAAAGTCGTGGATGTTCTGCGCGAGATCGGCAACAAGCATGGCCGCACGCCGGGCGAAGTAGCTATAGCCTGGACTCTCCGCCGGCCTGAAGTTACCGGCGCTATCGTCGGGATGCGTTCGCCGCAGCAAGTGGACGGCGTGGTGGGAGCAGCGGATTTCCGGCTCTCTCCCGACGAGATCGCCCAAATTGCGAACATCCCATAATGCTGACCCGTCGCGCCTTTGCCGCATCGTTCTTGTCCGCTGCCGCGGCTTCCGCCCAGCGCGGACGTCCGGTGCGGCTGGGCGGACCCATCTTCCTGAAGTCCGACGATCCTGTTGAACTGGCAAGAGAACACCGCCGTCTCGCTTACAGCGCAGCCTACTGCCCCGACGCCAAAGTCACTGATTCCGCCCGCGTGAAAGCTATTGAAAAGGCTTTCGCGGCGGAGGATGTCGTCATCGCGGAGGTCGGCGCGTGGGTCAACATGCTCGATCCGGACGCAGACAAGCGCCGGCAGAACCTGGATTACGTTAGCCAGCGCCTGGCGCTCGCCGAGCTGGTGGGTGCCCGAAATTGCGTCGACATCGCGGGATCGTACAATCCGGATTACTGGTACGGTGCTCACCCGAAGAACCTCTCGAAGGAATTTCTGGAAGCTACGGTCGAGAACTGCCGCAAGGTCATCGATTCGGTGAAGCCCACACGGGCTCTCTTCACCATCGAAATGATGCCCTGGAGCCTGCCTAATGGCCCCGACAGTTACCTGCAGCTGATCAAAGCCGTGGATCGCAAAGCCTTCGCCGTTCATATGGACGTCTGCAATGCCGTGAACTCGCCCGAACGGTTCTACAACAACGGCGCGTTGATCGACGAGCTGTTCCGGAAGCTTGGCCGCTGGATCGCCTCCTGCCATGCCAAGGATCTTCAGTGGATCCCCGAGTACAACGTCCACTTCCTTGAAGTTGTTCCCGGTCGAGGTGTGATGGACTACAAGACCTACCTCCGCAATCTCGCTGCTTTGCCGAAAGACGCACCGTTGATGCTGGAGCACCTGAAGACCCCTGCGGAGTACGACGAAGGTAGAACGTACATTCGACGAATCGCGGCCGAGTCCGGTGTCACACTGGCTTGAATCCAGCTGTGCCGCCCAGCCATCAAACACACCAGATCCCAATCCGTTTTGTACCTGCAGTCCTGTTCGGTACCTGCCTTACCCTGTCCGGTACCTGCTTACAATGGAAGAAACGGTGCGAGTTCGTAAAAACACATGCTGACTGTCAAAGAAAAATCCGATACCAGACGTCTCCCGATGATGCCCATCCGCGACGTGGTCATCTTCCCTCATATGATGACCCCCTTCGTGGTGGGTCGCGAGTCCAGTGTCCGCGCGCTCGAAGAGGCGATGGCGGGTGACCGCAAGATCTTCCTCGCTACGCAGCATGACGCCTCCACGGACGAGCCGCGTCCCAACGAAATCTTCAATGTTGGCTGCATCGCCAGTATCGTCCAAAGCCTGAAACTGCCGGATGGCAACATCAAGGTGCTCGTCGAAGGCGTTGAACGGGCGAAGCTTGTCTCGGTCTCGGACGACGAAGGCTTCTTCCAGGCTGTCGTCAGAACCTTCAACTTCAAGGTGGATCAGGGCGCGCAGCTCGAAACGCTTACTGGCCGCGTCACCACCCTGTTTGAGCAGTACGTCAAGCTCAGCCAGAATCTGAACTACGAAACCATGGTCGCCGCCATTCGTGTGGACGACCCCGGCAAGCTCGCGGACACGGTGGGCGCGAACCTGCAGCTCACCATCGAAGAGAAGCAGGAACTGCTCGAAATCTTCGATCCGGTTGACCGCCTGACGCGCGTTGCCGAAATGCTCGACATCGAGACCGAGA
>JAOAPO010000607.1 GCA_025462945.1 Bryobacterales bacterium
AGCGCTACCATCATGCCCTTTAGAATCAGTACTTTACAGCCTGCCGATCCTGTCAGACAAATCACTAAGCTAGCAGATTCAGTAGTTTACAGACGGGTGAATGTGTGACCGCAGCCCAGTTGGAGAGGCGCACGACGGACGCGGTCTCCCGCACACGGGCCGATTATCGCGTTGAAAACCGACACCATCATTGCGTGCGCGGAATGAGGCTCATCCAATCTGGTATGAACTGAACTGAAATCAACCGGGTGCTTTCCCGTTAGTTGGTGCGATCTCGCGCCCTTAGATCCTGCTATTTGGCCATATCTTGAACTGATTGGCAATGTCGAGAGCTATCCGACCTTAGCTCTGTCGCTGGACATCTCAAGGTAGAGTCAAAAACAGATTCGCCCGAAAAGGGCTCACCCGGAATCGAAGTCCACCTTGGTGAGCATTTGGGCATGGCCGGTTCCACCATCTCACGACACCGTCTAAACAGGTCCCAGAACTGGCCGGCCCTCTCGCGCCAGAGGCGGTCGGGCAAGAGGCGATCGGTCAAGCGAACGACTCTCCAAATCTGTATAGCCTTCTTCAAGTGATCGTACATACCGGGAGTTTACGCCTGCTTTTCAGCACTCTCGTGTTAACTCGTTAGCGATTGTTAGTTGAGGAAAACACAGAACGAAAAGGCGGCGTTGAGGGCTTGACACGAATTGTTTGCGGCGCCGACGAGATCCAGGACTATCGTTATCCATCGCCGCTGCGGTGCGAGGTTCATTCCAGCGCAGTGTCAACGGCAAGACGTCCGGTTTGGGCGTTTGTCGTCAAGTTAGGTGGGTTGTGCCACACAGGGCCGGTCGGGGCGAATCCACCATCTACGTTCGCGACGTTGACATCCACGCCGGTCGCGAGCAGGAGGCGAACCTTCTCGGTCGTGTGATGACCGATCGCGTAGGAGATCGCTGTACTGCCGCGTGTCGGAGCCACTCGCTTCGTATCCACGCCCTTCTCGATCAGCAGCTTTACGGTTCCCGCATCGGCCCGCGGCCGGCAACTCGCATCAAATAGTGCTGGCCCGTCGGCATCACGTACTTTACGTCTGCACCGTTCTCGTTCTCGGCAGCCGGACCGCCCCGGCGAAATGCCTTCACGCTATAGTTTCTCCCATAAGATCGCGGTACACGGCCCTGCCGCATATCGGACAGGGCGACGTCTGAGCGCTTGATTCCCGATAACGCTCGGCCGCCTTTACCTCCTCAATAGCCCATCAACTCCAGAGAGCAGCTCGGCGGCGGTGGCAAGCTGACAACCTTGCTCGCGCCGCACGACGCATTTCGTCAACAGCCCGTTCGCCAATTGCATGTTCGGATCGTCTGGAAAAGCTTCTCAACGTCGTCGTGGTGTGCTGGCGCCGCGTCGTGAGGGTGAAGTCTTCAAACGCGGACGCCGGCCTCGGCTCAGCGAGGAACTGAAAATGCCGCCGAATGGCGTGCATTATGAACGGATCCAGCAGGCGAGAGGCGAACTGCGGAGGAACCCGCATCCCGGCCTTCCGATCACCGCATATTTCGTCCTGAGGTCAAAGTAGCGCTTCCCCAGCTGTTCCATGGTCCTTAGCTCTTGGCTTATAACCACCAGAGTGGCCGGGCGCAGCCGACGAAGGCTTTGGTCGTATGCGCCTAAGTCGTTGAATCAATGAGAGTTTGATCTTGGCCGCTGATGTGCTTTCAACGTGGTGAAGATCAAGAGGTAAGGGCAACAGTACCTCTCGAATCCATCTGAGATGAAAGAGGAATGTGACATGACGAAGCAAACGAAATGGAAGCGCATCGGACTTGCAGGTATTCTGACCCTCGCGGTAGCCGGGTTACCGCAGTTTGCTGCGGCGTCTGACCGCTACGACCGGCGGGAGAGCCACTACAACTCGGGCGGGCAGAGCAACTACCGTGGCGCCGATCAAGGTTACGGCTATGACAACCCGCGTGGAACTTATCGGGAGGCCAGCGACCAGGAGTATCACGGCAGCGGTAATTGGAACGGCAGGAACTACGACAATCGCTACCGTGACAATGGCTATCGAGGCGACGATTACGGCTATTACCGGAGAGAGCGGTCAGCAGGCCAATCCGCCGCAATCGTTGGTGGAACTGCGGCTGCGGGAGCTGCAGTCGGTGCAATGGCGGGTGGCGGCAAAGGCGCAGCGATCGGCGCAGCAATAGGGGGAATCGGCGGATTGATCTTCGACCGTACAACCACAAACCATTACAGAAACCGACGCTAGCTTGCACCATTTGTGGATCAACACGACGGTTTAGGACGGTTGGGAGGGCCGGGAAGCTGCGGGCTTAGGTCAGCCGAATGCTAGCGCTCCCCGTGTGTTTGCCGGAGACGCGATCGCGCTGCACGGCTGGTAGGTGTCATCCAGCCGCGCCATCGAGACGTCCACATACTCCGCCAATCAGAGACAACTCTTGAGGACCTTCGCGGGGTGCCGTCAGTCCTAATTTGGATGGGCACGAATGAATGGACTTCCCGCCTGACTGGGAAAGAACGGTTGAGCGTGGTTCGGACGGCCCCCACGACCATGGCAGTACGGGATGGGAAGCATCCCCAGCGAATCGACTGGTCTGTCGATTACGCCGCGCCGTACCTGCAGATCAACCGGGATTATGCAGTCGTATAGAGAATCGGAATCCCACAACCGAGCAGATATTTGTGTCGGTGGGCGGGATCTACACCTATGGAGACATCGGCTGCCGAGTTTCTGTCGAATCCTGACTATCTGAAAGGGCTGGAAAGCTATGTGCCCGTCGGGTGGAAATCAAAACATCTTGAGTTTGTGTTGTCTATCGACGTGATCAAGGGGAAGAGCGGAGTTCCCCGGTTGCGGGCCGCGCATTTCTGGTAAATCGATTAAATCGATCCCCTTCCGTGATCCCCGAAAAGCGGACTTCAATAAGTAAAACGCACGGGTGAAGCGATGCCTCTTGCGCGTGCTTCTGCCGGGCGATGTCTTGTTACCGGAAACTGACCGACTGCCCTGCCCGCCTAGCCAGCGCACCCTGTATGGACCTGAACTCCTTTCGCCGTTCTCAAACTCCGACGACTACACGGCCGGGTGGATGCGTAAACGCCGCAGTTGTAGGGGCAGATCAATCCCTGATTGCAGAGCAAACTTAGCTCTGATCCAAGAGCAGCCGATGTACAGCAGATAGCGCCAGCCCAAGGGAGGCCGCGTCGCCAGTGGCCAAGCACGCACGCTGCACAACCAGTTCGTGCGCAAGGCCTTCAGCCTTGAGCGCTTCGCGGACGTGCTCGCCGCTCGGGTTTATTCGCTCCTAGTGCTGCCCGTGAAACGTCAACTGAACGCCATCGCTGACCAGCCGTTCGCGCCCTTGGCGCCTGACTTCAACATCGGGCTTTGTGGTGCTTCGTCTATGTGCATTCGGAGAACAACTGCTGGTCATTGATTTCTGCGTGGTTTGACGCTATGCCATCTTTGCTGGTACTAACGGATTTCTTCACGTGCGGCATTTCCGCGTAGAGGAAGTGGGGGTTCGTCGCCGTCAACTCTTGCGGTGCCTCATTCACGTCCCGCGTCCGGTCTGATCCAGGCACGAGCTATCACCACACTGGCACTTACGTGGTGACAACTACCAGCTGCACGGCGCGGAGCTTTGTCGAGCATGGATGTCTGGCCGCATCGCGCTTACGCTTTTCTGCCATCCCGAAAGCACGGGGGAAGAGATATGCTACCTCTTTGGCGCGAACGGGACACACAATCAGGAGTACGGCTCGCTACGGAGTCGCCGCTTTTGTATCGATCACCTGCCTTGTTGGTTTGTACGTTTACGTCCGCCCGAACGAGCAACCGCCGGACCGAAACGCCGGGATTGTCAAAGATCTCAGGGTAGCCGCGGCTGACCCAGGATATGTCGATCCGGCAAGCTGCGCACCCTGTCACCCAAGCATATGGAACACGTACCGGCGGACGGGCATGGGCCGCTCCTTTTCCCAGTTACTACGGACACCTTCCCGGACAACGCACTGAAAGCCGCCGCGTTTTACCACGAGCCGTCGGATCAGTACTACAAGACGTATCGGAAGGGAGGGCGGCTGTATCAGCGGCGTCATCAAGTCGGATTCGATGGTCAGGAGACGAACGTAGTTGAAAAGGAAGTCGACTTCATAATCGGCTCAGGTAATCACGTTCGAACTTTTCTGAACCGAGCAGCGGATGGCCGAATCTTCGAACTGCCGATGGGCTGGTACGCCGACGGCGGTGGTCTCTGGGCCATGAACCCGGGGTACGACCGCCCCGACCACGACAATTTCCGGCGGCAGATAAGTGGTCAGTGCATGTTCTGTCATAACGGCTATCCGGAGATTCAGGAAGGAGCGGACCGCAACGGGACGGCACAGCTTTTCCCCGGATTTATCCCCGATGGCATTGACTGCCAACGTTGCCACGGGCCCGGGCGCGCCCACATTATCAACCCGGCGAAGTTGAGCCCTGATCGACAATTAGATTTGTGTATGCAGTGCCACCTGGAAACAACCAGTCTCCGGCTTCCTCAAGGCATCGTTCGGTACTCGCGAGGTATTTTCTCCTTCCGGCCCGGAGAGTCGCTCTCCGACTACAGCCTGAGTTTCGACCATGCGGCCGGCACGGGCCATGACGACAAGTTTGAGATCGCTTCGGCCGCGTATCGGCTACGTAAGTCGGCCTGCTTCCGTGAAAGCCAGGGCCGGCTTCAGTGCACAACCTGCCACAACCCCCACGACATACCTCGCGGCAAGGAAGCAGAACGGCACTACGACGCGGCTTGCCGCACTTGCCATGCTGAAGCGTTCCAGAGCCTGGTAGCGCGGAACCGGCATACCGCTTCAGAAAACTGCGCGGCATGTCATATGCCCAGACGCCGGACAGACGACGTGGTGCATGCGGTGATGACCGACCATTTCATTCAGCGCCACAAGCCGGCTCGCGACCTACTGGCGCCCCTGCGCGAGAAGCGCGAGTCTGATGAGACAGCTTATAAGGGCGTGGTTGTTCCTTACTATCCGGTACGGCTGGACAACCCGGAAAGTGAATTGTACCTGGCCGTTGCCCAGGTAAGACAAGGTGCAAACCTGGCCGCAGGTATACCGCAGCTGGAGAGGCTGCTTGCCAAACATCACCCCCGGGGCGGAGAGTTTTACTTCGAACTTGCGCAGGCTTACCGCAAGACCGGAGAGTTGGGCAAGGCAATCGCGATGTATACCGAGGCTTTGCGGTATTCGCCAGGTTTCCTGCCGGCAGTTCGTAGCCTTGGTTCCGCGCTCGCGCAATCCGGTCAATTACAGAAGGCAGCCGAGCAGATGGAGCGTGCGCTGGCTATAGTGCCGGACGATCCCCAGATGCTGAATGACCTTGCGCTGATTTATGTCGGCCAGGGAAAGGGACGCGACGCCGTTGCGTTACTGCAAAGAGCTCTTCAGCGTCTTCCGGACATGGCTGATGCCTACAACAATCTGGGCGGCGCTCTCACGTTGACGGGCGACCGCGGCGGCGCGGAGGAGGCTTACCGGAATGCCATTCGAGTGCAATCTGACTTGGCGGGCGCACACCGGAACCTCGCAAGTCTCCTGACCGGGCGCGAACAGCGCGCAGAGGCGGACTATCACTATCGCAAAGCAATCGCGAGTGCTCCGGCGGATGCGGCAACGCATCTGGAATACGCTAACGCTCTGGCGCAACGGAGCCTGTATAACGAAGCCGCAGAGCAGTTCGGCATTGTGGTTCGGCTGGAGCCCACAAACGCGGACGCTTACAACAGCCTTGGCGATATGGAAGCTCTGCTCGGGAACAATGCGGTGGCGATCCGGCATTACAACAGAGCCGTGGCGGTGAAGCCCAACTTTGCTGCCGCTTATCTGGGATTAGGATCGACGCTTGCCGCCACGGGAAAGCGTTCTGAGGCAATTCCGAACCTGGAAACGGCGGCGGGTAGCCCCCAATGCGGGGATCCGGCAAGCGGCACTGGATGCCCTACGCGCGTTGCAGCATTGACCCGCTACACCGGCTGCTATGGCAGCACTCGCTTCCGGTAGTCAGCATTCTCCCCGGGCGACGGCAAACTCGTGATCGGCACGCCTGCCGCTGTCATGACGCGATGGAACACAGCGATGGTTTCGGGGGATGGCTTGAAGTTTCCGAACCTGTGACCGTCCGCGATCCACAGAGGTGCCAAACTTGTTCTTCTGGTTCCAGACCTCGATCTTTGCCCCCTTGTCCGCGAGTAGCTGAACGACGGCTGGCAGGTTCTTGTAGGCGGCTCCGTGCATGGCGTTTCACCGCTCAATTTCATATTCAGCGTCGACGGGGAAGGTGTACGTCATCGATTTACCGCCACGGGTCCCAAACGGTAGCTTGTCGAAATGCTCCTCCTGTGTGAGGTCCGGCGGAAGGACAACGGTGTCACCTCCGACTGACTTAAGCGGAGTCCCGAGTGCCAGTCGGCTGATCTTTCCGACTGCCGTTATATATCCCTCCAACAGGGTGGGCGACAGTTCGCCCACCGTCACGTTGTCGAAGCCGTGGCTTGACTCGTCGGCGGGCAGCAGCGAGGTCACATCCGCTTCCAGCTTCAGAAGATCCCGGATTACATTTTGATATTCGGTTCGGTGGAGCGCGTTGTTTCGGAAGAAAGCTACCAGCAGATGCTCCAAATCCTGATGGCGGATCGTTTTCAGCTCAGATTCCACTGGGAAACCCACGAGGAACCCGTTTATTTGCTTGTAGCCGACAAGAAGGGATTGAAGCTAAAAAGCACGGACCCGGCCTCTTGCGTGCCAGCGGCGCCGGAGGCTAATTTAACGCCTAACGGTACCGCTTGTGGACGGCAGTGTCACTGCGACGGCACACCTAACGGCGGCTTACATTTTGAGGGCATAGCATTGACGATGAAAACTCTGTCCGTTGTTCTGGGCCTATCAGGACGACCGGTGATCGACCGCACTGGACATCAAGGAATGGTTGACATCAAGCTCGATTTCACACCCGCCAATCGCCTCTCAACCGAGCCCGATGGCGGAGCGCCTTCAATCTTTGACGCTCTATCGCAACAGTTGGGGCTTAGACTCCAGCCCGGCGTCGGTCCAGTCGATCAGGTGGTTATCGACTATATCGAAAAGCCCGATGCAAACTGAGTCTGAATGCGTCTGCCGGAGCGTAGAGATGGTGGTTCGCCCCCGCCTGACGGCGTAGTAAGCGGATTCTTCGCGCTGAACGCGCCACATTTCACTAACGCGCGTTGCGCGTGAAGTTGACACCGAGCAACCGCGAATCCCAGATAGTGTGTTTGTTCAAGACTGATCCGCCAGCGCAAGTTTGAGTTGGCCGTTCATCGAGGAGCAACGCAACGCAAGTGCATGGCGCTGTACTGGTACAACAAGCCCCTCTTGGCGCACGTGCATTACGGCGGACGGCCTGGACTCGACCACGGCCTTAACTCACTCCCGCCAAACTCGCGTGCCGGAACAGCAGACCTGACGCGGTGAGCAACGCTATCACGGCACCATGCCCGATTGCCATCCTTAGCGCCATGTCGGGCGGCGCACCGGAAGGCAGCACCACGGAGATCAGCGCCAACACGGTTGCCATCGCGAACAACGTGATAGCCAAGCCTGGCGCCTTCAGCCGTGCCAGACAGGCCCCAATCAACCCCACTACGAGCACGCTGAGGTACCACAGGCGCTCTGGATGTCCCGAGTCCGCCGTCTGGACCATGGTCGACCACCCCAACGCAAGACCCGCCACCACCCCCATGACAGTGGCAACTTTGTACGACCACACGCCCATTCTCCTGGCGCTCAGAGCAATCACTATTCCCGTCAGGAACAAGAGTACATACACCCGCACAAAACCTCCTACGCCCCAGTGCCAGTCGTCGACAAACTGGGATGCCACCAGCGGCACCATCCATACGACCAGTGCGCCCAGCGCCACGCGCAGCGTCGTTTTACCAAATTGCGACATATGCATTGCGTTCTCCCTAACGATCGCAACCAGCGTCTCGCCATAGATCGACAGCACGACCCAGAACAGTCGCCAGGGGGCGTCCCCGTGCTCCCGGCACAGGTCTTGAAAGATCTGCGCCATTTCCTCGCTGAACCGCACACGGAAGGGCCGCGGATATAGTTGCAGCAGCAGTGCGTACCACGCCTGGTAACGGCGACCGGCGAGGTTAGCGGCCATACGCCAGACGTCCTTCCGCTACCGACACTACGCCCCTATACCGTTTCAGCTCTGCTTCCAGCGCCTCCCGCCCCAAGCTTGTGAGCCTGTAGTAGATCCGCCGCTCGTCGTCCATGTCCGGATCTACGCGCTTATCGCTTTCCCGAATCAGCCCGGCGTCCATGATCCGCCCCATCGAGCCATACAGCGTCCCCGGGCCCATCTTGACCTTGCCCTGCGAATCCGCTTCTACCTGTTTCATGATTCCGTACCCGTGCCGCTCCCCATCGAAAGCGCAAGCAGGATGTGAAGCACCGCAGGTGTCAGCGGAGCCTGGACGGTGGCCTTCTTTGCCATGTCTCGATCGTATATCCGTTGCGGATACATGTCAACATATAAGCGCGGACAGTAGGCTACGAGGAGATTGGAACGGAAAACGGCGTTGCCACTATTTAGTCCTCGCCCAGTTGTGTAGCCGGATCTCAGGAGAACGGAATTGGTGGAAGAGCAGCGGCTCGTTGTTGATGCGATCGCGGCGTTGGAGCGGCTGAAGGAGAGCGCGGAGAGTGTCAACGGCCCCAGCGCGGAGCATCGACGGCGGTAAACGAGTGATGCCGGTCCGCTCTCGCCCGACCAGCGACTTTAACCGAATCGGACCAGCACCTAAGCTCGGGGGATCCCGCCGCCCGACACCGTCGCGATCGCTTCATGCACGCGAGCCAACCTAACGCGCAAACAGGCCAAAATGCCTTCGTAGTTAACCAGCGGAAAGATTTTCCTGTTAGGATGTCCGGACTGTATATGGCCGGATTGTCAACGAGAGAAGAATCAGGTCCTCCGCATACATGCATGGAGAATACAGATTTAAGCCAGTTACGCACACGGCAAGAGCAAAAAGTGCGAAGAGTAATCTCCGGCGTAAGTCGATCATGCCGAGGAACGTATCACCGAATTGGAGTGACCCTTACAGCCGCAGTGCCCTCCATTACAGCTCCTCGCTATGTCTCGCGCGACTCATCGCCCGCGCACTCTTTGCAAGCAAGCTCCTGCCCGATAAACCCGGCTCGCCCCTCCGCCGTCACCACCCAAGGCCGGTTCATCCACGGCGGCGTGTGGCGCACATGCTGCGTATGCCCAAACTCCAGGTCAGCTATCCAATGTCCCTCGTCGTCTCGGTGACACCCGGTAATCTTCCGCTGCATAAGGGACCTCGCAGACCAAAGCGTTCGCGCTCCGTCGTGCTTTCATTATTCGGCCCCTAAAAGCATTCGGCCCCTAAAAGCGGAACGTGTACTGCAGCTTCGTCGACACCTTGATCTCCTGTGCCGAGAAGTTGTAACCGCCCGTGTCCTCCTGCAACCATCCCTGACCAAAAACGAAAAACAAGTCGTTCCCCGCGCGCAGGGTCCAGCGAACCCGGCTCTGCCACCCCACGTTCCGGGACAGGTTGTCGTACTGGACGAGGTTTGAGAAAGTCAGCAGCGGTGACACCGAATAGTTCACCTGCGAACTGATGATGCGCGCCACGAAGTTGCCTTGTGGCAATCGCGCGAACGTCTGGTTTGTATTGAAAGCGATGCTGAATCGGGGCGGCATCTTGAACGTCAGCCCTGTCGCCACAATCTGCGCTGTTCCCGACCAATACTCTCCGAACGAATAGTTGAAAGTCCCGGAGAGCCGGCGCTGTGGAGCGGAAGTGAAGGTATTACGAAAACGCGTGAACTGGTAAATGCCCGGCGGCAGCACTACCCCGGGTGAAATCGTGAACGGCGCGAACAGAAGCTCGTACGAGTAGTCGATATCCATCAGGCTGTGCATCGAATCGCCCGTGTTGAAGTGCCAGTCGATCAGCGTCGCGTACAGATACTGGCTCTCCAGTTGCCCATTGTCCAGCCGAGTGAACCGAGTGAAGTAGACGTCGTGGAACATCTGCTGAATGTTCGCAAAATCTTTTGGTCGCGGATTGAAACTCGTCCCAACCCGGAACATCCTCACGTTGCGCCGCTGGACGAAGCCGACCGCTGGCCGAAAGTTATCCTGGATCTCCCGCAGCGTCACCTGCACGTCATAGCGATCGTTCGGATACAACGCCGTGAAGCCGTAGGACCAGTCCTTCCCCTTAACGCCATCGTTGATGCTCTTCAGTACATACGCGTTAACCACCAGATTGCGTGGCTTGCCCAAAAAACGCGACGTGCCGAGCCGCAAATCCGCACCCACGGTTTGGCGGGCCTTCTCCGATGCAGGCTGCCCGCTGGTAAAGATGGCGCCTACATACGACTGCTGAAAGAAGTTCTGACGAACGCGCGCCACGAGGAGGTTCTTCGCCGGAATTGCCCCGAACTCGCGAGTGCGAACGTTGAGCAACCCAAAATCAGTTCGCCCCACTTTCCCTGTCAGCTTCACGCCCACATCGATCGGAACTTCAACGCCATTGAGCAGTCCAATCTGCCGGCTGAAGAAAGGGAAAACGTCAGCCCCGCTGGCAGGGACCCCGGGGGACGGCGCAGGGCCATTGCTCCCGAAATTGAACACACCCGCATCCTGCAAAAAGAACGTCCGCTTCTCCGGAAACAGCAGCGAGAAGCGGCTCAGGTTAATCTGCCGCGCATCCACCTCCGTCTCACCAAAATCCGTGTTCGCTGTGGCCGACAGTTTCAGGCTGGGCGTGATGTTGTAGGAGAGATCGAACCCCGGCTTTCCCACAAAAACATCGGCTCCGCTCGTATTCGTGTGCAGCCAGCGCCCTGCAATGAAGGGCCTTACATCCACGCCGATACCCTGCGTAGCCCCTTCCAGGTTCGTGATCTCGCCCGCCTCTGACACTTGAAAAAACTGCGTCTGACGCAGCGCGCCCGTCCACCGGTCCTCTTCTAGGTTGCGCTGGATATTCCGGGCGATGTTGAAGCCCCATGCTGTCTGACCCGCCGGGAACCCGAGCGTCCGGAACGGGATCGCAAATTCAGCCGTCCACCCCCCGCTGTGCCGCCGCGTCCGCACCATCCAGATGCCATCCCATTCAGGGGCCGTCTGTCCATTGGTAAACACCAGCCCATCGACAAGCGCCCCGCTCGGGTTCGTCGAGAAGTAGAACGCATTGTTCTGATCGCGGAAGGTGTCGAGCACGATCGTAATTCGGTCGTCCGAAGTGAGCACCGCATCACGAGCCATCTGCGTTGCGGCGATACGCTTTGGCTCCGAGTCATGGCAGACGACGCCTATATACAAGTAGTCCGCATCTCGCAGCAGCGTGACTTCCGTCCTTTGAGAAGGAGCGGCGCCGGTGTGGGGAATGCGTTGAATCAGGTCGCCAATGTCGGGCGCAGCCCACCCGGCCTCATCGAGCACGCCGTCCAAAACAATCCGCGAATTGATAGCCGTGATGCGAGCGGTCCGGATCGGGTTCGGTGAATGGGATTGTCCGGCGGCAGGCATGAGACTGGCGGTGGCTAAACAAGCATGTAGAAGAATGCGTCTAAGAAGGCAGGTCAAAATAAGTCAGCCAAGAGGGAGCCGAAGCATGAATGATCATACCCAAACACGCTTGCTGCGCCTTTAGATTTGCCCAACGCTGGTGCCGCAGTAATCCACCAGCCAAGCCAAAACATATCGCCATCCCACGGCTTGTTGCAACGGCCGAGCACTGCGCACCAACACCGAGAACGGATAGACCTAGCGGCGAGGCTGCAGTGTGTCGCGGAGTGACCCGAGTGTCGCCGGAGGCGCCTGCAAGTGGTGCAGCCGAACTAAGCCGACTGACTTGCTGGCGACGACCCGGACGTGGACCTTTCCGATCGGTTCGTCATACGCGATTGGATATCGTACGGAGATGATCATCCGGAGATCTCTGTTACTGCTGGCGGTGTGTGCCTGCATCGTTCCTGAAGCTGTGCTCGCGCAGGCGCAGCCGAACAAGCATGCAAAAAACGTAATTCTCTTTCTGGCGGACGCGGGCGGCATTCCGACGCTGAACGCTGCGAGCGCGCTGGGCTACGGGGCTCCGCAGAAGCTGTACATCCAGAACTGGCCGCACATTGGACTGTCCGACACCTCGACGGCATCCCAGTGGGTGACGGATTCCGCAGCCGGAATGACGGCGATTGTTACGGGAAAGAAGACGAATAACGGAGTGCTCAGCCAGTCTGCGGAATCTGTACGAGGAGAGAAGGACGGTGCGCCGCTGAAGACGATTCTGGAGTATGCCGAAGAGAAGGGACTTTCGACCGGAGTGATGACGAATGTGAATATTGCGGACGCCACGCCGGCCGCGTGCTATTCACACGTGAACTCGCGCGCGAAGTTTGGAGATATTTTCTCGCAGATTTTCAAACCCCGATTTGGCGACGGTGTCGACGTGGTTTTCGGCATTGGCCGGAAGCCGATCCTCGCCAGCGGTCAAGAGTTGGGAATCGATCTTGAGGAGATGGCGCGATCGCAACAGCGGCCCTTGTACACATCGCTTGCCGAGATCCCTGCGAACACGCGGCGCCCGATAGCGGTTCTGGACACGCCGATTGATCTGCCCGAAGCAGCCAGGCTGGCGATCAAGACTCTATCTAAAAATCCCAAAGGCTATTTCCTGATGATCGAGTGGGACGCGCATACCGACAATCCGGAAAGGGGATTGAATAACGTTGTGGCGTTCGACAAGCTGATTCGGGAGATTGCGAGCACGGTTGATCTGAAGGAGACGCTTCTGCTATTCACGGCGGATCACTCGTTTGATTTGCGCATGCGTGGCGGCCTGCGTACCGATCCGGTGCTCAAGGGGTTGCCTGAGTGGCAGCAGACGCACGATCCGAAAGCGAGGATCGACTTGCCGGTGATTCGACTGGAGCATGGTCATACGGGCGAGGAAGTTCTCGCGACGTCGCAGGGTCCGGGGTCAGAGATGGTAAACGGGTTCTTTCCGAACACGCGGTTGTTTGAAGTAATGATGAGCGCGTTTGGGTGGACGGCGGACCGCTAAGTATCGGCGAGATAGTTCCTTACGTTAGCCGGGCATTACCATTGATCGCGCCCCTGTGAACGCCTCCCCAAACAACGTCAGCCTCGTGCGCTCGATGACCAGACTCGACGTCGTGGCGGTCACGCTCAACGCGGTAATCGGCGCCGGTATCTTCGGCCTGCCCGCGAAAGTGTTCGC
>JAOAPO010000616.1 GCA_025462945.1 Bryobacterales bacterium
ACACCTACGCCGATCGCAATAACGGTCTTGATTCGTTTTTCCAGATCCCACACCAGGCGGATGATCTCTTCCGCGCGGTCTACGGTCACCTTGATCTCCACAATGGCGGACATCACTTTTTCATTGAGGATGTCTTCGCGCAACGTTCCCAGGGAGGTATCGGTCATCAGCGATGTGATGGGATTCTTCTTCTCAAAGGCCACCTTTGCCTTGCCAAGGGCCCAGCACGCCTCCTGAATCTGGTGGAAGCGAACGCCGACACCTGGACGCCCGAATTCGATAGTGAACCCGACCTCGCCCAGCTTCACGCGTCCCGTCACGTCGTTGGTTTTTACCTCCTCCGTGCCGCGGCCTTCCACACCGGTCGATTCGTGCGGCACACGCGGATCAGAGAAGGCCCGCCGAACGGATCTTGGCCAGACCAAATCGTTGGGCGTGAAGGCGGCTGTGGGACAGACGTCGGGTTCCGGGTCGAAGCGAATCCTCAAGACGGAAAGTGCCTTGCGCACAGTGCGCACTAAGACGGGCGAGAGATGCTCCTGGCTCAAACCATTGAAACAGCTGTAGCACTCCACGCATTCATCGTCGTTGATAGTTGCGCGTTTGATAACTGGATCGATATAAATCGCCCCCATTGGGCATACGTAGGTGCAATTTCCACAAGCTACGCACTTCGAAGGGTCAATTCTCATGTTTATTCTCTTCTGACATAAATCGATGTCATGTCCAACTGCCGCTACTCGTACAGTGCGAGTGATCGGCTACGCTTCGATACGGGCACATCTCCAGCTAAGCCGAGTTCGACGCGAGAGTCGAGCCGAAAACGATGAACACCTGATCGTTTCTCTGGAAGAACTCTCTCGGAGGAAGACCACGCGTCAGATCCATCGGATGCTGCTCAGTGAATGGCACTGGCGTTTTCTACAGGAAACTCCTGCACCCCGCAATGCGAGAAGAGTCCAGCACCCGAACGGAGAAGATCAGCCGCGGCGGGGGCTCGGACGACCCACGAGTGGCAGCGTCAGCGTTTCGAGTGGAGAAACGTTTCGCCGCGTACGGAACGACGCCTGTATCTCTATGCCCGCGAAGTATCATTCACCAGATGACTACGACAGAAAAGCCAGCCGGATCGGTGACCGAACCGGGCCCGACTGGCACTCCTAGCTCCATCCGATACCGTGTACTTGGCATCACATTCCTGATGGCCTTCATGATGTATATGGAGCGAGGCGCGATCGGCGCTGCGACGCCGGGCATCATGCAGGAATTCGGCGTGGACAAGATCCAAATGGGCTGGAGTATCTCAGCCTTCAACTGGGCTTATGCTCTCTTCCAGGTGCCTGCAGGATGGCTTGCGGACCGTTTCGGAGCGCGAATCGTACTTACCGGAGCCATGTTTTGCTGGGCTGTCTTTACCGCCGGCACTGGCTTGACCTTCAACTTGCCCTCCCTTGCCGCGACTCGCTTTCTTCTCGGCCTGGGCGAAGCGGCAGCCTTTCCTGCCGGATCGCGCGCCTTGAGAAGTTGGCTGCCCATATCTCAGCGAGCATTTGGACAAGGCTTTCAGCATTCGGGTGCCCGGCTCGGAGCCGCAATTGCGCCCTCCATAGTGGGTTTTGCGATCATGTGGTCGGGCTGGCGCATGGCTTTCATCGGCCTGGGGACGATGGGAGTTATTTGGGCTATAGGTTGGTTTGCCTACTATAGAAACTCTCCTTGCGAACATAGAAGCGTCAACAAGGCCGAGATTGAGGTGATCTCCGCGAGTGCCCCGGTAGGCAGGGTGACTGCAACAGCCGTGCCCTGGAGGAGGATTCTAACCAGCAAAGATATCCGGCTCTTGAGTAGTTCGTATTTCTGTTACGGGTGGGTGCTCTGGCTCTACCTGGCCTGGCTGCCAACTTATCTGCGGGAACAACATCATTTCACGCTGAAAGGCACCGCTCTTGCAGGTCTACCACTGTTAGCGGCTACTTTGACCAATATCGTTGGCGGGATAGTCTCCGACCGCCTAACTTCGCGGTGGAAGAATGTTCGGCGCGGTCGCACTGTAGTTTCCACAGTCGGCTATCTCTTTGCTGCGATGCTCCTGATCCCGGGTGTGATGTCCACGAATCCGTATGTATGTATAGCCTTTCTAAGCGCTGCACTGGGTTCTCTCGAACTGACGGTCCCCGTTTCCTGGGCGATGACGATTGACATCGGAGGAGAGTACAGTGGCAGCGTCTCGTCGGTGATGAACATGTGCGGCAATATCGGGGGAGCGCTGTCGGCAGTCATTATTGGATACATTGCTACGCACTTCGGCTGGACGGCGCCCTTCCTCCTGGCCAGCGCAATGTGCGTACTCTCCTCGTTGCTCGTATTTCAGATGAACCCGACCCGAGCCATTACGTCCGCGTAGAGAGCAGGTTCGAGCCAACGCCCCCCGCGATGAAGCTACTGGAGCGCACGCGACGGGATTAACTGGCCTCTGCTGAGCGCCTTCGTCAGAACCTGATCCGGCTCTTTAGAGGTTCGAGCTTCTTGATGCCAACACCGGGCACTTTCGCCAAATCGCTCCAGTCCTTCAGCTTGCCCTTCTCGACCCGATATCTCACGATGGCGTCCGCTTCGTCCGCCGTGATCTCGAGTTCGCGGGTCAGATCGCTGCTGTCCGCCTGATTCACGTTGACTGGCACGCCGAAGTACCTGGCCAGGTAATTGACGATCTGCCTGAACTCATCATCGGTGCCCAGTGCCCCGCGTGCTCGCATGGTGTCCACCGACTTCTGCCAAAAATCGCGAGTGCCGGCGATTCCGATGACAATGTCAGCCCCGTGGCAGGCACTACAAGCGTTTTCGAATACTTTCTTTTCCGCAGCGTCCGGCAAATCCTGAGCGTCCAGGCGAGAAAAGAAGGTGAGGACTGCGAGAACCAGACCTAACGTACGAAAGCCTCTCATATTGCAGGGATCACGCTTTGAGTTTCGCCGCCAGGTCGGTCTTGCCTGCCACGTCAGTCAAGCGGAAGTCGCGCCCGAGATACCGGTACGTGAGTTTGGTGTGGTCAAGACCGAGCATGGCCAAGGTCGAGGCGTGCATGTCGTGCAAGTGAACCGGATCCACTGTGGCACGTAGACCCAACTCGTCCGTTTCTCCAATGGTCTTCCCCCCTTTGACGCCGCCTCCGGCATACCATGTGGTGAATCCGTAGGGATTGTGGTCGCGCCCGCCCTTGTCACTGGGTCCGTCCCCACCTCCGTCAGAGGTCGGGCTACGGCCAAACTCTCCGCCCCATGTCACCAGAGTGGAATCCAGCAACCCACGCCGTTTCAAATCGACCAGCAGGGCAGCGACACCTTTATCCGTCTCCTTCGCGCGATCCAAATGGTTCTGATCGCACTGTGCATGACCGTCCCAATCGGTTGCATTCATACCGTCGCCAGACCAGACCTGCACGAAGCGGACTCCCCGCTCCACGAGCCGACGGGCGAGAAGACATCGACCGCCAAAGCTGGCTGCCTTGGCATTTGGATCGTCGAGACCGTAGAGCTTCTTAGTCTCGTCCGACTCAGTCGATATATCCGTCGCTTCCGGCGCCGACATCTGCATCCGGAACGCCAACTCGTAGGAAGACAACCGCGCCGTGAGCTCAGCATCCTGTTGACGCTCTTCGATATAGTTCTCGCTGATTTTCCCCAGCGAGTCCAGCATTTGCCGTTGGTCCTGAGCGCTCATGCCTTCGGGTCTCTTCAGGTTCAGGATAGGATTCGATCCGCTGCGGAAGGTCGTGCCCTGATAGATAGCCGGTAAAAAGCCATTCCCGTATACTGCGGATCCTGTTCTCACGCCGCCCTGCAGGAGGACCACGAACCCCGGAAGATTGGCGTTTTCAGTGCCAAGCCCGTACATCACCCAGGCGCCGAGGCTCGGGCGCCCAATGCGAGGCCAGCCGTTATTGATAAGGAACTGCGCCTGCGAGTGCGTAAAACCTTCGTGGTAGCAGGACCGAACTACCGCCAGATCGTCGGCTAAAGGAGCGGTATGCGGGAACAGATCCGATATTTCCAGACCGGATTGACCGTACTTACCGAATGTGCGCCTGGTGCCCAGCAGCAAGCTGGTTTTGAATTGGCCGTCCTGGAACTGGGCGTTCCCAAAACTTTCGGGCGGATGCTGGCCATTGTATTTGGTCAGTAAGGGCTTGGGATCATAAGTATCCACCTGGCTGGGACCGCCCTGCATGAACAGTGAAATCATGCTTTTGGCGGTGGCAGGCAATGGTGGCGTTTTTGGCGCGAGTGGGTTTGAAGGCGCCCCTTCGGCAAACGCCGGGGACAGCTCGCCCGAAAGATCCAGTGCGGCTAGCCAACCGAGTCCCAGACCGGCGTCCCGAAGGAACCTTCGCCGGCTGTCGTCGCGTAAGACCTTCGGATCCAGCATTCGCTCATTCGCTCCACGCTCAGTCGACATAGATGAACTCCGTGATATTGAAGATGAACAGACACAACCGCGACAAGGAATTCTTCTGGAGATAGTCCAGCGCGATCTCCTTCTCCCTGGCCGTGGGTATGCGACCGAACGCCCGCCGCCAAGCCTTATTTACCTGCTCGTCGGGAACGTCGCCAGCTTCTTTTTTAACCTGAGCGGCAAACAGATCAGCCTGCGCCACTGCGAAATCTCCGTTCATTAACGCCAGTGCTTGCGGAGCTACGGTCGAGACATCGCGCCTCGCGCAACTGACCGCTGAATCGGGAGAGTCAAATATTGCCAGCATCGGCAGAGTCAGAGATCGCTTAATCTGCAGGTAGATACTCCGGCGGAACCATTCCCGGGGATCTGGTTCAGGGGGCCACAATTGGGGCATTCGCGCTGCCTCCATCTCTTCCTTGTTCAGGGGGACGATCACGCTCATTCCGCCCGCCTTCAGATTCAGGTTGCCGGACGTCGCCAGAATCGTGTCGCGGATTGAATCGCTGTTCAGACGTCGACGGTTCATTCGGCTGAGATAGAAATTCTCGGGATCCTTTTTGACGTTTTGGATATCGCCAACCGAGCCTTGCTGGTACGCGTTTGACAACATGATCAGCCGAGTCAGTTGCTTGACACTGTAGCCCTTTTCCACAAATTCCGTAGCTAGCCAGTCAAGCAACTCGGGGTGGGTCGGCGCGTCGCCCTGTCGGCCGAAGTCGTTCGGGGTCCGCACGAGGCCATACGAGAAAAGGGCTTGCCAAATCCGATTGACCTCCACGCGGGCAAACAGCGGGTTCTCAGGCGAGGTCAGCCACAGCGCCAGCGCTTTACGACGCTGCGGTACGACCAGAACATCTTTGGGCTCGTTTACAGCCGGACCAGTACCGAGGAAGGGCGGAGTTGCCGGCTCTGTCAGCGCGCCCTTTTGTTTCCAGTCTCCGCGAACCATGATGTGCGTCTCGGGGATACTGTCCGAATGCGCCAGAACAGTAGCCGTGGCATATTTGGTGGGCAGGCGGGCATAAGCCTCGCCTAGCTTTTGCATGGCCACAGCTCTCGTTGCCATCTGCGCGGCCGACAACTCCCTCGTCGGGTCCGCTGAAGGTTCGGCGTTTGCGTCGGCACCCGGAGCAGCGGCGGGTAGAGCCGCCTGATCGCCCGCGACACCTGGCTTCACAGCCGCAGCCCTGCCGGCTGCAGCGCCCCCCCTGCCACGGCCGCCACCAGCTCCGCTGCTCTTGAGCTTTTCGGCGAACTGGATCAAGGGCATTTGGCGGTTGTAGGTCTGAACGGCGAACGCGTTCACGAGTGGAATTTCCCGCTCTTCGCTGCCGGCGAAAAACGCAGCAAGGCTGTAATAGTCCTTCTGGCGGATCGGATCGAACTTGTGATCGTGGCACTTGGCACAACCGACCGTGAGACCCAGGAAAGCCGCACCGGTAACGTCGACCGCTTCCGACTGCCACTCCGCGCGCGCCTCTTCTCCGAAATACGTATATTCAATAGGAAAGGAACCGACGGTAAAAAGACCTGTCCCGACTCTCCTCAATAGATCCTGCTGCTTCTTCTCAGGAGCCCGGGTAGAGCCATCACCGTCCATATTGTTTGACCAGATTTCGTCGGCCGCAATCTGCTCCTGGACGAACTCATTGTAGGGCTTGTCCGTATTGAATGCGCTGACAACGTAGTCCCGGTAACGCCAGGCGTTTGGATAGAAGTGATCCGTCTCAAAACCTGCCGTGTCTGCGTACCGGACCAGGTCAAGATAAGCTTTACCCCAGTGCTCCCCATAGCGCGGCGACGCGAGATACTTTTCAACAACCTTCGAGTACGCATCCGGCGACTGATCGCTGACGAACGCATCAACGTCTGTTGCGTCGGGAGGCAAACCAGTCAGATCGAAACTTACGCGCCTGATGAGGGTTCGCCGATCAGCTGCGGGGGCGGGGCGCATTCCTTCTTTTTCCATTCGCGCCAGCACGAAAGCATCAATCGCGTTTTTCGCCCACAGAGTGTCGCTGACCTGAGGCACGGCGGATCGCACCGGCTTCCTAAAAGACCAAAACGTAGGTTGCTCCACAACCTTCACAGTTGATGGCCAGTTTGCGCCGCGGTCAATCCACTGCCGAATGGCTTCAACATCGGCCGCAGGAAGCGTGACGTTTGGAGGCATTTTGAGGTCTCCCTCGCGCTTTATTGCGAGGAACAACCGGCTTTCGGCGGCCTTGCCCGGAACGATTGCGGGGCCGCGGCTGCCGCCCTTCAGAAGGCTCTCCCGATTGCGAGTGTCGAGTTCGGACATCCTGGACTGGCCATGGCAGGTCGCACATTTCCCGTTCAGGAGAGTAATTGCCGCCTCGTCACCGGCGGCGTTCGAAGCATTCTGGCTGTAGATGATCGGCGAAAAGATGCAGGCGCCCAGACACAGACCGAGCCACAGCTTCGACCGAATTTTCAGCACGGGTCTTCGCATGGTTCTATCATCCCGCTTATCGGGCATGCCTGCCGATGCCGACGAAAAGGCCCGTATCTGTTTCATTCAGAGAACCTGTCCTTTCCCCCAACTATCAATTCGACGACGCTGTTTGTGTAGGTTATACAGATTGGGCTCGGCACCAGCTCTGAAGCGAACAGAATGTTCCTGCAGCGCAGTTTTAGCAACCGAAACTTTGCCCGGGAACACTGCATACAGTGGCTCCTTATGCCGACTCACGATGTCCTTGATTGTGAGTCGCTGGCCTTCCATCCCAACTCCATCCTGATCTAGTTTCATCGCAGGACACCCATCCCTTCGACGGGTCCCTGCGCCCCTTCGAGAGCCATGTCTGCAATTTCGGTCGGCAACCGCGGCCAGGCGCGCGGGGTCCAGGGTTATGGGAGCCGCTTGATCTTTAAGTTACGAAACTCAATATTCTCGCCCGGCGCATCTTCCGGAGTCGCCAGTTCCAGGCCGATATGGCCCGTGGCACTGCGCGAGTCGCGCGCATCAACAGTCTTCGTTCCGTTATAAACAACGATCAGGTGCTGGTTATCCATGGTGACTTCGAGGGTATTCCACACTCCAGGCAATATCCGGGTTCCCGGAGGCGCCGCGCCGACGTTCGTGAGACTTCCCGTAATATTTGCTCCCGAAGTTCCTCTTGGATCGGCGTCCTTGATCTGTAACTCATAGCCGCCACCACCGGCGGCCGTACCCGCGGCTCTTCCGCCTTCGGAGGCGGCTGCGGCAGGAGAAGCAACCGCGGCGCGCCGAGTGGCACCGCGACGAAGCCACAGGTGCGCATGTATATGGGGATCGGCTCGAAATTCTGTTTTCAGGACAAAGTTCGCAAACTCCTCCTTCGTCGATATTCGGCCTCCGCCCTGCGTCGAGTCCGTCTTGATAGCGCCATTCACCACTGTCCAACGCTTTTCACCTGGACCCACGTCGAACGAGGTTAGCGACTTTCCGTCGAACAGCAACTGAAACCCCTGAGCTTCTTCCTCAGCGGTCAACGTGTTGGGTGCGGGCCGGGGGGACGTCTGAGCGAAGCAATGAGCGCTCATGGACACAAACGCGACTGCCAGCCGTAAATTGAAATTAGTTTTCACAGAGCCTCATAATTCAGATTTGTTACTGCAAGGTCCGGCAGGCAACGTGAGACTCATGTTCCCTGCCGGAGCGTCCGCAGCCTGCTTAGAAGATTACTCGCATTCCAAACTCAACAATGCGCTGCCAGGAGAAGGTGCCCGTTACCTGCCCCAGCGCAGTGCTGGTCGGTGACGTCCCCGGATTCGAGAACTGAGGGTGGTTGAGCGCATTGATCGCCTGGGCGTGGAACTGAAGCCGAAGCTTTTCGGTAATCTGCGTGTTCTTGATGAATGAAAGATCGACGTTATTCAGGCCCGGTCCGCGGATTCCGGAGAAGCGTGTAGAGACCGTTCGAACGTTGCTCGCGAGTTGCTGGTTCGCAACGCGGTTGAAGCAACTCGTGTTGAACCACTGGCCGATGGTGGGGTCGGACACTGAGATCTGGTCGAGCGGGCAGGTCAGGATGGCGTTGCCAAAACCGAGGGCCTGGCCGCTCTGATTGCTGTAAATGCCCTGCAGTTGCCACCCGCCGATCGCGCGTGATACAAACGCGTTCGTCGAGCTGCCGAAGGCTTTGCCTTTGCCGAACGGAAGCTCGTACATCACCGTCACCACAGAACGAAATGGGCGATCCTGATCCGAGATAACGTGCTCGGGGCGAGTATCGAATGGATTCAGGTAACTGGTAGCTTCCATAAACTTCGACCAGGTGAACGAATAGTTGACCGAAAGGCCCTTCGAGAACCGCTTGTTCGCGCGAGCCTGAAATGCGTGGTACCAGGAGGAGCCCGCGTTAGTCAGCTCCGTGACGCCGCTGAACTGTGGGAACGGCTTCAGCAACTGTGAAAGCGGAATTGTTGCCGCAGACAGGTTTGTGCGCGGCAACAGCGGATAGAACGGATTAGGAACGACGGCGCTGAGACCGTTGATGACCGTCTGGTCGCGCGTGGCGAGCGTACTCAGGTACTGGCCGGGAATCGGGTTGCGATCCTGGGACGCGGTGAGGCGCGTGCCGCGATTGCCCACATACGAACCTTCGACGAGAATGTTCGACGGGAACTGGTGCTGGAGAGCGAATTGCCAGCGCTGCGCGTAGGGATTTCGCAGATTCTGGTCAAAGAACGTGACGTTCTGGCCAAGGAAAGTTGAAGCGCCGCCGGCGGCTCCCGAGGCACGCGTAAAGCCGTTCGGAAAAGGATTCGACAGGCTGGCTACATAAGTTTGGCCGTTATCGACCGACCCGACATAGGCGGTACTGGAACTGAAGCCGGTCTGGTTAACATCGACGCTGGTGATTCCGAGGGGCGAATAGTAGATGCCATAGCCAGTGCGGATCACCGTGGTTGGCGTCAGAGAGTATGCAATACCGATACGGGGCATCAGGTTCTTGAAGGTAGTGCTCCAGAGTCCGCGGTCGAGCCCGCCCGAGCCCGCGAACGTCAGGCCGCCGTTCAGGCGGAAGGCGCTGACGGGAACCTGCGGGATCGGATTCTGCGCATAGTTGGCGAGGACCTGTCCATTGATGCTCTGGGTGGCGGTGGCATCGAAACCTTTGACGCTGCGATTGAAACGCTCGGTGAGAGGGGAGGGCAGCTCGTAGCGAAGTCCGGCGCTGATGGTCAGCTTCGTGCTGAGCTTCCAGTCATCCTGAGCGTACAGCGCGAAGTAGCGTGTCTTCTCGGCGAAGTTGTCGTTGATGGGAAAACTGCCGCTGCCAGGCAAACCATAGAGAAAGCTGGCGAATTCCTGGCCGATAGGTGCGCTGCCGGAAGTGTTGAAGGGCCCGTTGGTGTAAGTGGAGTCAAAGTTGAAGCTGCCGCTCGATGCCCCAAGATTGTAGGAATTTTGGAGAAGTTCGCGGAACGTTACGCCGGATCGGACGGTGTGGCGGCCAAAAATGTTGGTGAGGCTCACCGCACCCTCATGAGTCATGTAGATCTGCCGGTTGTTATTGTTGACGCCGCCGAGCTGCGAGAAAGGGTTGGTATTGATGGTGGGGAACTTCAGAGCGCGGGGGTCGATACCGGTCACCTGGTTAAGGAAGGACTGGTTGAATCCAAGGCCCGCCAGGTCCCAGCCCTGCTGATACGGCAGATAGCCGGTAGTAAAGCGCATAAAACTGTAGCGGGAATCGATGATGAAGGACGGCGAAGCGATGAAGACGTGATCGAGCGCCGCGCCATGATTGTAGCGATAGAAATTATCGCCAACAGTCAGGTTCTGGCGGATGTTTTCCGGGCGCTCGAGTGCGGTCTGGTTGTAGCGTCCATACATGCGCTGTCTCTCCGAGATGTTGTGGTCGATCCGCACGAGATTGTTGTCATAAGTATCCTGCGCGTTCTTGCCCTTTGTGTAGTTATTCAGGCCATCGGCGTTACCGATCTGGTTCGGCTGGTCCCAGAGTTTCGCGATCTTCGCGGAGACCGGATCGATTCGGCTGGGGGGAATGATGTTATTCGGAACGGGGTTTCTCTGGAATCGGCCGCCCGACACGGCTGTTGTGGAATACGGATCGTAGATCTGATAGCTGGGGTTGACCTTCAGCAGCGCAGAGAGATCGCCGATGCGTTGGGCTGCCGTGGGAACGGCTTCGACAACCCACGGCGAGGGATCGAAGCTCCAGATGCCTTCGAAACCGTAGGTGAAGAAGGTGCGGTTCTTACCGTCGTAGATTTTCGGCAACACGACAGGGCCAGTGGCGCTTGCACCGTAGCGATGAATACGGAATCCGGGTTTGCCGGTGGAAAGCCGGAAGAAGTTGTCCGCGTTCAACACCGGATTCTGCATGAAGTACTCAACGCTCCCGTGCAGCGCGTTCGTGCCGGACTTGATAGTCATGTTCATGACGGCCCCGGTATTGAATCCCGTGCTCGCGTCGAAGGAGGAGGTCTGGACCTTCAGTTCGCCCACAACAGCCTGGGGCGGCGAGTAAGCAATCTGCCCGCCCTGCAGATTCGGCGTTCCATCGACCTGAAACTCGTTGCTGCCAGGACGTGTGCCGTTGACCGACATTGAGGAAGGCGAGCCGGTATCGAACGGACGGACGTACCCGGCCGATTGCGGCGTGAACGTAACGCCTGGCGCTAACGTGGCCACCATGAGTACCATGCCGTCTTTGGTTGGAAGGTCGCGGATCTCGCGCTGGTCGAACGACTGGCCGAGGGATGCGGTCGACGTGTCCAGGAGCGGCGCAGTCGCTTCTACCTGCACCGTTTGCCGGGTATCTCCCACTTCGAGGCGAATGTCCGTCGACACGCGGGAGCCGTCGCGAAGGTCAATTCCCTGCCGCGTCGCGCTCTTGAAGCCGGCGTTTTCGACCGTAAGGTTCCAGGAACCAGGCAGCAGGTAGGTGAGGATGTAGTCACCTGCGGAGTTGGAGGTGGTGGCCGAGTGGGCGCCGGTATCGGCGTTTACCGCCTCGACCTTGGCCCCTGCAACGGTTGCACCCGTGGGGTCGGTAACGCGGCCAAGAATCGTGCCCCGCATGTCCTGAGCAACAAGGGGCGTGAGCGTGATGACGCATGCCATCAACGCCGTTTTCACGACGGTGTGAAATTTCATCTGTAACTTCTCCTTCTAAACTGACGGGACTGTATCGGAAAATCGGGAAGAAGTGTGCGTGAGTTGCGGGGACCTGAATCGTTTTGTTACGCGAAACACGTGTAGGCGGCGCGTCACCTCATTTCTAAGGCTACTGAACTCACGCCAGGGCTCGGAGCACATAGCAATTCTCGATGTACTGATTGCACTTGTTTCGGTGAGAGAAATTTATCGCGGTTGGCAAGTCACTGGTATACTGGCTTGGGCTAGCTTGGCGGAACAAGGCAAATACCTCATTGAATCCATTCTTCGCGCTTGCGATGTGCTGCAGGCATTTCGATTTGAGGGCGAAACTCTGCGGCTGCGCGATCTGGTCGAACGCACCGGAATCAACAAGACCACGGCCTTCCGGCTGATGAAGAGCCTCGAAAAAGGCAACCTCATCGAAGTGCTGTCGGCGGGCCGTTACCGTACCACAATCCGGCCAATCCACCTGCGCAAGCTGCATCTCGGATACGCGGCGCAGGGCTCTAATCTGCTGTTTTCACAGGAAGTGACGGCAAGCATCTCGCGCGCCGCGGACACCGAAAAGGTGGCGCTTCTCGCGCTGAGTAATGAGTTCAGCCCAAAAGTGGCTCTGCGCAATGCCGAAAAGCTGATCAAGGCGCGCGTGGATATCGCGATCGAGCATCAGACGTTCGAAGACGTGGCGCCGCTGATTGCCGGGCGCTTTCGGGAAGCGAAGATCCCGCTCATCGCTGTGGGATTCCCACACCCCGGAGCCGTATACTACGGCGCCAACAACTACGAAGCGGGCCTGATTGCCGGCCGTGCGCTCGGGCGTTGGGCAAAGCAGCGATGGGAGTGCAATGTGGATGAGATTATGATGCTGGGCCGCGTGGTCGGGGGGTCCGTGCCGCAGCTTCGCATGCAGGGGATGGAGCGCGGGATGGCGGAGATCCTTGGCGAACACCGCTCGCGCATCGTGCATGTAAATGGCGACGGGCACTTTGAGGGCGCCCTCCGTGCCGTGCGGCGGCATCTGCGTTTCGGCGATTCGGGAAAGACGCTTGTGGCGGCAATCAACGATCCGAGCGCGCTCGGCGCCTTACGCTCGTTCGAGGAAGCGGGGCGAACGAACAGTTGTGCCGTGGTGGGTCTGGGCGGGTCGACGGACGCCCGTGCGGAACTGCGGCGCCCGGGCACACGGCTGGTCGGCTCTGTCGCGTTCTTCCCTGAAAACTATGGACCGGATCTGATTGCGATTGCGACCGGGATACTGGGGCACAAGCCGACACCGAACACCGTCTTCATCAATCACAAGCTCCTGACGACGGCGAACGTCGATCATCACTATCCGAACGATTCCGCGTTCTCAAACGACGATCCGATGTTCGTGCGGTTCGAGTAGACACCCGGCCACAAAACCACACAGCCAATCGACCACGCGCACATCGCATATGATCATGTGCATGACTCGGCGCGATCTGGCAAAAGTGGCTGTGGGCACCGCGGCACTGGTAAGCGGTCGGTCGGCACATGCTGCCGGGCCGAAGTATACGGGCGCACTTGACGGGTTCGAGAGCAAGTTGAACCAGGCCGACTTCGACCCGGTGCTCTACACCAAAAAACTCCATGACACAGCGCCGCTGCGAATGACGTTCCAGGCAAAGAGCCGGCGCCGGGCAGAACAGTGGCAGCGGAGATTGCGCCTGCGGCTAACTGAGCTGCTGGGCGGCTTTCCCGAGAAGCGTTCGCCGCTCCAGCCGCAGACTCTCGAAGTCCGTGACTATCCTGGGTACCGCCGCGAGAAGTTCGTCATCCAGAGCCAGCCGGGATCTTATGTTCTGGGCTACTTGCTGACCCCGAAATCGGGCGCTGTTCGGTACCCCGCCGTGGTCTGCGTGCCTGGCCACGGCCGTGGTGTTGACGACATCGTGGGCATCGATGAAAATGGACAGGACCGTGTCGACAAGGCGGGTTACCAGCACGACTTTGCCATTCAGGTTACGGAACACGGCATGGCCGCCGTGGCCATCGAGCCAATGGCTTTCGGATGCCGCCGCGATGCAGTCACCAGAGCTAAAGGCCTCGGCAACTCGGCTTGCCAGCCTGCCGCCGGAGCCGCACTGCTGCTCGGCCAGACCATGGTGGGCTGGCGGACCTACGATGTGATTCGCACCATCGACTGGATCGAGACCCGAAAGGAACTGGACGCCAACCGCGTCGGGTGCATGGGGATTTCGGGCGGTGGCACTTGTACGCTGTTTGCCGCCGCGCTGGAACCGCGAATTCGGGCCGCCATGGTGAGTGGCTACCTGAATACCTTCCGCGAGAGCATCATGAGCGTTTCGCACTGCATCGACAACTACGTGCCCGGAATCCTGAACTGGGCCGAGCAGTATGACGTGGCCGGTCTAATTGCTCCGCGGCCTTTATTCGCCGAGTCGGGCGAACGGGACGACATCTTCCCGATCGCAGCGAGTCGCGAGAGCTTCTCCCGTGTGAAGAACGTTTACGCGGTGATGGAAGCGGCCGGCGCAATCGAGCACGAGATCTTTGATGGACCTCACAGCTTCTGGGGCAAGCGCGGTCTGCCTTTCCTCGCCGCCCACCTTTAACTGCGACCGAATACGGTCAGCATTGATCTTCGGGCAACCGGATGCCCTACGTCGTCTTCGGGCGCTTCACATCCCACCTGTCGGCAATCCTGATATACTCGCGAGACAGTAAGCAGCATGCAAGGGCGGTGACGCCTGTTCGAATTGAAAGAGTTCTATCCTTATGACTCGTTATTCCCTGGTTACGATCGCATTAGCCGCCTCAGCCTTCGCCGCTGGACCTGTAGACGCTGTCCGCGAGGCGGCACTCGGGTGGCGTCAAGGGGCCGTCAAACAAGACAAGGCCGCGCTCAGCCGCTTTCTCTCGGATGAGCTCGTGTATGCACACGGCGGCGGCAAGACGCAGAGCAAAGCTGAATATATCGCCGATGTTACGAACGGCTCACCGCACTACGAGGCGTTCACTGACCGAGGCACAAAGGTTCGCTTGTATGGACATACGGCCGTTCTCACAGGTTTGGTTGAAGTGAAGCCAGCTAAGGGGGAGAGCTACCAGGTTCACACTCTGGAGGTCTACATAGAGAAAGATGGGCATTGGCAACTAGCCCAAAAAGAGTCGGTCCGCGTTAAGCCTTAGCCGATCATCACGATTCCAAACGTGCCATCCGCCCGAGAAGGCTACGACAACCCAGAAAGCTCTTTGAACTCGCCTGTGCTGTCGCCAAGTCTCTCTACTGGAACGCCAAGCTTCCCGAGCAGAGTTAGCTGCAGGTTCGTTAATGGGGTGTGTTCCGGATAAACCAGGTGACGACCGCCCTTAAGCGTCCCGGCGCCGCCGCCAACCAGCAGCGTTGGCAAGGGTCCGTGGGTATGGCGATCGCTATTGCTGATACCAGAGCCGAACAGCAGGGTCACATTGTCCA
>JAOAPO010000044.1 GCA_025462945.1 Bryobacterales bacterium
AGTTGCCGGGATCCAGCTTCTGCGGATTCTTCCAGCGCAGACACTTCTCAATGGCCGTGGACGCCAGCTTTGTGCTGTCGATCGCACTCAGCCGCAACGAAGGCTGGCCGGCCCACCCGGAACTAGACCCGTCCGCCATACGAATCGTCGTGGTCAGCTGCGAATCGGTCGATTCGTGGAAGCCGAACAGTCCCGCCTTGTTGGCCACTGCAACGGCGCGAAGTGAACGCTCAATCAGCCCTGCGGCAACGAGCTTAGCCTTAACGGCAGCGTTAATGATCGTCTTGACGTGCGGAATCATCTCGGGTGCTTTGGCCCTGGCCGTTGCGGGATCGAGGTCGGCCGTCGCGGGATACTGTTGCGGCCCCAGCGGGGGCAGTCGCTCGGAATTCGGCGGGGCCAGCGAAGCCAGTTCTTCCGCTTTCTTTACCGCATTCCGCAATGAAGCATCATCGAAATCGTTCGCGGCGTAACTCCCGGTTTTGCCGTCGCGGGTCACTGAAATCGACACGGTCTGGCGAAGGCTCAGCGACGCGGTGGTGATCCCGTTGTTCGCGAATCGTGTGTAGGCTTGTTCCGTCGTCGAAATACTGACCTGACACTCCGGAAATGTGGACAGCTCGATGACTTTCTTCGACAACTTCTGAGCTTCATCTCTTGTCAGCATCGGATTAATCCGTCACCAATACGTTGATCTGGCGGAAGCGCGTCGGGGAGCATCCGTGGCTGATGGAATTGATCTGAGTCGGCTCGCCTTTAGCGTCGCCCGTGGTGCCGTACTGCCGCCAGTAAGCAGGCCCGGCCGTGCCGTCGCAGGCCTGCCAGAAGTCGGGCGTTCGCGCCTGATAGGCGACCCGCGAGATCATCTTGCCCTTCTTCCCGCCTTTGATCTCCCAGAACGCATCGCCGCCGAACTGAAAGTTGTAACGCTGCTGGTCGATCGAGTAACTGCCGCGGCCGTCAATCAGAATTCCGTCGATGCCCGCGATCAGGCTTTCAAGCGACACGTCCGGGGCACCCGGCTTGAGCCAAACGTTCGGCATGCGCTGAAACGGTACCGTCGCCCACGAGTCGGCCTGGCTGCAGCCGTGTGACTCCTTGTCGCCCACCAGATGAGCCTGTTCCCGAGTCGTCTGGAAGTTCCTGAAGATGCCCTTGTCGATGATCGTAAACTCACTCGACTTCACACCCTCATCGTCATAACCGACGGTACCCAGCGCGCGCGGCGAGGTTCGGTCACCAATGATCGTGACGTGATCGCTCGCGATCCGCTTCCCAATCGTGGCCGGCGTAATGTAGCTGGTGCCCGCGTAATTGGCTTCATAGCCCAGCGCGCGATCCAGTTCCGTCGGATGCGCGACGCTCTCGTGAATCGTCAGCATCAGGTGATTCGGCATCAGGATCAGATCCTTCTTACCCGGCGTTACCGCCGGAGCGGACAGATGCTCCACAACCTCTTCCCGGATCCGCTGCGCGTTCTCTTCGAGGTTCATCTCGGGCACATACTCCCAGCCCGCTGAGGCCTGTGTTGGCACATAGCTGCGGGTCCGCGAAATACCTGCCTGACGGTCGACCGCGCTGGCGTCCAGATTCCCGTAAATCTGCAGTATCAGCTGCTGGATGGACGACCCTTCGCTGGAGGCAAAGTACTTGTCTTCGCTCCGCACGGACAGTGTTGCCGAAGAGCCGAAGACCTTCTGGTCTTCTTGATCTCTTCAGCCGAACGCCGCAGCAGTTCCAGCTTTTCTTCCACCGGCACCGCGAACGGATCTTTCTCGTGCGGCGTTTCCCATCGGTCCCGATAGGCCTTTACGGGGGCCAATATGATCGGCTTGGGCTGAATGGTCGCATTCGCCTTCGCAATCAGGGCCGCTTCACCGGTCACGCGTGCGATCTCTTCTCTGGTCACCAGCGGTGACGATGCAAAGCCCCACGCGCCATTGACGATGACGCGCACGCCGAAACCGAAGCTCGAGTCTTCGCCGACATTCGGTACGGCCAGGGTTTTGCCGGTCCCGCGGTCGGGTGAGAGGCGAAGTCCCAGCCTCTGGTCCCGTAGCCTGACAATTCGGATGTCGCAATAACTCGCCTTGTACTTTTTGGCCTCGTTAAGAGCGACCGCTCCGAGTTTCTCCAAATCCGTCGATGGCGTTTTGGAACCCTTTGGCGCGGCGAAGAGTTCGGCGGCCAGTGCAGCCGCTGACGTGGCCAGGAAGTGCCGACGCGTGAGCATATCAGTAAAGTGTACGACGTCTCACCGGCTGACCGATCGGTGGCCGCGGATCAGGAAACGCAGCGGCAAGTCAACCGTTTTGGTGATGCCGATACGTGTCGTAACGGTGACGTCGAACGGTTCGGTTGCACCCGGCGTTTCCACGACGAAGTCGCCTCGCGTCATGTCGCGGCCGTAGAGCTCCCGGGTGATTCCCATCACGCGGGTGAGATTTCCGGGTCCGGAGGCGAGCCGGTAATCGCGCTTCTCAGCAGGTCGGCGCTGGCGCATCAGCTCGATACCTGTCAGCGGCTCCAGTGCTCGGATCAAAACGCAGCCTGCCACGCCGTCCGGCTCAGCCACGATGTTAAAGCACTCATGAACGCCATACGAGAGATACACGTAGGCATGCCCCGGCGGCCCGAAGATCACTTTCGTTCGAGGCGTCAGACCGGCTGCCGAATGTGCCGCCAGGTCGCCCTCGTTGGTGTAGGCCTCGGTCTCCACAATCACCCCGGAGCACGGGCCATGCACCAGGACCATGCCGAGAAGATCGCGGGCGACTTCTACTGTCCGGCGTTCATAGAAGCTGCGCGGCAGAGTCACGCTTTCTTCCTTGCGAACAACATCCCGCTCCAGTCCTTGTTCACTGAGCAGATTTTATAGTCGACCAGCCCCGCTTCGCGCATCGCGTCCCGGATCGACAACTGCGTCAGGCCGTTCGTCGAGCCCTTGCGCCAGATGATCCAAAGTTTTGATCGTCCAGCCAGCGTCCACATGTCGCGCAGCGCGGCGAGAAACGTTTCGGGGTCATGGATGAACCAGAGCGTGGTGGCCGCGGGTTCCACGGGATCTTCCACAACCTCGGTCTCCTCGGGCAATTCGCCCAGTGCCGCCAGGTAGCCCCGAGGCGCATCGATCACTCCGACCACACGGCCCTGGTCGATCCCGAGCTTCTGCGCCGTGGTTCGCACGACATGCGGCAACACAACCGGCATGGCGACCCGACGCGGACCTCGCAGCGCCTTCTGCAGAGCCGCACCCAAACCACGCAGCGGCACGAACACTGCTTCCGGCAGCGTCTCGCGGATATTCGCAATTTTGTCGTCCGCGCCGCCGACAAACACCACCGGAATCCCCCGCAGCGTCTTCTTTGTCAGCGCCCACGCGGCGAAACTCTTTCCTAAACTCGGCCGCCGTTCCAGGTCGATCACAACAGCATCCGGTGGATTCGCACGGATCGCCCGGTCCAGCTCCGGAACGCTCTCGCAGCCATCGTATTCCGGATCGACTCCGGCTTCACGTAGCGCCTCAAGCAGAGGTTCCGCCTCCGCTGCCTTCCAATGGATTACTCGTACGCGAGGCATGCCAGCTACGAGAATAACCGTCGGGCAGCACGCAGCCGCTAAAATTCAGGAAGCGCATGCCTATCCCCGTCAAGGTCGAATTCGCCCACCAAAAGAAGATCCGCGCGTTCAACAAAGGCTATTACCGCGTGCTGCACTGGCCTATCTGGATCTGGGTCTTCTTCCTGGCTCCGGGACCAATGGTCTTCGATATCTTTGCCCACGGACCCAGCGCGGGTAACTTAACATGGCTGCTGATCGTGCTCGCGGGCACGGGAATTGCCGCATGGTTTGAGCAGTTGCCAGGTGTTGAGCCCAAACCGTACATCCTCAAGTTCACCGAAGACCGTCCGAACCCGCTTTATCGCAAGATCTGCTATAGCTTCGCGTGGGCCGACGTGCTCACCTTCGCCTCGCTGAACCTGGCCGGACTCGTGATTGCGGTGTTCACCGGCAAGTGGTACATGAAGCAGATTTACGACTACGCCTACTTTCCGTTCTACGGCTGTATCTTGCTGCTCGGGGCTCTCGGCATCCTCCCGCGCGTTCGGAAGTCGACCCAGGGCGAAGGCATCGAGCGACGCTACTTCTACGGCTCGGTCTGGGCCGTCACGCTGGCGCAAACGACGCTTATGGTGCTCTGGAAGGTGCTGCCCCGCAACCACACCTCTGATGTAATCGAGCTGGTCGTCTACCTCGCTGCGCTGGTCGCCCTCGGGATCTGCGCCGCTATGGGCCTGCTGCCGCGCACCCGCCCCATTCTGCCGGGTGAACTGATCGTCGCCGATTAAGTTACGATTTTAGGGAGGTCAATCGATCATGCGCCAGACCAGGGGTGGTAAGGGTTTAACCCGCCGAAAGCTTCTCGGCACTTCTTCGGCAGTGGCAGCAGCGGCCGTCAGCAGCATGGGTGTGCAGCAAGGTGTCGCCACCGCGGCTCCGCTCGAATTGGGCACGAAGCTGTACGAATCCATCGGAGTGAGGCCGATCGTGAACTGTCGCGGCACGTTCACGATCATCACCGGCTCACAGACTCTGCCGCAAGTGAAGCGCGCGATGGAGTTGGCGTCCCATCACTATGTCCACATGGACGAACTGATGGAGGCGGTGGGCCAGCGCCTGTCTGAACTCACCAAAGCCGAGTGGGGCATGGTGACGAACGGCTGCGCTGCTGCTTTGGCACACGCGACGGCCGCCTGCATCACGGGCGGGGACCCCGAGAAGATGCAGCGCTTGCCCGATGTGACGGGCCTGAAGAGCGAAGTCATTGTGCCTCGCTACGCTCGCAACGAGTACGACCACGCCGTTCGGATGACCGGCGTGAAGATGATTGAAGTCGATACCGCAGCCCAGTTCGAAGCCGCTGTGAGTCCCCGCACGGCGATGGTGATGATCATGTCGAGCCCCCAGGCCGAGAACGGCGAACTCTCAATTGCCAACGCCTCTGCCCTCGCGAAGAAGCACGGGATCCCGCTACTCGTCGACGCGGCTGCTGAAGAGCTCATCATCCCGAATAAGCACCTGGAGAGTGGCGCCACCCTGGTGGCCTACAGCGGAGGGAAGTGCCTGCGCGGTCCGCAGGCAGCCGGCCTGCTGCTGGGCCGCAAAGACCTTGTGCGTACCGCGTGGATCTGCAGCGCTCCCCACCATACGTTCGGGCGCGCCATGAAGGTCGGCAAAGAGGAAGTGATGGGCATGCTGGCCGCTGTGGAAGCCTGGGTGACCCGGGACCACGCCGCCGAGTGGAAACAGTGGGAAGCCTGTAACGACCACATCGCCGCTGCGGCCATGAAGGTGCCCGGGGTCACGCGATCGACGCAGCTGCCCCGCGACCTGTCCAACCACGCGCCCGTCCTGGTGCTGAGTTGGAGCACGCCTGAGCTTGGCATCAGCGGCTCTGAAGTGGAGTCACTTCTTCTGAACGGCACACCACGCGTGGCCATCGCCGGCTCCGCTGGCGCACGGCGCGACCCGGCAATCCCGAGCAACATACGCATCATGCCGTATATGATGCAGCCCGGTGATGAGAAAATCGCCGCAGAGTCCATCTATAAGATATTGACGAATCCTCCCAAGACTCCCGTCCTGTCTCTCGCCCCACCCGACACGACGGTGAGCGGAATCTGGAACGCCAACCTGACGTTCATCTCCGGAGCAGCCAAACACACTCTCACGTTCGAGCAAGACGGAGCGCGACTCACTGGGAACCATCAGGGCGAGACGATCGGGGGCAAACTGAACGGAACGGTTGAAGGCAATCAGGTCCACTTTCGCAGCACGCAGCGAATTCAGGGCAAGACACTGGAGTTCGCTTTCAGCGGGACGGCAGAAGGCAACACCATGAAAGGCACGGTTTCCCTCGCCGAGTACGGCAAGGCTGATTTCATCGCCACCCGGGCCTGACACCTCTGCATGTCGACGGACCTTGTCCGGTTGCGGAGCGTCGTCGAACGCTTTGTGGCCTCCGCGCAGAGACCCGCGGTCCTCGATCCCGGCGAAGAACCACTGGCATTGGTTCCCGATCACTGGAACTTGTCGGAGTGGAACGGTCGCCTCGTTTTGCAAGCCTGGGACAACGAGCGCAATCTGGTCCGCAAGATCACCGGGATAGCGGAAGAAAAGCGCGACCGCCTGGCGCTAACGGTAGAGCGCTTCCCGAAGTCAAAAATCGAAATGCAGCTTGCCGATCTGGGAGCCCCGCTGGGCCGCGACCTGGAACGCAAGGGCTCTAAAGCTGCGTTTCGTGAACGCTTCGGCCTGATGCTCGCACGCGAGTTCCCTGCCTGGCGCGTCGAGGAAATCAGCTGCGAGCCGAACCTCGAAGACAGCCTCTCGCCGGCCTACCTGCGAGCGATGCTGCGAAAGGGTTCCACCGCGATGGGTGTGCTCGCAGTTCCGCCCGACTGCGGCGACCCGGCCGGTGTGGTCCCCTTCGGCGTAATTTGGCGGGACTACCTGCGGCGCCGGGAACGGACCCGACAAGTGGCAGCCTTGCTGCTCTTCTGTCCCGTTCAGCAGGAGTCGGAAGTGGCTGCCCGCGCTTCGGCGCTGCGAGCCGAGATCGCGTGCGAACTCTTCGTGTACGACGAAAAGGGCCGCTGCGGACCGGTCGATTTCGCAGATGCAGGGAACGTCAAATCCACTCTGCCGCCAGCCCGGCAGCCGTCGAACCCCAATGCGGAGCACCCGATCTTTCCGGATCTGCCCGACGTGGAGAGGGTGGGGCAGAGCGACGGTTCGATCAGCTTCCGGGTCCGGGGCCTTGAGTTCGCGCGCTGGACGGCCGGGAAGCTTAGTTGCGGGGTGGGCCGCCGTCGCCGCTGCGCTCTGTCCGATGTCATCTCGCTGGGGTGCGAACTCGCGCGTGTCCGCGCTCCGGATGCCGAAGACCGGCAGCACCCCCTCTATCTGCAGTACCCGGAGGGCTGGCTCGAATCCCAGGTTCGGCAACAACCCGGGGCCGTCGACGCATTGCTGCTTGGCGGACCCATCTACGGCCAGGTGCCTGTTATTGGGGGCGCTGAACGCGGCGTTATCGATCTGCTCGGGGTGGACCACACCGGACGCCTGGTCGTGATTGAACTGAAGATCACGGCTGATCCCAGGCTGCCCTTTCAGGCCATTGATTACTGGCTCCGGGTTCGGAAGCATCTGTTCGCCGGAGATTTCGAGAGCCTTGGATATTTCGGAGGAGTCGTGTTGCGGCGAGAGCCTCCCAGGATTCTCCTCGTGGCTCCGGCCCTGGAGTTCCACTCCACCAGCGAGACCATCATCGCGGCGCTGGACCCTCAGATTGAAGTGACCAGAGTCGGACTCGCTGCCGACTGGCGGAAGCACCTTCAGATCATGTTCCGGCTGCAAGGCGCGGAACACCCGCAGTAGGCACCTCCGCCCCGCTCAGCCACACCCCCGGCCCTCCCAGCGGCGACTTTTCCACAGTCTGTTGCATCAAATAGACGGGAAAACAACAATGAAAACCCAAAGTCTAAAATGGTTCACCGTCCTGCTGACGATGGCTGCGGGTGCACTTATGGCTCAATCCACCGGCACTGCGCCACGCACGGCCGCACCGGGCACAGTGAACTACATCGAGGGCACCGTCTCGCTGGACGGCGCTCCTCTCACCGGCAATCAAATCGGCAAGATTACACTACAAACGAATCAAACGCTCTCGACAACTAAAGGCAAAGCTGAAGTCCTTCTTTCACCGGGAGCCCTTCTTCGCCTCGGCGACAACACCGAAATACGAATGGTGGCTCCGGAACTGGTGAATCCTCAGGTTGAGGTTCTCCAGGGCAGCGCGCTGGTGGAAGTCGGTCGCGAGCTAAAAGATACAACGCTCACCATCCTCGAACGCGGTGCTGCCGTCTCCATCCTCAAGCAGGGTCTCTATCGGTTCGATGCAGGCCAGGACCGCATTGCGGTGATCGACGGTAAGGTCAGAGTCACGGCGGACGGGACTTCCAAAACAATCGGTCGAGGAAAGGCAATTACCCTTAGTGGCGAGCCGACACTGACCGTCGAGAAGTTCGATCGTAAGGCGAAGGACGATCTATACCTGTGGAGCCAGGTCCGCTCCGAATCCCTGGCGGACGCGAACGTCTCGATGGCGCGAATCTACTCAGGCTACGGGCCTTACACGTCGGGCGGTTGGTTCTGGAATCCATCATTCGGAATGTATTCGTGGCTGCCCGGCAGCGGCTACGCCTACAGCCCGTTCGGGTATCAGTTCTACTCGCTTGGCTACGCAGCCCCGTTCTACAGTGGTTTCTACGGCGGCGGCTTCTCTGGTCCCGGTATGCTCCGCAACCGCCCGTACGTGGGACGCGGCTTCAGCGGCACGCGGCGTCAGTCTTCACCGGGTCCGCGTCAGGGCGGCGGCTTCACCCACCAAGGTGGTGACTCCAACCATCAGGGCGGCGGCTTCACCCACGGCGGTAATGGTAACGGTGGTCACCAGGGTGGTCGCGGCCGCTAACTGATTAAGACTGAGCGGCGGGGTGCCTGCGCGGCCCCCGCCAGTTCTTCTTGATAAACTGGCCTGACCATGAACCGTCGCCATCTTGTGCTCTCGCTCGGCAGTGCCTCTCTTCTCGCTCAAACGCCAGCGTCATCGCCTCCCTCGGTTTCCGTGCCCGCTTCTAACACCACAACATCACCTGAACTGGAGTGGTATGACGCGAGGAAGTTCACGGTGGAAGGCCTCGGCTTTCAAGACCTCAAATCGCCCTTTGACCGTCTGCCTGGTCGCGCCGAAGGCGTAGTCCGGCCCGAGGTCTGGAACCTCAGCCGAGATTCAGCCGGTGTTCTGGTACGCTTCATCGCGGGGACGACCGCCATACACGCCCGCTGGAAGCTGACGGGGAAGTCTCTGGCCGGAGCCAACATCACTGCGGTTGCCTCAAGCGGTCTCGACCTCTACGCTCGCAGTGACTCCGGAAACTGGCATTGGCTTGGCATCGGTATACCGACTCAGCTAACGGAAAACACTGCGGCGATCGTGACAGGCATACCGTCCACGGCGCGCGAGTTCATGCTCTACCTGCCGCTCCGCAACGGTGTGGCGTCCCTCGAGATCGGTTTTCCCAAAGGCAGCACCATCGGCCCTGGTCCGGCACGCGCGACCGGTTCGAAACCCATACTGTTCTACGGCACCTCCATCACCCACGGCATCTCCGCGTCCCGAGCCGGTATGACCCACGTCGCGATGCTTGGGCGCACTTTTAACCGTGAAGTGATCAATCTCGGCTTCTCTGGTAACGGCAAAATGGAGCCCGAAGTCGTACGCCTCGTGGCGGAACTGGACCCGGCTGTCTTCGTTCTCGATTGCCTGCCGAACATGAACGCGACCGAGACCAGAGAGCGCATCGTCCCCGGTGTGCGAATGCTGCGCGAAGCTCACCCCGAAACGCCGATCCTGCTGGTTGAAGATCGCGTCATCGAGAGCAGCTTCCTCGTCCAGAACCGCCGCACTGCACACGAAGCGAACCATGCGGCACTGCGAGAAGCTTACGCCACATTGCAGGCCGACAAAGTGCCGAATGTCTACTACCTCAAAGCCGACGACCTGTTGGGCCACGATGGCGAGGGAACGGTGGACGGGTCGCATCCCACTGACTTAGGGTTCACGCGTCAGGCAGCTGAGTTTGAGAAGGTGCTGCGCCCGATCCTGAAGTAGCGGTCAGAAGGCGAACTTGATTCCCAACTGAACGCGCCTTCCGTCGCGGCTTAGCAGATACTGGCCGAAGCGCTGATTCACCTGCTTTCCCGTTGCATCGAAGCGAGCGACTGTATCAACGCTGGTTCCCGTGCCCGTCGGGCCTCCGAACTGAGTGTGGTTCAAAGTGTTGTACGTCTCAAAGCGGAACTGGAACGTGCGGCCTTCACGCCACTTGAAGTTCTTCATCAAAGACACATCCCAGTTGTTGATACCAGGACCGCGGAACGCGTCTTTGGGCGCATTCCCCAGGCCGAACTTCCCGGGTGCCGGTGCCACGACCGCGTTCACGTCGAAAGCCTGCAGCGGAGTCCGCTGGTCTTTGGGCAGGATGGGGCTCGATATCAGATCCGGGCGAACCCCGGACAGCGCCGCCGTGCCGTTCACATCCACGCCCAGCCCGCCGCCACCGGTGATATCTGTCGTCGAGACCAGCGAGTATGTAAAGCCCATCGGTTCGCCGCTCGAGAAGTTGCTCACCCCTGATAGTTCCCAGTTATCCAGAACCGCACGGCCGATCATGTTATCCCAACCCTGGCCCAGTGCCTTGGTCAACCTCGGCGTCTGGTAGTCGAAGTTGATAACGAGGGTGTGTGTGCGGTCATAACCCGCCTTTCCGTAGCTCCAGATTCGTGGGTCGACGAAGGGATTGAGAACGTTGTTCCCGTCCACCAGATCCATCGTCTTCGACCACGTCCACGCGGCACCGAACATCAGGCCATGCGAGAAGCGCCGGTTTAGCGTCGTTTGCATGGAGTGGTAGCTCGAGTTCGACGCAAATTCGTTGTACTGGATGTCTCCGTATCCCTGGTACGGTCTGAGAAAGTTTAACGGGTACGGACGCCCCGTAGTGGGGTCGATGCTCGACGCCAACGAAGTAGTCCCGTACGGCACGGCATTGAGGCTGCGGGCCTGTTGCAGGTGTCGCCCAAGAGAACCGACATAAGCCACATCAAGAACGGTTCCGAAGCCGATATCCTGCTGCACGCCGAAGCTCCAGTTGTAGGTCGTCTGCAGGTCGACGTTGTGCTGAACACCGAGTGTCGTGTTGCTCGGAGGACTCAGCGTGAGTCGCGGGGAAGAGCGCAGCTCAGCAATAGTGGTGTTGAACACCGAGCGGTTGGTGAACAGCGGCGGCTGAACAATGTGGGTTGCTGTCTGGTCGTCCGGTACGCGGCCCGGGAAAATGCCGAAGCCTCCCCGAACGGCCGTCTTGCCGTTGCCGAACGCATCCCACGCAAAGCCAACACGAGGCGCGGCTACGATAGCGGGACCGTGCATAATGCCCTCATCGAAGACCTTCATCCCCTGGAAAAATGTGCCCGAACCAGGCGCGAGCGTCCCGATGAGAACAGCCGGAACGAGCTCGCCCGTGGCAGGGTTGCGGCCCTGGCGCGCCGAGGCGGCCGCACCGGGTGCCAGATAAGGCTGGATCAACCTTGCGGCACTCCCCGGATCGAACAGGCTCGGTTCGAAAGATGCCAGTTTGCTCGCGCGGCTTGTCGTGGAATCGATGTGATAGAAGCGGAGGCCAAGGTCGAGAGTGAGTCTCTTGCTGACGCGCCAGTTGTCCTGCGCGAACCACTCGAAGTTGTAATAGCGCGCATGCATGTTGTACCGGCTGTCTGACTCCAGATAGCTGCTCATCACCCCGAGCATCGCGTTGGAGTAGGCGTAGTTCGAATCGAGAGGGTTGTTCGTGTTTCGGCTGAAATCAGCAGTGCCCATGAACGAATAACCAGGGCAGCAGGCAACTGCATTGCGCGACGTCCTCTCATAGAAAATGCCGGCCTTCAGGTTGTGCTTTCCGGCGATCTTCGAGATGTTGTCAGACAGGGTGTAGGGCGTGTTCGTCCCGAAGAAAATCCACCGCTGCTCCCATAAGGGGCTGCCCGGCCCGTTTTGCACACCACCGAATACCATGTTCGGAATCACGTTCAACGGGTTCAGCGCCGGGAAGAACTGGGGGAAGTCGATACCGAGCTTCGCGCGGTTTACCTTATCGAGAGAAGACTGGTCCGGCTGGAAATCCTTCTGCCGGTAGCGATTGACGCCGAACGTCAGCTCGTTGATCAGCGTCGGGCTGAACGTGTGGATCAGCGTGGCAACCGCTCCGCGGGATGGAAAGTCGTAGCTTCCGGTGATTAGAGGGAACGGATTGTTCACGGGAAAAGCCGTGAACCAGTCATTGCTGCTCGTCTTATCCCCGTTGTGGTGCAATCTCGTGTAGAACGTCGTCTTCGCGTTTGCAATCCAGTCGATCCGCACCACCTCGAAATGATGAGGCTGCTTGAGCTTCCCCTGGAAGACTGTGTTGAACGTATGTGCCGGGTCAACGGTGTTCGGCATCGGGAAGACGTTGAGAAGACCCTGACCCGCTTTATCGATTCGGCTTTGCGGAATTGTGTTGGCCGGGAACTGGACTCGGTTGTTCAGGGGATCGAGAATCGGGATCACCGCGCCGTTGGTATCCACCGTCTGCGAGAAATTGCCCTGGCGCTCCAAAGCCGTAGGGAAGGTCAGCCGCCCGATCGCGGTAGGCGTTGTGCGGGGCAGGTACTCCTGCGACCAAAAGAAGAACAGCTTCTCACGTGATTTCAGAAGTCCCGGAATTAGCACCGGACCGCCGATGTAATACCCGGGATAGTCGTACCGATAGTACGCGCGCTTCAGGCCATCGCGATTGCGGAAGTAGTCGTTAGCGTTGAGCGCTTCGTTGCGCTTGAAGTAATAGGCGCCACCATGAAAGTCCTTCGTGCCGGACTTAGTGACGGTAGTGATGCTGCCGCCGTAGTTGCGACCGTACTCGGCCTGGAAGTTCGTGAGCAGTACCTTAACTTCCCCCAGAGATTCGAGTGCCGGCAGAATCGTTGGCCCCTGCTGGTTCCCGCTGTCCACGTTCGGCACGCCGTCCGAAGTCACAGTGAGCGACCCCGCCCGGCTGCCATTGATTCGGATGCTGCCAATGCCGCCGCCCGACGGACCCTCGAAGTTATTGTTGCTGATAACGCCCGGCATCAGCGCGAGCAGACCCAGGAAGTGTCGCCCCTTCTGAGGCGTCTCGACGATCATCTCGGCGCTCAGCGTCCCTGCGCGTTCGGCACTCTGGGTTTGCAGTTTGGCTGCTTCCGACGTCACGGAGATTGACTCCGAAAGAGCACCGAGTTCAAGAGAGATGGGACGCACCGCTGCGCGCTCGGATGAGGAGAGCACGATGTCCCGCTCCTCGTACTTCTTAAAGCCCGACGAGCTAATCGTCAGGCTGTACGTGCCGGCCAGCACCTGGGGGAACAGGAAGCCACCAGATAGATCGGACGCCACTTGCCGGGTCGCGCCCGTGCCTTGATTCGTCAAGACCACCTCGGCGCCCACAACGGCGC
>JAOAPO010000059.1 GCA_025462945.1 Bryobacterales bacterium
CTTCGAGATGTACCCCGTAGCGAGTCTTCAGGGCAGACGCCTTACCAGCAGCTTCGATGAGCCGCGCTCCATTCGCGACAACTGCGGGAAGCAGAATGTCCAGATCGGTCGTCGTCCGGTCGCTGCCGTAAGCGTGCACAACGGCGAATCCGCCAATACAGTGGAGTTCGGTCGGCTCACTCAGCATGCCGTCGAGTTCGTTCAGAAAAGAGAGCCACGGCTCGTCAGGCTGGTCAGGCCGCATGCTTTAGATCCTGTACGCTCATTGTTGTGGCCAGATTCCAGCGAGCAGCCTCCGGCCGTCGATATTTGAGACTCCAGTTACGCTCTGCAGGGTGAACGGACTCCTGACAGAGTGTGCCTTCCACGGCGAGCTTCGAAGCTTCGATCAACGGAAGTACAGCGTCGAGTCCATATCCGCCTCGCTTCCCAAGCTCCCGAGCGAGTTCCACCAGAAACCCCAAACGGTTCTGCAGATTCAGCAGTCGGCACTGACCGACAAGCCATTGCCAGTCCAGCTCCACGAACGTAGCCAGCAGCCATGGCAGACCTTCTACGATACGGACGTCTAGATCGCTGTGCACCAGTGCCCTTGCCACAACCTCGGCCGGGTTCCTCAGCGTCTGCTTATTCTTCAGATGAACGAAGCCCGAGTAGCCGAGATTCGCCAGCGCGGCCGCGAGTTCGTCCGGGTCCATGGGGGCAAGATCGAGTGAGAGCGGCGGCAGAGGTACCGTCAAAGGCGAGAGCCCGAAGCTGCTCAGCAACTTCTCCATAAGGTGCGGCGGCACGCGTCGCGTACCGTTCTCCAGTTGCGAATAGTAAGGCTGCGAAACGCCCAGACGAGCGGCCGCTTGCAGTTGAGTCAGACCCTTTTGCTGACGCGCCGACCTAAGTCCGGATTCCACAACACCATTATTGCAGAGTTTGCAATACGCCGCTGCGCCATGTGCTTCGATAAGATCTATCCGAACGGGGGAGTCGCATGGCTTACACGAGAAGACAGTTCGGGCGGTTGATCGGCAGTGCGGCACTGATGCCAGCGGCTTTCCAGGCATTCGCCGCGACGGAGCGCCGCCGCTACAAGATTCGCGACGTACAGACGATGACGCTCACGGGCCCGCGAACCTACGTCGTCGTCAAGGTCACGGCGGACGACGGCACCTACGGCATCGCGGAAGCGTACGGGACTCCCGGCGTGGGCGTGAAAGACCAGATCGCCGACCTCAAGCCGCTGCTGGTCGGCAAAGATCCTCTCGAGATTGACGTCATCTATACGCAGCTCGGCGAGGGCACGAAAAACCTGAGCGGCACGCGCACTGACGGCTCGGCGCACAACTTTATGCGGGCCGCAAGCGGCGTGGAGATGGCGCTCTGGGATCTTGCCGGTAAGCTGCTCAATCAGCCGGTGGCGGTGCTGCTGGGCGGAGCCTTCCGCGATAAGGTTCGCGTCTACGACCACGAGGCACCGAAGGACATGCTCAACAAGACTTCGTGTCGTGAATGGGCCGCAAAGATCAAGGAAGACAAGAGCGGATTCACCGCCCATAAGTTCGGGATCCAGCACTCCAAGCCGGGTGAGGACAGCGGCCGCGATTTAGGCAACCGTGTGCTGTCGACGAAGGAACTGATGCGCGCCGCGCAGGGCTTCGAGAACTGCCGCGAAGCCATCGGCTGGGACCACGACATTATGGTCCACTGCCACTGGGAGTTTGATCTCCGCACATCTCTGCAGTTGGCCGAGGCGGTTGCCCCGATGCGTCCGCTTTGGCTGGAGGATCCGCTTGAGGTCGACTATTCCGACTCGTGGAAGCGCCTGGTAGCGGGTTCGAAAGTCCCGATCTGCATGGGTGAAAATCTGGCGCGGCGCGAGGGTTTCCGTCCGTTCATCGTAAATCAGGCGGCGGATATCCTGAACCCTGACCTGCGCAATTCGGGCGGATTCCTCGAAACGAAACGGATAGCCGACATGGCCGATGGCTACGGTCTGCCGATGTGTACGCACAACACCGCCAGCCAGCTGCATACGTGGGCGAACTGCCAGTGGGCAGGCGCGATCCGCGATTTCATCACCTGCGAAACCATCACCGGGCAAGGTGGGTGGATGGATCAGCTGCTCGCGCTGGACGGGCCCTACATCGAGAAAGGCTTCGTGCGCGTCAACATGACAAAACCCGGTCTCGGAGCGGATCTGAACCCAGACACCGTGAAGGCACATCTCGCACCCGGCGAGAACTGGTGGGGATGAGGGGGCTAAACAGCTTCGACGGGAATGCCTGCACTGCGCAGCGCTGACTCCACCTGACCGGCGGTTAAACGGGTCGCATCGAATTCGACCGTGATCTCTGAATTCCCGCCGCTGAGCATAATCCGCTCAATGCCGTAGATGGAGTGCGCGTCCGCGATCTGCTGCATCAGCGACTCGTCGAGGGTATTTTTGAGGCGGAACCGTCTCTGGACCTTGGTCATGAAACAGCGATTATAGCGGATGGCTCCAGTGGTTCACGGGTCCGCTGCCCGGGCCTAGCCCCGGAGCGGTGGCGATCGCTTCGCTGATGAAGCGTTTGGCTGTGCCGACGGCCGTGTACAGGTTCTCACCTCTAGCCAGCAGCGCCGTGATCGCGGCCGAGTAGGTGCAGCCTGTGCCGTGCGTATGATTCGTCACTGTGCGGGGTGCGCGGAACTCATGGAACTGACCATCCGCATAGAGGATATCCACGGCGTCGCCCTCCAGGTGGCCGCCCTTGACGAGAACGGCTCCTGCACCGAAACCGAGGATGATGCGCGCAGCTTCCTTCATCGCTTCCACGGTACTGACGTCGCGGCCAGTGAGCGCGGACGCCTCATGAAGGTTCGGCGTCACCAGAGTGGCCTGGGGCAGCAGCAGATCGCGCAGAGCCGTGCGCGCGTCGGCGTTCATGAGGGCTGCGCCGTGTTTGCTGATCATCACGGGGTCGATCACGAGCGGGCAGCGCAGGTTCGCGGCAGCGATCGCTTCGATTGCGGCCATTCCGCCGAGGGCTCCGGTCTTGGCCGCCTGCGGAGGTATATCGGCGAGGACGGCCTGGATCTGCTGCGTAACCAGGTCGGGCGGAAGCAGTTCCACTCGCGACACCCGGACGCTGTTCTGTACGGTGATGAGGGTAATCGCCGACGTGCCGTAGACGTGAAACTGGTGGAAGGTTTTGAGGTCGGCCTGTATGCCGGCGCCCCCGCTGGGGTCAGAGCCGGCGATGGTGAGGGCGACGGGGAGTATTCCTGTCAGAGGCAAGGGGAATCTCCAGATTAACTCGGGAGATATGCAGAGGGTTGTGAGTACCGCCGATGAAGGGTGGTGCGCAATTGGGGAAAGTTCGGGATCTTCATACTGGCAGCGGCGTGCCTCGCTCAGGATCTGCACCTGAAGACGCGCACGATTTCGAATCTGGCGGCGATACGCAGAGCTCCGGACGACACGGGCGCGGTGCATCAGATTGTTCAGTACGACCACCCGACCGGCACGGCGGAACTGGAGTCTCTGCTTCGGGAAGGAATGACCTTAGTGGCGGCGCTGCCGGATAATGCCCTGGTTGTTGCTGCCCCGGGCGGTTTGGTGCGCGGTGCCGATGATGCGATCTGGGCAGGCAGAATGGATCCGGCAGACAAGCTGAGTCCCGATCTGGTCAAGGCAGCTAAAGACGATACCCAGACGGCGATTGTAGAGTTTCACGCCGACGTGACACTGGCGGAACAGGACGATACGGCAGCGGCGGCTCGTGTGACGTTGTTGCGTACCGAGGTTCTGCAGGGCAACCATGCACTGGTAACCGCATCCAGCCCGGCATTGAGGCGGCTGGCGGAATTTGACGCGGTGGCCTATGTGTTCCCGGCAGATCCCGGGCTTTCGGGCGACACACCAGAGCCGTTGCTCACCTGCGCCGGGATGCTCACCACCAGCGGCGCAGTTGGGCAGTACGCCGCGATTGTACACGGCTGGAATCCGGACGCCGATGGCTTCGCGCACTTAACCTATCTGTTCGGATCGGTTACACCGAAGGTACCCGCACTGCTGGCTCAATCTGAGGTCATGCGGGCGCTGCACGAGTGGGCGAAGGTCACCAATCTGACGTTCCAGCAGGGTCCGAACCCGGCGGGGGCCAGGAACGTTCTGATCAAGTTCGTCAGCGGCGCTCATGGGGATGCGTATCCGTTTGACGGCCCGAAGAATTCACTCGCGCACACGTTCTATCCGGTGCCGGTGAATGCGGAGACCGTGGCGGGCGATATTCATCTGGACGCCGATGAAAACTGGCACGCGGGTGGCGACCCGGACATCTACAGCGTCGCTTTGCACGAGGCGGGTCATGCGATCGGGCTCGGCCACTCAGACAAGCCGGGCGACGTGATGTATCCGTATTACCGCAGCCGGGTCAGCCTTTCCGCCAACGATGTTCGCTCGGCACAGCTGCTGTATGGGGTCCCTGCGAGTTCGGGCAAGGTCGCGCCGACACCGCCTGCCGAGGTCGCCACCGTTCCAGCGGTTCGTCTGACCGTGGATACCGTGCCTGTTTCGACAAGAGCAGAATCCACGACCCTGACCGGAACGCTGTCGGGAGGGAAAGACCCGGTTTCAGTCCAGTGGCAGACATCCAGCGGCGCCGGGGGTCGCGCGACGGTGGGGGCGGGGACGGGCGTGAGGCCATGGAGTGCGGGTTCAGTTCCGCTGGCTCCCGGCGAGAACCTGATCTCGATTTCAGCCTTCGACGCGGCGCTGCAGAGTACGTCCGCAACGGTAACCATTATGCGGCAGGTGGCCTCGACGGGCGGAAGTTCGACGCAGCCCGTCTCGATAGCGATCAAGACGCCCGCTCCGATTGTGACCACCGTTGCCTCGCCCAGCATGACTCTGGCCGGCGTATCTTCAGGAGAGGCAGGTATTGTTCGAGTCACGTGGCAGACCTCAGGAGGCGCGGCTGGTGTGGCGACCGGAACGAATCACTGGCTGGCGGCTGGCGTACCTCTGCTGCGGGGCACAAATACGATTGTGGTCAGAGTCTGGGATGAAAAAGGCTCGACGGCCTGGGCCTCAGCGGTGGTGATCCGGCGATAGATCTTCACGCGCAATGGGACAATCGAAGTGCCGCATGAACAAAAAGCTCGTTCCCGCCATTGGAGCCTTCGCCGTCCTGATGATCGTTGCCGCCTACCTTCTGAACGGTAAGGTACTGGCGATGGTTCTGGTCCTGCTGGCAGCGCTGCTGGCCAAGACCCTGATCGCGGGCCAGCAACAGAAATTGCGGGAAAGCGAAGATCAGGCCGAGTCGGACAGCAACCGTTGAGCCATCGCCAGCGCTTGTTCGCGGCTCTGCACTTTTTCTTCGAGCTGCGCATCCTCGACGGCACTGAGCACCTCACTAAACTTCGGTCCGGGCGTAAAACCCGCCGCAATCAGATCGTTGCCGCTCAGCAGGCGCACGGGTCGCAGAACTTCTTCCGGCGTCTCCGCCAGTCGCTCGCGGGCGAAGTTGTAACTGTCAAAGCGCCCGTTGCTTGAGAGGCAATCGAGCCGGTGCAGTTCCAGATGCTCGTCAAACTTCGGCATCCGCAGAAATCGCTTCAACGTGCTCTCGCGCATCGCGGGCACATCCTTGAACTTCATATGATTCGCGATCAAAGCGCAGGCCGCCTCGATCACGGCCACCGGGAACTTCAACCGGCTTAGCATCGCGCGCCCCATCTCGACTCCCTTCTCCACATGCCCATCGAACCGAATCCTGTCCGCGATCCGGAACGTCGCAGGCTTACCCACATCGTGCAGTAACACGCCCAGCGCCAGTTCAATCGACGGTTCGCGCAAAGCATCCAGCATCATCAGCGTGTGGGTCCAGACATCGCCTTCGGGATGGTACTGCGGCGGCTGCTCCACGCCTTTGAGAGCCTCGATTTCAGGCAGAAGCTCATGCAGCAGTCCCGTCGCATCCAGCAATTCGAAGCCGCGCCGAGCGTTCGCCTGGGTCAGAATGCGCGCAATCTCGTCTCGTACGCGCTCCATCGAGATCTTGTGGATCGACGCAGCATACCGGCGGATCGCCTCAAACGTCGTCTTCTCAATCTCGAAACCCAGCACAGCCGCGAACCGCACCGCCCGCAGCATCCGCAAGTGATCTTCACGAAAGCGTAGCTCCGGGTCGCCGATCGTCCGGATCACTCCGGCAGCCAGATCCGCGCGACCCCCGGTGAAATCGAGGACATCATTCGTCTCCGGATCAAGAAACAATCCGTTCACGGTGAAATCGCGTCGGAGCGCATCCTTCCGGGGGTCCGTCTCGAAGCGAACACCATCGGGGTGCCGGCCGTCTGAGTAAACCCCGTCGCTTCGGAACGTGGCTACTTCCACAAAGCAACCATCTTCGACCACCAGAATCACGCCGAAATGCGCTCCCACCACACGAGCACCGGGGAAGATCGCCTGAAGCTGGTCCGGCACAGCGTCGGTTGCCACGTCGTAGTCCTTCGGCACACGGCCCAAGAGAACATCGCGAACGCACCCGCCAACCAGCCAGGCAGCGTGGCCCCTGCTTCGAAGACGCCGGACTATGGAATGAGCCAGTTGTTCTGTGTTCAATCTCGCCCTTAGCCGATCGTGCCCATCTTGCCCTGCCGATAGTCTTCAAAAGCCTGTTGCAGCTCAGCCGCCGTGTTCATCACGAACGGGCCGTAGCGAGCAACAGGTTCTTTGATCGGCTGGGCGGCCAGCAGCAGGAATTCCGCCGGTTCGTCTGCGCTCACGGTGAGGTTCTCGCCGGTGCTGGCGAGAGCGCCAACGTGATACTGCGGGATCGTTTTGCCGTCCACCGTGACCGCCCCGCTGAACACGTAGAGCATGCCGTTGAGGCTGCTCGGCACCTGCTGCTCGAAGACCGCGCCGGCCTGCAGACTCACATGCAGGTACTGCATCGGGATGTGTGTCTCCGCGCCGCCGCGCACGCCGAGAGCCTCGCCGGCGATGACCTTAACCTCTGCCTTGCCATCGGCCGATCTCGCGAGAGGGATCTCACGACCGGCCAGTTCCTGATACTTCGGAGCCTTCATCTTGTCTCGCGCCGGCAGGTTCACCCAAATTTGGAAACCCTCCAGTCGCCCGCCATCCCGAACCATGCTCTCCGCCGGAGTTTCGGAGTGCACCAGCCCGGATCCGGCCGTCATCCACTGCACGTCCCCCGCCTTCAACACACCGTGATGCCCGAAGGAATCGCGGTGCTCGAACTCACCGGACAGCATGTAAGTGACGGTTTCGAATCCCCGATGGGGATGATCCGGGAATCCCTTCGCCTCGCCTGGCTTCAGCACAACTCCCCCAAAATGGTCGAAGAGCAGAAACGGATCGAGTTGCGGAACTTCGTGCGACGGGAAGGCGCGCCGGATCGGCACCCCTTCGCCTTCCATGCTGGCCGGTGCCTCAATAACCCGGCTGATTGTTCGCTTGCTGTGCATCGGTGTACCGTCCATGCGAGTATCGGATGCCTTACTCCATCAAAAGATTCTTACCCAGCCGGACGGAACATGCGCTCCGAGATAGCAGTGACCCAGCGGCGGGGAGCCAGGCGCTGGAGTTCCATCCCCATGCGGTTGCTGAAGCCGCAGATGACGTGGTGTTTGCCCTTACGCAGTGCCCGCAGGCCGATGCGAGCCACCTGCTCGGCCGTATGCACGCTCATCACTTCCGGGATCGGCTCGTTGGCGATCGCGTGGAATTCGGTACGTGTCTGGCCTGGGCAAACGGCGCAAACCCGCACCCCGAACCGCTTCACCTCTTCAGCAATTCCCTCCGAGAAGATCAGATCGAAGGCCTTCGTAGCCGCATAAACGGTCTGGTAAGGCACGGCCTGGAATGAGGCTGTCGACGCGACGATCAGGATGTCGCCCTGCCGGCGCTCGATCATTGCCGGCAGAAACAAATGCGTCAGGGCCGTCACTGCGGAGCAATTGACCCGCACCATCTCCAACTGGCGGTCGAGATTCTGGTTCCGGAACTCACCAAAGACACCAAAGCCAGCATTGTTAATCAGCAGCGCGGGCGCGATGCCCCTGCTTTGCGTGAATTCAAAAAGCCTTTGCGGCGCCCCAGCCTCCCCCAGATCCGCTGCAACAATCGCCGTCTTCACCGGCAGGCTGGCTGCCAGCTCGCGCAGGCGATCTTCCCGCCTCGCCGTAAGCACCAGGTCGAAGCCTTCCGCCGCCAGAACCTGCGCGAACGCCTTACCGATCCCCGAGCTCGCGCCCGTGACGACTGCCCATCCGTGGCTCATTTGCGAGTCGGGTTCTCAAACAGGAACAGTCCGCTTTTGCCGCCCACCGCGAAATCGATGTCCCCGTCGCCGTCTACATCGCCCACAGGTATCTGCATCCCGCCGCCGGTGCGTCCGCCGTAATCAACGACGTGTTTCACCCATTCCACGGCACCCTGGGCATCGGGCGGCAGGTACTCGTACCAATACACCCCGAGCGGTTCACGTTCCCCGGGGTCTTTGCCGTTATGCGCCATGAAGCGTTTGCCCGTCACAAAATCCGGGCGGCCATCTCCATTCAGATCCGCCATCGTCATGGCATGGCTCTGCGACCAACTATCGTCGATGACGTGTTTCTTCCACTCGCCACCGCTTTTCGGCTGCTCCAGCCAGAAGATGCCGTAGTCGTGCGCCATTGATGTGACTACATCGGCGCGGCCATCGCCGTTCACGTCGTGAGCGTAGATGAAGCCCGTTTGACCCAGCTTCCAGTCCGGATGGAACTGCCAGCCCGGCGCTTCATACCAGCCATTCGGCGTGAGGATGTCGGTCTTGCCGTCCTTGTTAATGTCCCCCGCCCCGATGCCATGGCCCTGTGACTGCGGCGCAACAACGTGCTTGACTGGCTTGCCGTTAACAACCTCGAACCAGGCCAGCGGTGTCGACGCGTTCCCAAATTGCGGCAGGATCTCACGCTTTTTGCCGTCGTTATCCAGATCGACCAGGAAGCAGAACTCAATGTTCGACCCCGCCTCGATCTCATGCCGCTTCCACTCGCCGCCCGCTTTCCCCGGATTCTCGTCCCACCACAGGCTTTTCGAAAACCAGCCGCAGCTTGCCACATCGGGGTAGCCATCGCCGTTCAGATCCAGCGTCAAATCACTAAAATCGTCGATATAGTTGCTGGTAAAAAGCATCTTACGGAAGGGGTGGCAGGTCCACTTCGGCGCCTCATACCAGTTCTCGCCCGACACAATATCCAGCTTGCCGTCGCGGTTGATGTCGGCAAAGGCGGCAGGCTCGTTCTGCCCCCCGTCCAGCATGTGCCGCACGAAGGGAATGTCGGAATCGGGCCGCGTCGCCGCGAACGCGACGGTAGCAGCAGCGAGCAAACAGACGTTTCTAACTGAAAGGCGCATCGGCAACTTTCTCCGGCGCGTCGATCATATAACCGATCCCGCGCACGGTCTGGATCAACTTGAACTGATACTGATCGTCAATCTTACTTCGCAAATGCCGGATGTAGACGTCGACGATGTTCGTCAGGCCGTCGTAATCCATGTCCCACACATGCTCAACGATCATCGTCCGCGACAACGGCCGACCCTTGTTGCGCATCATATATTCCAAAATCCCGAACTCCTTGGGAGCGAGGTCGATAGTCTCGGTGACCCGCGTGACCTTGCGCCGCACGCAGTCCAGCACTAAGTCGCCCACCTGCAGACGTTCCGGAGCAGGCTGGCCGCGGCGCAAGAGGGCGCGAACCCGAGCCAGCAGTTCAACGAACGCGAAGGGCTTCGTCAGATAATCGTCAGCGCCTTGTTCCAGACCCTTGACCCGATCGTCCACCTGCCCGCGCGCCGAGAGAATCAGTACCGGCGGACCGGTGCGCCGAGCCCGAACGCGCTGCAGCACCTTGGAACCGTCCATGTCCGGCAGCATCAGGTCGAGGATGACGAGGTCGTAGTCGGTGTCGTTCGTGAACTGGATGGCATCCGCACCGTTGCCGGCCACGTCGACCGCATAGCCGGCCCCTTCCAGCCCGCGGCTCAGGAAATCGGCGATTCGCTTTTCATCTTCCACGACAAGAATGCGCATGTTGACATTAGAGTAACGCAGCGTCCAGGCGCTGCGTCCGGAGAGTATTGATAGTTAAAGGACTGATTGCCGCTCTGCTTTCCAGTTCGCTGCTGGCGGCTCAGAAGCCTGCGCCGGTCTCCGCGAAGGCAGCCGCAAATGACGGCTGGAAGCTCACGTTTTCTGACGAATTCGAGGGCAGCGCGCTCGAATTCCCGAAGTGGTCGCCCCATGATCCATGGGGCAAGGAGCGCAACTTCGAGGTTCAGGCTTACACTCCGGAATCAGTGGAACTGCGCGATGGCATGGCGCGTTTGGTGGCGCGGGTCGCGAAAGCCGAATACGACGGACACAAGCGCGACTACACCTCAGGGATGCTGACCACCTTCGGCTCATTCGCCCAGCAGTATGGACGCTTCGAGATTCGCTGCCGCGTGCCCGTCACGCAAGGGGTACAGGCCGGGCTCTGGCTGCTGCCCGTGCCGAATGGTGAACTGCCCGCTATCGACATCATGAATTTCCTGGGCCGAGACCCCGGCCACGTCCAGTTCGGCACTTTTTGGGGTGACACGAAAACGGTGCGGTCATACGAGGGTGGATGGCCCGTCAAGGATCTCGACTCCGCCTTTCACACGTATGCCGTCGAGTGGGACGAAGGCAAGGTGGTCTGGTTCGTGGATGGCGTCGAGCGCTTCCGGTCGACCTCGGGTATACCGACACAGCCCATGTACCTGGCCATGAGTCTTGCGGTAGGCGGCGAAGCAGCTAAATGGCCGGATGCGACAACGGTATTTCCCGCAGCGTTCGAGCTCGACTACGTGCGGATCTATAAGCGGCAGTGACGATCACGCCGACCGTCGCGAGCAGCCACAGCCCGGCCAGCCACACAGGAGTATTCAGCCGGCCCAGTGCTTCTGTGAAGTGAAAGGCGTTGGCTTTGTTCCTGGGCACGAAGCCGCTGTAGAAGGGCATCATCAGCGCGGCGGCGCCGTAAACGTCAGCCACGCCGAGCAGCACCAGGAGGGCGATAGTCCATCGTCCCAGCCCGGCAGCCACCAGGAGAGCAAGCGGCGCCGCCATCGCCCACAAATACCAGCCCGGCAGGTTCCCGATTCCGTGAGCCGCCCAGGAAACCAGGATCCCGTAGCCCATCGCCGCGATCTGGAAACCGGCCATGCTCCAGGCTGGCGCGAGTCCGCGCGTCGGTAGTGCCGCGGCGAACGCCAGGCCCCCGATCGCTTCGAGCAACATGTACGCCCAGCTTTTCAGCGTGAGGAAGCTCCACCCTCCGAACCACAGAAATGACTTCGCAACCACGTTGGCGGCACCGAACCAGTTGACCTGCATCACAGCCCCGGCAATTCCCGCCGTGGAGCCGCGGTCCGACCAGCCGCTGAACGAGTACCCAAGCATCACGTTGCGGATGTACCACCAACCGGCGATCGCGATCGCGAGCAGCACCGGCACAATTGAATTCCGCCGTCGCAGCCAGATGATGGCCGGAATCAGAGACAGAAGGTAGGCCTTGGTCAGTAGCGCGGCCCCAAGCGCAATCCCAAGAAGCCAGCCGGGGCCTTTCCGCACCAGGATCAGCAGGATTGCGGCTGAAAGGAAGATCGCGAGTGCGTCGTTGGCGACCCGCGAACTGTCGATGGCGAACCCGGGCGCGATGGCCAGCAGTGCGGCACAGAAGACCGCCTTCCCCTCGCCGAGCACGTGTTTGGCTGCGAGAAAAGTGAGTGGAATCGCCCCTGACGCGAGTAGCAGCGTGAACAGCCTGACCCAGAGCACCCGGGACCTTAAAGGCCAGCCGCGTGCAAGTTCTTCCGGCACCGCAGCCAGCCAGTAGTAAAGCGGTGGCTGCTGTGCCTCATAGAACGTCAGCGGAGGCACAAGCGCCTTGTACTCCGCGGTCCGGGTGCGCTCTGCCTCGGGCCGGGCCCACCATTCTTCGTAAGTGAGATGTCCCGGCCCCATCCACTTCAGTTCGTGGCTGAGCGGTGTATTTTGCAGGGACTCTTCCACCTCCTTCGAAACTGTCGTATCGTATCGAGGCAGTGTGCTGTGCTCGTTCCAGTGGATCAGGTAGGCGAAGTGGGCGTACTCGTCCCACCCCTCCCAAAGCGGCATCATTGTGGAGTAAAAGCTGCCGCGAATCAGGAAGAGCGCCCACAGAATCCATAAGCGGCCAGTCACTTTGTCAGGATACGCTGGAGGTTGATAATGAAGACCCTGATCGCCCTCCTCGTCGCCCTCATGCTCTGTGGATGTTCGAAGCAGCCGGTGCCCGCGCCTGTCGAAGAACATGCGATGCGCGGAGAGGTCATGCGGCTCGATGCGCAGAACCAGCTTGCAACCGTGAAACATGAGGCGATCAAAGACTTCATGGGCGCCATGACCATGGACTACAAGGTGCGGGACAAGGCGGAATTCGAAAAACTCCATGTGGGCGACAAGATCGATTCCGTCGTCTTCGTGCAGGGGGACGATTTCTGGGTGGGCAAAATTCAGGTGAAGCCGTGAAGCCCGAAGTCCACGCGCAAATGCGCAACGAGTGGAATGAGCGCGCCCGCGAGGACGCCCACTACTTCGTCGCGTTCGGCCGCCGTGATCAGGATGACGACGAGTTCTTCGCCACCGGTCAGGGTCTGGTTGGGGAACTGGCGAAGGAACTGAAACGGCTGGCGGCGGGTGTAACCGGTCGCGCCCTGGAAATCGGCTGCGGACCAGGCCGGTTGCTGCGCCCCATGAGCCGGTACTTCAGCGAGATCCACGGCATTGACGTTTCCGACGAGATGGTGGAACTTGCGAAACAGAAGCTTGCGGGCGTCGACAATGCCTTCCTTCACCATGCCAGCGGCAGCGACCTCGCGCTTTTCGCCGACGCTCACTTTGACTTCGTCTACTCGTACGCTGTGTTCCAGCACATACCGTCGGCGGAAGTCGTGTTTTCGTACCTGCGAGAGACGGTCCGCGTGCTCCGCCCCGGAGGCATCGCGCGGCTGCAGATCAACGGCCTGCCGAAGACATCGAAAACCTACACCACGTGGGAAGGCGTGCGAATCGGTGCGGATGAGATCCGCGACTTCGCGAGGGAGCACGGCATGGAACTGCTCGCGCTCACGGGTGTGGATACGCAGTACATGTGGACCACCTGGCGCAAGCCCGCTCTCGCCATCAGTTCGCCGGGACAGCCGACCGTGTGCGCCATCACCAACGCGTTCTCGGGCGAGCAGGCGGTGCCAGCGAGCGGACGTCTGGCATGCGCTGCACTCTCCATCAAAATGCTCCCGCCCGGGGCCGACCTGAACACGTTGACCGTGCTCATCGACGGCAAACCGGGCACCGTTTGCTACATCGGACCCGAAGCCCACAACCGGCTGACCCAGGTGAACGTCTTCCTGCCCAAAGGTGCGCGTACCGGGATGCTGCCCGTTAGCGTCGAACTGGGCGGGGTCACTTTGGGTGAACAAAGCTACGTGCGAGTGATTCCGCCGGGGCCAGCCGTCCCGCGGCTGACTGCCATCAGTGACGGGGTGAATCTTATGTCGGCGCAATACATAGACAGCGGGTTGATGAAAGCCACCATCGAGGAGGTGGACGACATCCAAACCTTCGCCGCCACGGTGGACGACCTGCCTGTAACCGGAGTCGACACCTTCCGCACCGATCCCCTCTGCGAGCGCTGGGAAGTGAACTTCGAGGTGCCGCGGCAACTGAAGCCCGGCGGACACGTTCTCGACCTCCGCCTTGGCCGGCGTCTTCTCACCCGCATGGGTATCGTCCTGTCACTGGCTGTCGCCTCTTTTGCGGCCGATACGCCGGATGTGGCTCTCCGAAAAGCTCTGACTGCCAAAACCGGAACTGTGACTCTGCCTGCCGGAACCATCGAAATCTCACGTGAAGTCGTGATCCAGGCTGACGTACACGACCTGCTGATCAAGGGCACCGGGACCACGCTCAAGGCAGCGGCGGCATTCCGGGGGCGCGCCCTGCTGGTCGTCAGCGGCGGGCTGAACGTCCGGATCGAAGGGCTCGCGCTCGACGGAAATCGCGATGTGGTGGGCCGGATGGCTTCCCTGCCCCCGGCCGGCACGATGTATTCGCGGGTGGTGGCGAACAACGGAATCGTTGCCGAGGGCGTCACCGGCCTCGACATTTCGAAGGTGAAAGCAACGCACATCGCAGGCTTCGCCGTTCTGGTGAATGGGGGGCTGGGCGCGAAGCTCACAGATATCGAGATCACGGAAAGCGGCGGCTTCAACGTGCAGCACCACAACAACGGCATGGGCGGCATCGCTCTTGAAGAAGGCGCGGCCGATTTCGAGATTCGCCGCTGCCTGATCGGCGGCATTCGCGGCTCAGCCGTCACCCTGCGAGGCGTGAAGCGCGGCACCGTCACCGAGAGCGAATTGAACGTGCTTTCAGGCGATGCCGTGAATGCGGACAAGGTGTCGGCGGTAACCATTCGCAATAATCGTATCCGGCAAATCGGGTTCCCTGCGGCCGAAACCGACGGGCGTTCCGTCTGCTTCCGCCTGACGCACTCCTCCGACAACATCGTGGATACGAATACCTGCGTCGAGACAATCATGGGCGCGATGGTCGTCAGCGGCGAGCGGAACCGCATCGCCGCGAACCACTTCAGGAATCTCAACATCGCTCATCAGGAGACCGGCGGCATCGTTTTCGAGGCAGGTTCTACGGGCAACACGGTGGAAGGGAACGAGATCGCCGGGCCCCGCATGGGCAATCACTGCGTAGACCTGCCGGCCGGCACTCCCGTTACGGCGAACCGGGTGGCGCGGAATGAGTGTCAGGATGAGGTTTCGCTTGCGCTTTTGCGACGCGTGCCACGGCGTTAACCAGCTTCCGCCACGGGATCTTGTCCCACGCATCCACCATCAGCATTTCGCCGTCGCACCAGCTTGAGTAGAACCAGCGCGAAAGAATCGCCAGCTGTTCCATGCGCTCCTGCGGTTCAGCCGGTTTCTCCCCGATGGACGAAGCGAGATCGCGAAGGCGCGTGTCCAGCGATACGGCTCTGCCATCCACGGCAGCCAGCGGTAAGGGCGTGAAGCCCTGCCACGAACCGCCCCGCAGCCAGCCCAGCACGATCGTCTCCGGCTCGGCCGAGGGCACCACCGCGATGGCATTGAGCGTATTCACCTCGCCGGTCATCTCATCGCGCAGGCCGAGCACATCCTCAATCCTCTTGACCCTTTGGTGCTGCACAGCGGCAGCTTCAAAGTCCATGTCCGCGCTCGCCTGATCCCGGGCGGCCATCGCGGGCTGCAGCAGAGACTTGCCGGTCGTTTGCAAAAACGAAGCCACTCTCGCCGTTTCACGTGCGTACTCTTCCGGGCCAACCACGCGCTGGCAGGGTCGCAGGCAGCGCCCCATCTCGCCGTACATGCAGCCCGGATGATCGTCAGCGGGTGCCAGATCTTCTTCACAGCGGCGCAGCTGGAACAGGTCCAGAAACTCGGATTCGAAGGCCACGGCCGTCGAGCGGGTGCGGAACGGTCCGAAGTAAACAGCGTTCGCCCTCCCGATCCTCGAAACCGTCTGCGTCCGCGGGTAGGGATTGGACAGAACGAGCTTCACGTAGGGCGGCAGCCGCAACCGGATCTCTTTGCGGTAGTCAGGGCCAAGATATTGCCGCGCCAGTTCCCAAATCACGAACTGCGCTTCCAGTTTCGACCCCGTGAAGCGATACTCCACACGAACCGCCGAAGCCCGCAGATTGAGCAGCCGCGAAGGCTTCTCAGTAGAACCGAGCAGACGCTGCAACCGCCGGCGCAGAACGTTGGTTCGAGTTAGCCAGGGCTTTCCCACAGCAGCGTGGATGAGGAACACTGCAGGCCGGTTCGGCAGTTCTTCAAGGGCGGCATCTCCCCGCGAGAGGTCGAGTTCGGTCATCACCGGACCTGCTCCAATTCCAGCAGCGGCTTCTTCGCAGGAACCGTCGGCTGAGGCGTTGCCGGTGGTGCGACCGGTTCCGGAGCCCATGGTTCCAGACTGGGAGGCCGCGCGTCGGGCTCGAGCAGGAGCGCAGTACGGTTGCCGTAATACGCGATCAGTTGCTGGTTCTCGGCAGCGCCAAGGTCGCGCGCCCACACCACTCGCTGTCCATCAATGTCGGCACCGTTGTAAACCCACTCGTCCTGAAACGGATGCGCTGGCCAGTAGCGCACGAAGATCAGCAGTTTGCCGGGCATCTTCTCAATTTCTCGATTCACCTGAATGCGCCGCTCCGGGTTAGTGTGATTGATCGACGTCCACAGATCGTACCCGCCCTGATCCGCGATGTGCGCGACATAGGCCCAGGAGAATTGAGCGAAGGCGAGCGCCACCAGAACGCGGGCCGCCAGCTGGCCGTGTTTCAGCCTCGAAATCGCCTCCAGGCCCTTCACGGTGATCAACAGAAACAGGCACACGATCCCCGCCAGGTAGTGGAACTGGAACGCCGGGAAGAAGTTCACGCCCAGTGCGAAGAGCACACAGGTCCCCAGGACCCAAAGCCAGCGGAAATCGCGGCGTCGCAGCGCGTGCAGAACGAACCCAAACACTGCCAGATACATCGGCGCAAAGAGGTAAAAGCGGTAGTACCGGACGCGATAAATCAGCCGGTTGGCAAAGCTTCCGAAAGTTTCCGGCCCGGCCTGAAAGCCGCTCTGCATCCGGTAATCCGACTCCTGCTGGGGCGTCAGGGTGCGGTGCGGAACGGGATCCGGCTGGAACGTGAGCGCCGCCGGCACGCCGTACTGAGCCTGACTGAGCGCGTAGGGCAGCGTGGTCCACTCCCCCGTCACACGTTTGTTCTGCAGCAGGGTGACGCCGAGCGCCAGTGACGAGATTCCGGCCGCCACCAGCAGCCCGGGCCGCCAGAGCCGAGGCACGAAGTACGCCACCACTGCAATCACCATAAAGACCGATTCGTAGGGCCGCGTCAACAGGTGGATTCCCAACCCGAGCCCCAGCGTGACACCATCGCGGAGCCGGAAATGGTCGCGCAGTCGTGGCAACGAACCGAAGACGAGGCACCCGGCCACCGCCGAGAGCGTTCCACCCCAGTAGTTGTTCGTCCACTGATTGAGAGGCCCGAAAAGGCAGATCGCAAGCACCCCGCCAACCAGCGCCCACCCGGGTCCCACCCACGCCTTCAGCATCCAGAACGTCAGCGCGCACAACGCCGCGCAACCCAGCAACACGCCCGCCCACGGAGTGTCGAAGACGATGGAACCCAGGGCCATCACCAACCCGTTCCCGATGGGGTAAATGGAGCTGTAGGTCGGCGACTGGAGCACGAAAAACGTCTCGAAAAACCGCGCGAATGCATGTGGAGGGTTCGCCAGCCGAAAGTGACGCAACGTATCGGCGACCAGCAAATGCCCGAACTCGTCATAGAGATCGGGGGAAGGAATCGGATGGTTCGCCAGCAGCCCCAGCCTAAGGAGAACAGGCACCGCAGCCAGCCAGATCATGCACCGGAGCGTCCGCTGGCTCAACCTGCCGAAGAACGGAGCCACCCACCGAGGCCAGACCACAACCGCCCCCACCAGCACCGCCGCCAGACCCAGTTCAACAAAGTCAACCAGCCCAAAACCGATGGGATTGCGGAGCGGTTCAAGTAACATTTAACTCGGGTTCAACTGGCCGTTGGAGCGGACCTGCCAACTACCACGTCCCGAACTCGTTGTATACCAAAATTTCATCATCAGGCCTCGTATCAAGGTCTGGATACGCCGCACACTGACAGCCTGTATCCATCAGGTCCGCCGCCAACTTGTCTGCTTCCGGATTGTCGATGTTCAGCATGAGAGAGCCTCGATATCCAATCGCACTACTCGCCCGGCATCACCAGCATCTTGCCGACGCCGTCCGCATACCGGTGATTCATCTCGAACGCTTCCTGAATTTGCCCGATTGGCCTCGAATGCGTCAGCATCGGTGCAAACATCGCCACGTTCTCCGCCAGCAGATCGCGGGCCCGCTCGGCCTGGTGGTTCGAACGATACACATTGAAGAATGAAATCTCCTTCTTCCGCATCGCCGGACCATAGGCCGGAATTAACTTGTCCACAGGTACCGCCGTATACACCAGCCGGCCGCACTTCGCCAGCGAGTGAATGCAGTCGTTCACGGTGTTCGGACCGCCGGCGCAATCGAACGCGAGATCCACGCCGCGGTTCGCCGTGTCGTTCATGATTTCCTTCACTGGCTGGTCAGTGGTCAGCACCACGTCCGCACCCATCGCCGCCGCCATATCCCGACGATGCGCCAGCGGTTCTACAGCCCAGACGCGCGCAACCCCGGCCGCCTTCAAAGCCGCGATCGTCAGCAGCCCGATCGGCCCGGTGCCGTAGACCACGGCCGTTTCGCCCGCCTGCACGTGGGCAAAGGTCAGCGAATGCAGCGCAACGCCCAGCGGTTCCACCAGGGTCGCTTCCCGCAACCCCACGTGCTTCGGGACCGGCGTCAGATTATGCGCCGGCATATTGATGCGCTCGCAGAAAAACCCAGGCACGCCGTTCGCGCTCATGAAACTCATGTTGTCGCAGAGATTCTCCCGGCCCCGCCTGCACGGTTCGCACTCGCCGCAGGCGATGCCCGGCTCCAGCGCGAAATGGTCGCCCGGATCGATCCCCATCACGCCGACCCCGGTCTTGATCACCACGCCCGAAGGTTCATGCCCCAGCACCATCGGGAACTTACAGGGAGAGTCGGCGATGCCGCCCTCGCTGAAATTATGCAGGTCGGAGCCGCAGATTCCCACGGCCGCTACCCGAACCTGTACCTGACCCGGTGCCGGATCCCCAATCTCCTGATCGACGACGCGAAACTGTCCAATCCCTACCAGTTCTGCTGCTTTCATGACTCGGTTGTCCTCTTTAGCTCAAGCGGGCTTAGCCCTGCGCCAGAAACGCCTTGATCTCGTCCGCCAAAGCCGGAGTCGAAATCGCGAAATTCCCACCGTAAATTGTATTCTCGCCCCTGAAGTCGAACGTCACGCAACCCGCCTCTTCGGCGATGATCTTGAGGGGCGCCAGATCCCAGGGCTTCGCCTGCGCCTCGAGCCACACATCGGCCACACCGCTCGCCACAAGCACCGCATCCAGACAGCCGCCCATACTGCGAACGGTCCAGAAATCCGCCAGCCACACGATCAGGTCCTTCGAAAACCTGTAGCGATGCATGAAGCCAAGGCCGTTGCAGCACATCAGGGCATCCGCTCTCTTCTTAGGATCACCGGCATGGATGCGCTTGCCGTCATGCCACGCGCCTTCGCCCTTCGCCGCGGAGTAGATCTCGCCGTAAGCCGGGTAGTAGGCATGCCCGGCCACCACTTCGCCGTGGGCCTCCAGGCCGATCAGCACGCTCCACGCACGGGTGCCCCGGATGAAGTCGCGGGTCCCATCGATCGGGTCGATAATCCAGCGCCGGCCGTTCGTCGACTCGCGCGCGGCACCCTCTTCCCCCAGCACGCCATCGCCGGGAAACGCCGCCATCAACTGCTCCACAATGAGCTTTTCGCACGCCTTATCCGCGACCGTAACGGGCGAAGCGTCATCCTTGATCTCTATATCGATATCGCCCTGCCGGATCTGCAGAGCCAGGTCACCCGATCGGCGGGCAATCTCCGCCACTATCGTCATTTCGCGTTCGTATGCCATGAGCCTTTACCAGCCTACCGTTAGCGCCGTAACGCTTCGCGGCTGTAACAAAAGTCTCCGGGTTAGAATGACACTGATGGAGAACTACCGCGACTTCGAGATCGGCCCCGACCCGTTTGGACGCACCTGGCACATTCTGTTCAAGTACTTGCAGACGGGTATTTCGATCCGGCACGCGGATTCGGTGGACGTTTGCTTCCTCGCCAGCAGCGGCGACGAAACGCTGAAGCGCGTCATTGTTCTGAACCACCCCGACCTTCTGGCTTACACGAAGCGTAAAGGTACGCAACTGACCGACACCTGGTGCGCTCGCCTGGCAGCCTTCAAACTCAGGCACGCCATCGAAAATTTCGAGGACATGGACAAGGACTACCTTGTCACCAGCCCTGCCGAAATCGAACGGTTCGACTACGAACTCCGTAAGTGGGAAGACGACTGGCTCCGCAGCCACGCCGCTTAATTTCCAACCCTAAAGTTCAGCTGTCAAATTGGCGATAGAATAAACGCGATGCGTTTTTTGTTGGCCATGCTCGCGGCCAGCGTCGCCCTGTCGGCGGCCGACCGCGAAGTTTCCTTTACTACTGACGTTCGGCCGATCTTCGAAAAGACCTGCTGGACCTGTCACGGCCCGTCCGTGCAGTTGTCCGGGCTCAGCCTCGCCACCCGCGAGGCCGCACTCAAAGGCGGTGCGCACGGAGCCGCGCTTGTCGCGGGTTCAGCAGACAAGAGCCGGCTCTACAGACTCGCAGCGGGCATCGACAAGCCCGCTATGCCGATCGGCGGCAAGCTTTCTGTTACAGAGATCGAGACGCTAAAGCTGTGGATCGATCAGGGCGCCAAATGGGATGGCGCCGCGGCGGTATCCAGCGCTGCCCCGGTGGTTCAGGATCCACCCATCCGCCCGGAAGAGCGGAACTACTGGGCTTTCAAACTGCCCGTCAAACCTGCGGTGCCAAGCGGCAACAGCAATCCAGTCGACGCCTTCATCCGGACTCGTCTCGCGGCGAAGGGCATCACGCCTGCACCCCGCGCCGACAAAGCGACTCTCGTTCGGCGAGCTTATCTGGACCTCATCGGCCTGCCGCCCACGCCCGCCGAGACCGCCGCCTTCATCAACAACAACGCCCCGGACGCCTGGCCCAAACTGATCGATGCCCTGCTGGCTTCTCCTCAATATGGAGAACGCTGGGGCCGTCACTGGCTGGATGTCGCCCGCTACGCCGATTCCAACGGCTTCGAGCATGACTTCGACCGGCCCAACGCCTGGCGTTACCGCGACTACGTCATCCGCGCTTTCAACGAAGACAAGCCTTACGACAACTTCCTGCGTGAGCAGATCGCCGGCGATGAGATCGCACATGTCACCAACGACAGCCTGATCGCCACCGGCTTCCTCCGCAGCTATGCAAAGGTCGGCTATCGCGAGAAGGACAACCCGGAATTCCGCTACGAGTATCTCGACGACATGATCGCGACCATCGGACGCGGCATTCTCGGGCTGACCGTCCAGTGCGCCCGCTGCCACGATCACAAGTTCGACCCCATTCGCCAGGCCGACTACTACAGGCTGCAGTCCTCGCTCTGGGGTTACGTCGAAGTCGATCACCCGCTCGTCCCGAAAGAGCAGGCGGACGAGTACAAGAAGCGCACGGCGGAAGTGAACACGAAGCTCGCCGATCTCCGCAGCCAAATCCGCGACATCGACCAGCCCTATAAAGCCAAGCTCCTCCCTGCCAAATACGCCAAATATCCGGCGAACGTGCAGGCCGCGATCGCCACGCCGGCGGACCAGCGGACGCCGGGTCAAAAGCTTCTTGCCGACCAGGTCATCCGCGCCGTCAACGTTTCTGAGGCCGAGATCGCTCGAATCATCACGCCTGAAGACAAAGCCCGCAAGCAGCAACTCAACACAGAAATCGCAAGCGTGGAAAAGACGCGACCCGCTGCCATTCCCATGGCCATGGGCGTCACCGATGGCGACTATCGCTTTACTCCCGATGGCCCGGGCGACGAGCCTGCCCCGGGTAAGGGCAAGGGTGGCTATTCCGGCGAAGGCACTTACGTCCACGAAGGCGCTGGCCGATACCAGCCCCCGCCCTCGCACTTCCTCCTCCGCGGCGACGTGAACAGCCTGGGTCCCGAGACGAAGCCCGGCTTCGTCAAGGTCGCCACTTACGGCAATCCGGCGACCGAACTCGCCCCTTCGACGCCACACACCTCAGGCCGACGGCTCGCTCTTGCCGAATGGCTCGTGTCGCGCGAAAACCCGCTCACCGCGCGCGTCGCCGTCAATCGAATCTGGTACAACCACTTCGGACGCGGCATCGTCTCCAGCGTCGACAACTTCGGCAAGATGGGCGAAGCGCCGACCCACCCCGAACTTCTCGACTACCTCGCCACCGAATTCATCGACCGCGGCTGGAGCATGAAGCAGATGCACCGCCTCATCATGACCTCAGAGACGTATCAGATGGCCTCCGACGGCACCAGCGACGGCAACCTCGCCGCCTTCCCGCAGCAACGACTCGACGCGGAAACCCTCCGCGATTCCATCCTCGCCGTCAGCGGCGGCCTGAATCGAAAAATGGAAGGCCCGCCAGTCTTCCCCGTTATCCCCAAAGACATCCTGCAGTCGATGACGAACGGCATCTGGAAGCAGAAAGACGACACCTCCGATGTCTGGCGCCGCAGCATCTACATCTACCGCAAACGCGGCCTGCCCATGCCGCTTCTCGAGGTGTTCGACCTGCCCAACCAGAACATCTCCTGCGGCGTGCGCAACGTGACCACCGTGCCCACCCAGGCGCTGACTCTGATGAACAATGAGTTCGTCCTCAAGCAGGCAAACCTGTTCGCGCAGCGCCTGGCGGAAACCGCGCCGAACGACAAGGGCCGCCAGGTCGACCTCGCTTATCAGATCGCACTGGCCCGTGCTCCCCGCGGCGAGGAACGCAGCCTCGCTCTCGACTTCCTGAAAGATCACACGCTGGAAGACTTCGCCCACGTGGTCATTAACCTGAATGAGTTCGTTTATGCCCGTTAGATCCCGAAGACAGTTCCTCTTCGATGCCGGTGGCGGTATCGGTGGCCTCGGCCTCGCCGCACTGCTCGGGCAGGACGGTCTGCTCGGCGCGACCACAGGCGTTTGCGCTGCCAGCAGCGGCGCAGCGAAAGCACCCCACTTCGCCCCCCGCGCCAAATCCGTCATCTCCCTCTTCATGAGCGGCGGAGTCAGCCACATCGACACCTTCGACCCCAAGCCCGCCCTCAACAAGTACGCCGGACAGCCGCTTCAGGGCAAGGGCGACGTCATCGTTCGCCAGGGCAGCCCGGGGCCTCTGATGCCCAGCCCGTTCACCTTCAGGAAGTACGGGCAAAGCGGCATGGACGTCTCCGAAATCTTCCCGAAGATGGCCACCATGGTGGACGACTTCGCGCTCATCCGCTCAGTCCACTGCCAGTCCAACGACCACGTCCAGGCCCACTACGAACTCACCACCGGCATGATCCGGATGGGCTACCCCAGTGTCGGCTCCTGGGTGAGCTACGGCCTCGGTTCTGAGAATTCAAACCTCCCCGCCTTCGTCGTCATCTACGACATGCATGGAGGCCCGTTCGGCGGACCCGCCAACTGGGGCACCGGCTTCATGCCCGCCACCTATCAGGGCACCGTGTTCCGCTCGCAGGGCGTGCCGATCGTCGACCTTCGTCCGCCCTCCAGCATGACCGACACTCAGCAGAAGGACCGCCTCAGCCTGCTGGAACAGCTCAACACGATGGATGCCCGGCAGTACCCCGCCAACTCCGAACTCGCGGCGCGCATCAACTCCTACGAACTGGCCTACCGGATGCAGTCCTGTGCGCCCGAAGCCGTCGATATCTCCGCCGAATCGGACGTCGTCAAAAAGCTCTACGGCCTGAACGACGCCCGCACGGAACCCTTCGGACGCCAGTGCCTGATGGCCCGCCGACTCGTCGAGCGTGGCGTCCGTTTCGTCCAGCTCTATCACGGCGGCCTCGGGATCCAGAACGTGGATACCTGGGACGCCCATGACAACATCGACGACAATCACCGCCGCCATGCGGCTGAAGTCGACGGCCCGATCACCGGCCTGCTGACCGACCTCAAGGCTTCCGGACTTCTCGACTCCACGCTGGTCATCTGGCACGGCGAATTCGGCCGCATGCCGATCTCCCAGCGCGGCGTCGGGCGCGACCACAACCCGGGTGCCATGTCCATCTGGATGGCGGGAGCGAAGATTCAGGGCGGTCAGGTCATCGGCTCCACCGATGAATTCGGTTACAAGGCCGAGGACCAGCCCATCGCCATTCACGACCTGCACGCGTCTATCCTGCACCTGCTCGGCCTCGATCACACGAAGCTCACCTATCGCGCAAACGGCCGCGACATGCGGCTCACCGACGTGTACGGGAACCTGATCCCTCAGATCACCAAGGCATAAACACTCATGATTCCATGGTTACCCCGAGCCGTCTTTGGGACAGCACTTGTGTCTCTGCTCGCGTACTCCCAGTTCAGCGGACCCGAAAAGCGCTGGTACAAAGGGAACCTCCACACCCACACTCTGAACAGCGACGGCGACTCCACGCCGAACGAAGTGGCCACCTGGTACCGCGAGCACCGCTACAACTTCCTCACGCTCTCTGACCACAACTACCTGACCGATATCGCGGGCCTGAACGCCGTCCACGGCGCGAAGGAGAAGTTTCTCATGATCCCCGGCGAAGAGGTCACAGACAGCTTTGACAAGAAACCGATTCACATGAACTCCTACAATCCCGCGGGTTTCGCCACCCCGCGGCATGGCTCCAGCGTGGCCGACACAATTCAAAACAACACGAACGAGATCCGGACCGCGAAGGGTCTGCCGTCGCTTAATCACCCTAACTTCGGCTGGGCGGTCAGCGTCAAAGACATGTTGGCGGTGAAGAACCTGGGCCTGTTCGAGGTCTATAACGGCCATCCGATGGTGAACAACGAGGGAGGCGGCGGCGTCCAGTCGCTGGACGAGCTTTGGGACGTCCTGCTCACCGCGGGCCAGAGGATCTACGGCATCGCCGTGGACGACGCGCACCACTTCAAGCAGTACGGTTCGCAGTTCTCGAACCCGGGCAAGGGCTGGGTGCAGGTCCGGGCCACCGAACTCACGCCGAGCGCCATCGGTGCCGCGATCGCGAACGGTGACTTCTACGCAACGTCCGGTGTCACCCTCAGCGAAGTTTCAGTCACAAACTCCGAGTACCGCCTGAACATCGAAGGAGCGGACTGGGAAAAGGTGACAACAACGTTCATCGGATCCGGCGGGAAGATCCTGGCGAAGACCTACGACCGAAAGGCCGTGTACAGCCCCAACGGCACCGAGCAATATGTAAGAGCCAGAGTCGAGTCCTCCAGCGGAGCCAAAGCCTGGACCCAGCCAGTGTTTCTGGCGCGACATTAACGTAATGGAACTTCCATCTGGAGAGGAAGGTCAGCGAACACGCGCTTGCCAACTTCCACGAACATCGCACCTTCGGCTGTCTGAACGTGACGATACCGAACTGTAATGGTTCCATCCGAGCAGCAAGCTCCTGACCGCTTCTCCGGGTCGTTCAGCGTAACGATCAAGTCTTCCTCCTCAACCTTGAATTCCCGAATACCCTGATCAGCCCGCGAACCACCCCGCAACAGCCCAACCACGCGCGGTTGTCCGGCGACAATGCCGACAACATAGATGTACCCCCAACTGGCTGTGCCGCCTGAGTGGTACCAGACCGTCACCAACGCCACTTCACCTGGTATTCCTCTTAGCCTGCCGTAATCTACTCCTTCCATCCTTACGCCGGGGCACGATGGCGGATCACCAGGACACTGAAAGTCGTACCGGCCATTGCGAACCGTTAAGCGTCGAAGCCCTTCCGCACGCAGCCACAGAGGTTGACTTGGCACGCCTGGCCCTCGCACGAATGGAAACGTCCAGTTTCGAAAATCCAAATCGCGCACGGAGGCCGCCCTTTGCCCGTCGAGGGGCAAGTTCGCCAAGGTAAAACAAACGACCAACTTCAAGGCTGACATGCGCGAAATTCTAACATCATGTAGGTTCGTTGCCATGCTACGCTCAGTCCAATCGGTCGCCTATGAAACTCCCCGCCACTGCCATTCTCACCGCCTGCACCGCTTTCGCGCAGGTCCCCGCCATCGACTTCAACCAGCAAAAGACCGAAATCCTCAACCATTTCCGAACTCTCGTCCAGATGGACACCACCCCGCCCGCCGGCAACGAGACCAAGGCCGTCGAGTACATGAAGAAGCTCCTTGAAGCGGAAGGCATCCCGTGCCAGGTCTTCGCCATGGACCCCAACCGCGCCAACCTCGTCGCCCGCCTGAAAGGCAACGGCAGCAAGCGTCCGCTCCTCATCCTGGCCCACACCGACGTTGTCCCCGTCCAGCGCGAAAAGTGGCCCGTCGATCCCTTCGGTGCAGTCATGAAAGACGGCTACATCTGGGGCCGCGGCACCACCGATGACAAGCCGCACGTCACCGCCACCCTGATGACCATGCTCCTTCTCAAACGCAGCGGAGCGAAGCTCGACCGCGACGTCATCTTTCTCGCCGAAGCAGCCGAAGAGGCAGACATGACCGGCGTCGGCATCAACTTCATGGTCGCCCAGCATTTCCAGGAGATCGAAGCCGAGTTCGCTATCACCGAAGGCGGCAGCGCCACCCTCGACAACGGACGCGTCACTTACGTGAACATCGGCACCGCCGAGAAGGTCCCGGCCCGGGCGCGCCTCGTCTCCAATGGCACCTCCGGACATGGCTCCGTGCCACGCCTCGACAACGCGCTCATCCACCTCGGTGCCGCCGTCGAAAAAGTCGGCACCTGGGAAACCCCGATGCGCCTGAACGACACCACGCGCACCTACTTCGAGAAGCTCGCGCAGATGAGCCCCCCCGAAAAGGCAGCCCGCTACAAGGCCCTGCTGAACCCCGCCACTTCCCCAGCCGCACAACAGTACCTGCGCGAGAACGAACCCTCGCTCTGGTCCATGCTCCGAACGTCCGTAGTCCCCACCATGATGAAAGCCGGTGTCGGACTCAACGTGATCCCGTCGGAAGCGGAGGCCATCCTCGACATCCGTGCCGTCCCCGACGAGAACATCCCCGCGTTCTTCGACGAGATGCGCAAGCGAATCAATGACCCGGCCGTGAAGGTGGAGCCCCTGCCGATGATGCGGCCCGCCTCTCCGGCGTCCCCGCTCACCACCGAAGCCTACAAAGCCCTTGAGCGTGTCGCGAGACGGATGTACCCCACCGCCACCATCCTGCCCTCCATGTCCACCGGAGCCAGCGACATGGCGCAACTTCGCGCCAAGGGGATCCCGAGCTACGGCATCGGACCGGCGGCCCTATCCTCCGACCGCCTCAACTACGGAGCCCACAGCGACGTCGAGCGCCTGCAGGAATCCTCGCTCTATCCCTTTGTAGAATTTTTCTACAACGCCGTGGCCGAGCTGGCCGTTACTGCTCCGCCGCCGACCGCTGCGCCAGCTCGCCGATAATCGGCAACACGTAGGCTTCATCACGGCTGGCCTTCACGATCATGAAAATCCAGACGAACACCAGCCCCACTTTCAGCAGATGGTCAAGGCGCACGCCGGAGTAGCCGAACGTGTGCGACATCGGCTGGATCACCCACTGCACCATCAGCCACGCAGCGAAGATGTACAAACCCTGAAATGCGTGAAAGCGCAGAAGATTGTCTTTTTTGAACCGGTTCGACGCCAGCACAACCACGGAAGCAATCCACCCGATGGTGGGGATGTAGCAGCAGATTGCCGCGGCTCTGGGAGACACACCAGCCAAAGGATCAGGCGCTGCGGCGAAGCGCGCACCCGGCGGAGGCGGTGCATAAGCCCGCGCAGACCCCGTCCCCGCAGCGCCAGCTACACTCTGCCGAGCCCCGCAGTTCGAGCAAAACTGATCGGCATCACCCGCTTTGTGTCCACATTGTGTGCAATATGCCATCGCCGCAAGAACCTCGTCACTAGAGAGTACGTTACTCGTTCCCGTTTTGTTCCGCAAGGGCCTGAGCCAGCCTAAACCTCTGCAAACGAACAGCCTGAATGGTAGATTCACAGGTGAGCATGCCGTTCCCCTCTCTGCCGGAGAAGATCCTTCTCGCCCTCATCATCTGCGCCTCCCTGGGCGGCTTTCTACTGCGCTTCCAGAACGTCGCCCGCATCATCCGGGCCGCCAAATCCGACCCCGCATTTACCCTGGGCTCCGTCGCCGAGCGGCTGCGGATTTTCCTGTGGGAAGTCCTCTGCCAGGGCAAAGTCATCACACAACGCCCCCTCGCAGGAACGGCTCACGCATTCGTTTTCTGGGGCTTCATCGCGTTCGCTCTCGTCACCCTGAACCACATCGCGACAGGTTTCGGCTTCCCCCTGCTCTCCCGCGAAAACCCATTCGCGCAGGCCTACTTCGGCTTCGTCGCCATGTTCGCCGTGCTGGTCGCTGTCTCAATCTCGTATCTTGGTATTCGCCGCTTCGTTTTCCGCCCCGCGTTTCTGGGCAAAACAGCGCCGGAATCCGGCTTCATCGCCCTCCTGATCCTCACCCTGATGCTCTCCTACCTCGCCGGTCTGGCCATCCCCGAGACCACGCTGGTCGGACGCGCCATTTGGTGGATCCACACTCTCGCACTTCTCATCTTTCTGCCGCTGATCCCCCACACGAAGCACCTCCACCTGGTGCTCAGCCCGGCAACGGTGTTCCTCAAGCACCCGTCATTCAGCGAGATCCCGAAGCTCCAGGGCGACGAGGACTTCGGCATTGTGGGTGGTAAAGACATCACCAAACTCGGCGCGCTCCAGGCCTTCTCCTGCGTCGAGTGCGGCCGCTGCACCGAACATTGCCCCGCCACCAACACCGGCAAGATCCTTAACCCGAAAGAAGTCATCCTCGGCATTCGCAATTACCTGAACACCGAAGGCCCGCTCTCTGAGACCACCATCCTCGAAACGCACGTTTCCGAAGAGGCCGTCTTCCAGTGCACCACCTGCGGCGCCTGCGAGTTCCAGTGCCCGGTCGGCATCCAGCACCTGCCGTTCATGATCGGCCTGCGTCGCGGCAGGGTCAACACGGGTGAATGGGACAACAAGTTCGGCACCAAGCTCTTTCTCGCCATGGAGCGCAACGGCAACTCGCTCGGCATGCCCGCCAGCGAACGCCAGAAGTTCATTGAGAAGACCGGCCTGCCCATCTATGACGGCAGCCAGGAGTACTGCCTCTGGCTGGGCTGCATGGGCGCTTATGACGCTGGCGGCCGCGAGACCATTCAGGCGCTCGCGAAAATCCTTCGCTATCTCGAAATCAGCTTCGGCGTCCTCAAGAAAGAGAAGTGCAACGGCGACCCCGCGCGCCGCCTCGGTAATGACCTTCTCTTCACCACGCTTGCCGAAGAGAGCATCGCCAACATCAAGACCAACAAAGTGGTGAAGATGCTCAGCACCTGCCCCCACTGCGTCCGGACCATGAGTAAGGATTGGGAAGAAGCGGGCATGACCGTCCAGATCGAGCACCATTCCGAACTGCTCGCCCGTCACAAGCAGCGCCTGCCAGTGATCGCAGACGACAAGCGCGAAACCGTGGTCTATCACGATCCCTGTTACCTCGGCCGCTACCGTGGCGTGTACGACGAACCTCGCGAGGTTCTCGCTCGCGCGGTCGACGTTCTCGAAGCTCCGCGTAACCGCGAGAAGTCATTCTGCTGCGGTGCCGGCGGCGGTCAAATGTTCCTGGGGGAGGAAAAAGGTACTCGCATCAATGTGGCGCGTGCGCAGGAACTTGTAGCGACCGGCGCCACCACCGTTGCCGCCGCCTGCCCGTTCTGTGCGTCTATGTTTCGAGACGCGCTGAAAACCG
>JAOAPO010000079.1 GCA_025462945.1 Bryobacterales bacterium
CGTACCGCAGAGCTGACACTGGCATTGCGAATAAATCCAAGGAAAACATCATGAAAAAGCTACTCTCAATTGCGGTCCTGTCGGCGACGTTCTCCGTGTTCGCATTCGCGGCTGACTTCTCGGGCACCCTGCTGGACGCCAGTTGTGTAGAGAAAACCCAGAAGGCAACCGGATGCGACGCAACCGGCACTACCACCTCGTTCGCGCTTAGCGCCTCAGGTAAGCTTTACAAGCTGGATGAAGCGGGCAACACGAAGGTAGCCGCCGCCCTCAAGGGCCGCGCTGACCACGTTGCCGACCCGTCGAAGCCGGCAGCCGCGCAGATCATGGCCAAAGTAGAAGGCACCGAGAGCGCCGGCACCATAACCGTGACCAGCGTCGAAGTTCAGTAAGCAAGCAACTTAGCCGAATCAACAACCGAGGGGAGAGCGGGTGCCGAAAGGCACTTGATCTCCCCGTTTTTCGTGCCCTGCGGTTCGTATGCTATGCTCGCGTGATTGAGGTCACGTTGGGCACTTTCCGGTGCGTCGCGAGCCGCTATGATGCTCGTCCTCGTCGCGCGGGGAGCTTGCGCGGCTGAAGTCGTTCCCTCCGTTCATTCCCCAACCGCGGACACAACCACTCAGTCATGGCTCGACAAGCGAATGTGTGTGTGGCAGGCTCGCCTGAAACTGGAGAGCTGGGCCATCCGAGTGGTGGTCTGCGACAGCGTCGATCTGCGCCCGAACACGCTGGGCAACATTCACTGGGACGCGGAAAACAAGACCGCAATCATCCGCCTCCTGAACTCGTCTACAGCCGCTATGGAGCGAACGCTCGTGCACGAACTGGTGCATCTGGAGCTGGCGGCTCTTCCGAAAACAGACGGAACCCGGATGGACGAAGAAAAAGCGGTTAGTCACATGGCCGACGCCTTGTTGGCCCTCGATCCGCAAAGTGAGCCGCGCGTCACCTCATCAGGACTTCTCCGTAACCCACAGTAACCATTCAGGGTCGGTCAAACGCCCTTACTTCAGGGTCCCGATGTCGTACAGGCGACCCGACGTCTTTATCAATACGTGCAGGTCCGTGCAGGCGGACCCGTCTGGATCAATAGCCGGGCGCAAGGCATCTAATCAGTCGAGGGCCGCAATGGCAGAACTTAAGTATGGGCAACGGGACGGACGACTGATGCGCACTGCTTGCGTCGGGGCTAACCGCTTGACTCCAGTGAAGTTAAACGATATCTTTAACCGAGAGGAACCATTGAGCTTTTCCCCCTGTAGAGGAATCCCATCGAGACTCGCCGCGGCCGCGATTTTTGTCTTTAGTTCAGCCGCTGTCATTCAGGCACAGACACCGGCGGCAGCCTTCACAGCCGCCTCTGGCAATGCACTCGTAAAACAGTATTGCGCTGGCTGCCACAGTACGAAAATGCGCAGTGGTAACCTGGCGCTGCAAGGTCTCGATCTTGCGAAGATCGATGAGGATGCGGGGCTGTGGGAGAAGGTTCTCAGGAAAACGGCGGCGAAGCAGATGCCGCCGCAGGGAATGCCGCATCCGGCTCCTGCTGCTGAAAAGCAGTTCCTGTCGTTCCTCGAAACCGAACTCGACAAGGCTGCTTCCGCTCACCCGAATCCGGGTCGCCCGACTATACACAGGCTGAATCGCGCCGAGTACTCGAACGCCATCCGCGACCTCTTTGCACTGGATGCGAAGGCTGGTAATACCCTCCCGGTGGACGACACAGGCTACGGTTTCGACAACATTGGCGATGTCCTTTCGCTCTCGCCGGTTTTGATCGAACGTTACATGACGGCAAGTCGCCTTGTAGCGCGGCTGGCGGTCGGCAACACGGAGATTAAGCCGGAAGTCAATATTTTCGAGCTGCCGCGAGGCGGTGGCCGCGGCGGCCCCGTTCGGCCCGAGGCGATCAGTGAGGATCTCCCGTTCGGCTCTGGCGGCGGGTTGTCCTTCAGCTACACCTTCCCGGTTGACGCCGATTACGTATTCAAAATCAAGTTGCCCGCGCCCGCGGTCGGGTTCGGCGAAACGGCGATTCCGGTGGGCGAGGTTCTCGAGTTGAAAATTCCGGTGAAAGCCGGTATTCGTCACGTAGGCCTGACGTTCATGCGATCGAGCGCGGTTCCTGAAACGCTGCCCACGCTGGGTGGCGGTCGCGGCGGCGGTGGTGCAGCAGCTGGCGGTCGTGGTCCGGCGCCGGTGCTCCCGATGGCGCACCTCGACCTTCGCCTGGACGGTGCGCGCCTGAAGCTGTGGGATGTGCCCGAGACCGCGAACGGTCCTCGGTTCAATGAGCTGTCGATCGGCGGCCCCTACGATGTGAAGCCGCAGAGCGAATCGGCCAGTCGCAAGGCGATATTCGGTATCTGTAAGCCCGGTGGCCCGAAGGAAGAAGACGCCTGCGCTCGCCAGATCCTCAAGACGCTGGCACGCCGAGCGTATCGCCGTCCGGTAACCGAAGCAGAGCTGAAGCCGTTGATGACGTTCTACGCGACGGGCAAGAAGGAAAAGAACTTCGAGTACGGCATCGAAACGGCACTCCGCGCGATGCTGGTCTCGCCGGAATTCCTGTTCCGCGTGGAGCGTGACCAGCCGGGTGCGGCTGCGGGTGCCATCCACCGCGTGAACGACTTCGAACTGGCTTCGCGCCTCAGCTTCTTCCTTTGGAGCAGCATCCCGGACGAAGAACTGCTGAAGATCGCCGAACAGGGCAAGCTGAAAGACCCGGCTGTAGTTGAACAGCAGGTTGCCCGCATGCTGGACGATCCGAAGTCGAAGGCATTCGTCAGCAACTTCTCAGGCCAGTGGCTGTTCCTCCGCAACCTCGACCAGATGAAACCAGATCCGGACGTTTTCCCCAAATTCGACGCTGGTCTTCGTAAGGCTTTCCAGCAGGAAACTGAGCTGTTCTTCAACTCGATCCTGCGTGAAAATCGCCCGGTCTCCGAGTTCCTGGACGCGAAGTACACGTTCCTGAACCAGAAGCTGGCTGACTTCTACGGCGTCAAGGGCGTCTATGGGCCTCAGTTCCGCAGAGTGGAACTTACTGATACCCGACGCGGCGGTTTGCTCGGCCAGGGAAGCATCCTGACCGTCACCTCTTACCCGAACCGCACGTCGGTGGTTCAGCGCGGCAAGTGGATTCTGGAAAACCTGTTGGGTACGCCTCCTCCGGCCCCGCCACCGAATGTGCCGTCACTGGAGACTCACGGTAAAGAAGGACACCTGACCATGCGGCAGGCCATGGAATTGCATCGAGCGAACCCGGTATGCGCTTCCTGTCACGCCAAGATGGATCCGCTGGGCTTCGCTCTGGAAAATTACGACGGCATCGGCGCCTGGCGTGATAAGGACGGCGAAGCAGCCATCGATCCGTCTGGTACGCTGCCTGATGGGTCGGCATTCAGCGGTGGAGCCGGCCTTCGCAAGGCGCTGCTGGAACACCACCGCGACGAATTCGTTTCTACGCTAACGGAAAAGCTCATGATCTACGCTCTCGGCCGTGGTTTGGAACCTTATGACCGCCCCGTGATGCGCTCCATCATGCGCGAAGCTGCCAGGAAGAACACCACGATACCCGCTCTGATCAATGCAATTGTGCAGAGCCCGCAATTCCAGATGAGGAGAAACCGAGAATCATGAGTTCTTCAAGGAACACTTTTTCGAACAGAGCATTGAACCGCCGCACCCTGCTGCGCGGCTTCGGAGCGGCACTCGCACTACCGATGCTTGACTCGATGGTGCCCGCGATAGCGGCTCCGCTCGCTGCAAAATCGCCGGTACGCATGGCCTTCTGCTACGTGCCGAACGGAATCATTCCCAAGGACTGGCTCCCGACGAAGACGGGCCGCGATTTTGAATTCACGCCCACCATGAGGCCGCTCGAAGCCTTCCGCGAAGACGTGCTCGTGGTCAGCAACCTGGCCCAGATTAACGGTCGGGCTCTCGGAGACGGGGCGGGCGACCACGCTCGTGCCGGGGCGACCTGGCTGACTGGCGTTCACCCCAAGAAGACCGAAGGCGCCGACATCCAGTCCGGCATCTCGGCCGACCAGGTAGCCGCCCGTATGCACGAGAAGGAAACGCAGTTCGGCTCGCTCGAACTGGGTCTGGAAGAGCCCTATCTCGCTGGCGGTTGTGACTCCGGTTATAGCTGCGCTTACACCAACACCCTTTCGTGGCGCGGACCGACCACGCCGAACCCGGTAGAAATCAGCCCTCGCGCGATCTTCGAACGTCTGTTCGGGGACGGCGAGACGACCGATCCGACCGCACGGCTGAAGCGTATGGCGCAGGACCGCAGCGTTCTCGACTTCGTTCGCTCCGACGTGAGCCGCCTCTCGACCGGCCTTGGTGGCCGCGACAAGAGCAAGCTGGACGAATACCTCGAATCGATCCGCGACATCGAGCGCCGGATCCAGAAGGCTGAACAGCAGAGCGCCACCATCAAGATGCCTGTGATGGAGCGCCCCGTCGGTATCCCGGACACCTTCGAAGAACACGCGAAGATCATGGCTGACCTGATGGTGATCGCCTTCCAGACCGACATGACCCGTGTGATCACGTTCATGATGGCGCGCGAAGGTTCGAACCGCAGCTACCGCGAAATCGGGATCTCCGACGGCCACCACTCGGTCACGCACCACCAGAACGATCCGGAAAAGATCGCCAAAACGCAGAAGATCAACGAGCACCACGTGAAGTCCTTCTCGTACCTGGTGAAGCGCCTGAAGGAAACGCAGGATGGCGATGCCACTCTGCTTGACCGCACGCTGCTTCTGTACGGCAGCAGCATCCGCGAAGGCAACATCCACGATCACCACGATCTCCCGCTGTTGCTGGTGGGCGGCAAGGCTACAGGTATCAAGGGCGGCCGCCACATCCGTTACAAGGAAGAGACACCGATGAACAACCTGCTTGTCACGATGCTCGACAAGTCCGGTGTTCCGGTGGAAAAGCTGGGCGACGCGACCGGTAAGGTCGACCAACTCACAGAGGTTTAACGCTCAATGAAATCCGTCGTTCTCGCCATTACCGTAGCTGCGGGGCTGGCATCCGCCGACCTGCGCCTTGTAGATGCAATCCGCGACCAGAATCGTAAGGTTGTGCTGTCGTTGATCGCCGCGAAAGCGGACGTCAACGCAGCGCAGCCGGATGGTTCCACGCCCCTGTCATGGGCAGCGCATGAGGACGATGCTGCTGTGGTCGAGGCGCTGCTCAAAGCCGGAGCCAAGGTCAACGTAGCTGACGAGTATGGCGAGACGCCGTTGACGCAGGCTTGCGCCAACGGCAACGCGGCGATTGTTAAACGCCTGCTCGATGCGGGAGCGGAACCGAATGCGGCGCGCTGGAACGGCGAATCGGCTCTGATGATAGCGGCGGGCTCGGGTAACCCGGAAGTCCTGGGGATGTTGATCGCAAAGGGTGCCAAGGTTGAGGTCGTCGAAACAGTGAAGGGCCAGACGCCTCTCATGTGGGCGGTAGCTCAGGGGCATCCTGAAGCGGTGGACGTTCTCCTTAAAGCCGGGGCGAAGGTGAATGCTGTTTCGAAGGCCGGCTTCACGCCTCTCGTGTTTGCGGCCATCGAAGGCAACCCGGAGACGGCAAAGCTGCTGATCGCCGCGGGCGGGGAAGTCAACTACGCCGTACCGGCTGGTCTCAGTCCTTTGCTGATCGCCGTTACAGGCAAAAAGAATCAGGCGGCGGATGTGCTTGTGGCCAGCGGCGCGGATGTGAAGGCCAAGGATCGCACCGGCAACACGGCTCTTCATATTGCGGCGCAGCTTGGGGACGTAAACCTGGTGAAGGCGCTCGTCGCAAAGGGTGCCGACGTGAACGCCAAAACGAGCAAGTCGGCGGCCGGGGGCGGTCGCGGTGGTGGTGGCGGATTTTTCCGTGGTCCCGCCGGGGAACAGACTCCGCTCATGCTGGCGGCACGCGCGAATCACCCCGACGTCATGAAGGCTCTTGTAGACGCCGGGGCGGACGTGAAGTTGCGCGCGCAGGACGGTAGTACGCTGCTGATGGCTGCCGCCAACAGCGGGCACGTGGATCCGGTGAAGTTCGCATGGGAACTCGACCCTGAAGCGGTTTCGGCCGTGACGGATACCAAGGCGACGGCGATGCACGCTTCGGTGACAGGCTCGCTGCAGGTGTCCACTCAGGACGAGGTCTGCAAGGTCGTTCAGTTTCTCGCCGACAAAGGCGCTGACCTGGACGGACTGGATGCGAATGGCCGCACGCCAATCATGATTGCCGACGTTCTGCCGATCGACAAAGCGGTGGAACTGCTGACGAAGCTGATCAAGGCCAGCGGCGCCGAGCCCAAAGTAAAGACCAAGCGCTAGCCTGCATCAGGAATCACAGCTGAATCGGTCCCGCTCCCTCACGGTCACGGCACTTTACTCTGAGCCGTGATCGGGGCGGGTCAGTAACATGGCTCACGCAGCCGCGCAGGAACGCCAGGCGGGCACAGTCTCGTCCAGCGCACTGGCCCAGCCCCGGCGGCGTGCCACTCGGTTGAGCTTGCGGCGCGCGTTCACAATGTAGGCCTTGGCTCCGCTCGGATTCGTGAGTGACAGCTGGCGGGTGATTACTGCCAACGGCACATCGTGAGCGTAGTGCAGGGTCATCACACGGACTTCAAGTGGTTCCAGAGTCCGGCTCATCAGGCGCAGCAATCTTTGACAAAGCTCTGAACGATCGTCTGCGGCGGAGGATCGGCAGCAACTGGCTTGCAGGAGAAGCTGACGGCTCGTACTATCCAGCGGGACCACATCCTCGTGACGGCGTTGCAGCGCGCTCAGGCAGTGATTGCGCGTGATCGAGAAGAGCCAGGTTGAGAGGCGCGACTCGCCACGGAAGGAACGATAGTGGCGAAAGGCTTTGAGGAAGACCTCCTGCGCAAGGTCGGCAGAGGCGTCGCGGTCTCTGGTGACGCGGTAGCACCAGGCGATCACCCGCTGGTGATATCGCAGAAAAACCTCATTGAAAATCGAGTCGGCACTCTCCTGGTCTTGTGCCGCGGAGAGCGCTTTCATCAGATCCTCGTCAGCCCATTCCG
>JAOAPO010000138.1 GCA_025462945.1 Bryobacterales bacterium
TTTCACCTTGACGATCCGCCCGATTACAAGCTTGCCAACCGCCTGCGCGGCGATGGCCGCTCCGACCAGTTTCTTTCCGTCAGGGTCCTCCCACAGGCCGCTGATGTACGATGGCGCGACCACCATAAAGGCGCACATAGTGAGGGCCGGCAGAGCCGTCAGGATACCCGCCGTCATGCGTGCATGACCGCTGGCCGCTTTGACCTGACCCTTGAGCCGAAAACGATCTCTGATGATTTCCGAGAGACTCACGAGGAGCTGACTCAAGTTGCCCCCTGTGCGGCGCTGGAGTGTGGCGGCTGAACAGAACAGCCGAGCGTCGATCAGCGGCACCCGGCGAAGGAAGTTAGCAAACGCGGTTTCCAGCGGAGCGCCGAGGTTTTGTTCGTTGTACAGCGTCCGAAACTCACGGCCGAGCGGGGCAGGCAGATCATTCCCAACCATGCCGATACTGATTGAGAAGGCATGACCGGCGCGCATGGAGCGAGCCAGGAAATCCATCGCGTCAGGGAGTTGTTGCTCAAGCTTTTCGAGCCTCTTACCCCGCACCCGGCGAACATAGAGCACGGGCAGCGCTCCGGCCGCGAAGGGAAAGACGAGCATCGACACCGCCCGGTTCAGCAAAACGGGGAAGACCGCGCCCATGACGAAGCCCAGCAGCGCCAAACAACCGGCCATCGTCAGTAGCCGGGAGACGGTCCACGCGATGTCGGCCTGCAGGAGCAGGTCCTCCAGTCTCCGAGCCACCGTCATCGGGTTCTTGTCCTTGTTCCCGGCAGGTTCCTGCGACCGCTCTTTGTCGCGCAGGAGGCTGACGGGGACAGCTTCCGGCTTCGCTTCGGTGCGCAGCATCTTCGCTACCTGAGACCGCTGGCGCTTCTCCCTGAAGCGGTTAAACAACAGCGTGGCTCCAACGACGAGTACAAAAAAATTCAGGAAGATAAAGACAATCGTCTTCATGGCTCTAGATCTCCGTCGAAGTTTGGAAAGCTTCCATGGGCAGCCTGATTCCGCACGCAAGGAGTTTTTCGTAGCATCCTGGCCGTGTCCCGGTGCCCCGGAAACGGCCGTGCACTTTGCCTGTCTCGTCGACGCCGCCCTTCTCGAACACGAAGAGGTCCTGCAAGGTGACGACGTCTCCCTCCATCCCTGAAACTTCCGTGATGTGAGTAACTCTCCTGGTCCCGTCACTGAAGCGAGAGGCCTGAATGAACAGATCGACAGCAGATGAGACCTGCTGACGGATGGACCGTACGCTCATGTTTGCATTGGCCATGCCGATCATCACTTCCAGACGGCCCACTGCGTCACGAGGTGTGTTTGCGTGGATCGTTGTCAGCGAACCATCGTGACCCGTATTCATCGCCTGCAGCATGTCCAGAGCTTCCTCGGACCGGACCTCGCCCACGATGATCCGGTCGGGCCGCATGCGTAATGCGTTGACAACCAGGTCGCGAATGTGGATTGCGCCCTTTCCCTCGATGTTTGCCGGTCGGGTTTCCATACGCGCAACGTGAGTCTGCTGCATTCTCAGTTCAGCGGCATCCTCAATGGTCACGATCCGCTCGTTCTCAGAGATGTACGCTGAGAGCGCGTTGAGGAGCGTGGTTTTCCCCGACCCTGTACCCCCGCTAATCAGGATGTTCAGGCGTGCCTTCACCGCAGCCTTCAGAAACGTGAGCATATCGTCGGTAAGCGCGAGTTTTGCCACCAGGTCCTCCCCTTTGAGAACGGACCGTCCAAACCGTCGAATTGAGAGCAATGGACCGTCAACGGCAACGGGAGGGATGGCGGCATTTACGCGCGAGCCGTCCGGAAGGCGGGCGTCAACCATTGGAGACGACTCGTCGACGCGGCGGCCCACCCTGGATACAACTTTCTCGATAATGCGCAACAGGAGAGCGTTATCCTGAAACTCGACAGGGGTCCGCTGCAGCTTTCCGTTGCGCTCAACGTAGACCAGCTTGGCGCCGGTCACCAGAATGTCCGAGATCGAATTGTCTTCGAGCAGTGGTTCCAGGGGGCCGAGCCCAAACACTTCGTCGAGGATCTCATCGATGATCCTGTCTTTCTCCACCAGGCTCAGGGGCGTCTTCTCTTCCTCCACGAGCCGTGCGACGGCCACCCGCACTTCCATCCGCATTCGCTCATCCGGCATAGAGGAGAGGGCCTCCAGATTGATGCGCTCAAGCAACTTCCGGTGCAGCACAAACTTCAGGTTCTGATTCGCGGATTGCGGCCGTTCGGCAAGAAACCGGTTCGGGCCGTCCTTCGGAAACGGCAGGATGGCCGCTGGTGCGATTTCGCTTTTTAAGTTCGTCACTTCATCTCCTTCTGCCAAACAACGAGAAACTCTTTTTCGCCTCTGGCGCGCATCCGATCAGCTTTCCGACCATCTCCGTCACTCGGCGGCTGAGTTCGTGGCCGGGAGGAAGCAACTCCCCGTTGGCGAGCGCTTCCTCCATGTCGGCCGTTTCGCACCTGAATGCGGCAAAGACGGGCACCGCGAGAACCTGTTGCATCTCAGCCGGGCTGACGGCCATGCGGTTATCGACACGATTGACAACTGCATGCAGGCGGTCGCAGTTGAACGCGCTGGCTCTGAGCGTCTGAATAATATTCCTGGCCTGGTGTACCGCCAGAATGGCGGGCTCCAATACCAGACACAATTCGTCTGCTTTTCCGAGGGCCGCCAGACTGAATGGACTCAGTCCGGCACCCAGATCGAGAACCACAAACTCGTAGCAGGTTCGCGCGTAGTTCAGCACTGCCTGGGCCTGCTCTGCCGTCGGCTCGCGCCTCGCCTCCACCGTCGACGGAGCTGCGATGAAATCCACACCGGATTCGTGCTGTGAAACCAGCGCACCCCAGTAGCTGCTGTCAAGCCGATCAGTATTCCTGAATGCGTCGGCTGTCGAGTAGGGAGATTTCGCACCCATCAGGAACCCGACTTCTCCCGCGTAAATGTCAAAGTCGGCCAGCAGAACCTTCTGATTCTGCCGGGCGATTGCCACTGCGGCGTGGCACGCAATAGTGGTTGCACCGCTGCCCCCTTTCGATGAAAGGAAGGCGATCACCCGGCAAGGTCGAACATGCTTTTTGCCTACTTCGGAGAGTCGATTATGCAATGCGTGCTGCAGACCCTCCCCCAAAGGTGGAACCAGATATTCGTTCGCGCCGGAATGGAAACAATCAAGCAGAGTGGACGGTTCCGCCCGAGTATTGAGCGCGACCAGGAATGATTGGGGTGCCGCCGACCGGAGGGCCCGCAGCGAAGTGGTTACGGGCTGCCGCAGAGAACCGACGTCGATCAGCACGAGGTCGGGGCTGGAGCGACGGATTTCTTCGAGAAACCGGGACAGATCTCCAACCTGAGTCTGCTCCCACGCGAGCCTGACTGGTTCCTTCTCGAGGCAGGAGCGCACTTCATTGATCAGGCCCGGGTCTTCAACCGCCATGGAAACGGTTGTCATTGCGTCTTGCCTTCTACGTGCGGAGCGGGTACCGGCAATCCCCCGCCTGAGGTGGAGTTGTTCACCCCCTCCGCCAGCCTCGGCCGCAGTTGCTCCACAGGCACCGACACCAGCCGCGATGGCTGCGGGACGGATCCGTTGTCGCTTACCGCGGGATTCTGCGGCGCAACGGCGGGAGCATCTTTCATGAACTCCTTCGTCATTTGAACCTGGGGCAGCGGCTGCCCGGCTGGAATCGGACGTACCAGCTCAGGGGTCACGATGATCAGCAGTTCGGAGTTGCTCTTCGTCTTGCTGACTGACTGGAAGAGC
>JAOAPO010000174.1 GCA_025462945.1 Bryobacterales bacterium
GGATCCTCCATCACTACTCGTACGCCCACCTCCATCGAGGTCCGAAACGCCCGGTTTACCCTGGCGTAAAGGCGAATCAACTGCCCAATGCGTACGGGGTTGATGAACTCCATATGGTCCATCGCGGCGGTCACGACAGGGTTGCGGCAGTGACGCATCGCCGCGATTGCGCCCGCCAAATCGACCAGATGCATGATCTTGCCGCCGAGGACGTTCCCGTGCATGTTGGCGTCGTTCGGCAGTGCCAGTTCGATGTATTCGGAGACCGATTCCTTGACCGTACGTCCTTCAGAGGTGTCGGTCACCAGGCGAGTCCCGTGTTCTGTAGGTAGACGCCCGCGCAGGCTCGCGCCTGTTGTTCCAGAGTGCCGGGCTTGTCCGTCGCTTTTTCCAGGCTTAGGACGCCGACTGCGACGGGGTGGTGATCCCGCTCAGTCGACCACGCGATCTCGATGACGCCCGCGGCATGGCCTCGAATACGAAAGCGGACAGCGTCCGTCTGGATCTCGGCCGCCTGCGGGCAGACCTGCCGGGCATAGCCAGTGTTACATCGCTGCAGCAGACCGTCGTCAGCGACGACGTGGGCAGCGCACGACCCGTGGAATACAGCACCTAAGGGGAAGGCGGCGGTACTCCCTGCAATTACAGTCTCGGGAACAAAAAGGGGGCAGGGCATGTCGCTGGACGCTATAGTAGCAATTGAAATGGCGAGCCAACGTTTAGAAGTGCTGCACTCGATGGTAGAAGCGAAACCAGAAGATGCATTCAGCCGCTACGCGCTGGCCATGGAGTACGTCAACACGGGTGGTCTGGAGCCGGCGGTGGAGCAGTTCAACATTCTGCTGCAACAGAATCCAAACTATGCGGCGGGATATTTCCACGGCGGCCAGACACTGGAAAAGCTGGGCAGGATTGACGATGCCCGCGAACTGTACCGCCGCGGTATTGAAGTGACGGGCACCACCGGCGATGAGCATACGCGCTCAGAACTGATGGGCGCTCTTGAAATGCTGGGGTAGCGCGATACGGTTGTTCAAAAACATTTTCGCGGTCCCGCTCCCTCACGGTCACGGCTCAGTAAACACCTGATTCTAAAGAGCCGTGACCGTTTGGGGCTAGCGGGCTTCGCGAATACGAACCGGCGCTTCGAGTTTGAAGGTCATGATTGTCTCGGCAGGGATCCGAACTGCCTTGCCGCGAGTGAGGCTCTGGGTTGCCATCCCTGCGCCGGCACCCGAAGCTGCACCGATCGCCGCACCCTTACCGCCGCCCGCGATGGCCCCGATGATGCCGCCAAGCGCCGCGCCGCCGCCCGTGAAGACGCCGGTGCGTTTGTTGGTACCCACGCCGTCTTTACCGCGCATGGCGTAGTCGCTGGTATCCAGCCGATAGTGCCTGCCAGCCACCGTGACACCGCCCAGATCGACTGCCAGGTTCGAGCGGCCCTGTATCTTACCCTGATCGTCCACGGAAACCACGACGAGAGTAGCGTCAGAACCTGACGGGATCGCGACCTTGCCCGAGGTGTCGAGAACATCCTGCGAGATCACGGCGGTAAACGTCTGGCCGGGCTCCGCCGACTGCGACGAGATGGGTTCGTTATTTCTCACCTGAATGCTGGTGCCGGCGGGAATGGTGCTGAACTCTTCGACCGGACGCTGCGGGCTGGGCTGCGAGGGGCGGTATCCAGTCTGCGGAGCGGGGCTGTTGGACGTCGTCGTTTTCGGAGCTGGCGAAGACATTCTCGGTTCGGGCGCCATCTTGTTGGAAGCTGCCACGGGTGCCGCAGCGGGCGCTGGGGGCAGCGAGTCGGCATATTTTACCGAAAGAACCTGGTCCAGAGGGTAACTTCGAGCCTCGCCCGAGGCCGACTTCAGAGTCATGTCTGTGGGCGAACTGGCGGTGACCACGCCGGTGAAACTGCCGCCATCCTTCAATGTGACTGTCGCGGTCGGCCCTGCGGCAACTTCTGCTGGGACCGTGCTGGCTTTGTTACAGCCGAAAAGGCCGACACTCAGCAGGATGATGGGAATTAGTTTCTGACGCATGGCATCCATTATGCACGCTGAATGCCAAAACGTACTTTAATACTCAATTTAACTTGCGGCTCTGAAAAGACGATCGCGGACACCCGCCCACTCTGGTGTGTCAGGGGGTTCCTCGATGGCGATCCAGTCGAGTCCCTGCAGGTCGAGGTCATAAAGCGTCCGGTAGAGGCACTCGGCATACGCTGCCGGATCGGCGGGCATATTGGAGGAGTCGAGACGGGTTCCGCGCCCGGTTTTAGGGGCAGGGCCGAGGACCACGGGGGTGCGAGGGCTGTAGTGTTTGGGGTGCTGGCCAGGAGACTCCGCGCCTGCCCCGATTTCCACCGGTCCAATAACGGCTTCGATCTCAGACTGGGTGATTTGACCCGGGCGGAGGATGCGAGGAGTGGGCCCGCTGAGTGAAAGCACGGTGCTTTCGATGCCGACCTTGCAAGGCCCGCCGTCAAGAATCAGGTCGACGCGATCGCCCAGACCCTGGCCGACGTGCTCCGCGGTTGTTGGGGATAATTGGGTGAAGCGGTTGGCGCTTGGCGCGGCGAGCGGGATCCCGCAGGCGCGCAGGAGTTCGAGGGCCACGGGATGCGCAGGAATGCGGATGCCGACGCTGGGAAAACCCGCCGTCACCAGATCCGGGACATGAGCTGCCTTGGGCAGGATGAGCGTCAGGGGGCCGGGCCAGAAGCGTTCGGCAAGCGCGTCTGCCTCCGGAGGCCAGTGACTTGCCAGATTTCGGGCCATGGCCACGGTCGCTACGTGAACGATCAGGGGACTGGTCAGAGGCCGACCCTTTGCCTCGAAGATTTTCTGAACAGCCGCGGGATCGAGCGCATTTGCGCCGAGACCATAGACCGTCTCGGTCGGGAACGCGACCAGCCGGCCCTCCACTAAGAGCTTCGCGGCCTGTTCGATCAGCGTCACTCCGGCAGATCGTCGGTGGCGTCCGAGGCTGTCTTGCCCGTTTTGCGCCACACCAGATATGCGTGCATCAAACCGTCCAGATCGCCATCGAGCACGCGGTCGGTATCGCCGACGACGAAGCGCGACCGAAGGTCTTTGATCATCCGGTACGGCGCCAGAACATAGCTTCGAATCTGGCTGCCGAAATTGACGTCCAGCTTCGTCGCTTCCGACTTGCGGGACTCTTCGCGCTTCTTCTCGAGTTCGATTTCGTAGAGCTTGGCGCGCAACTGCTTCATGGCGGACGCGCGGTTCTTGATCTGCGACCGCTCGTTCTGACACTGCACCACGGTATTGGTGGGGATGTGCGTCATGCGAACCGCCGAGTCCGTCATGTTGACGTGTTGGCCGCCCGCACCACCGGCACGGAAGGTATCGATCCGGACGTCTTCGAGGCGGATATCGATCTTGATCTCGTCGTCGATTTGCGGGTAGACGAAGACCGAGGCGAAGGAGGTGTGACGCCGAGCGGCTGAATCGAAGGGAGAAATGCGTACCAGACGGTGGACGCCAATTTCGGAACTGAGCAGCCCGTAAGCGTTCGGGCCGTTGACTTCGAAGGTCACTGACTTGATGCCCGCGCCGTCACCTTCCAGGCGATCTGTGATTACCGTGCCGAACTTTTTGCGCTCTGCCCAACGCAGATACATGCGCATCAGCATCTCGGCCCAGTCCTGCGATTCGGTGCCGCCTGCGCCGGGGTGGATGGTGAT
>JAOAPO010000212.1 GCA_025462945.1 Bryobacterales bacterium
ATCGTTCGTTATTGACAATGAATGCGCTCCTTAAACGTTAACGCTGATGGCTTGCAATTATATGAAAGCATTGGACTAAAGACAGCCAGTATAATATCAGTTGATGCTCCGGCGCGCCTCTTCTCCGATCAGTGCGATCATCGCGGATGATGAAGATCTGGCTCGTGCCGAGCTCAAGTATCTGCTCGAAGAAATCGGCGATGTGGAGGTGGTCGGGGAGGCCTCGAACGGTCTCGAAGCCGTCGAACTGATCCGCAAGCTCGACCCCGCGATAGCCTTCCTGGACATCCAGATGCCCGGCCTCGACGGCCTGAGCGTGGTTCGCAGGCTCCGTGAGTCTGCGATCGAACTGCCGTACATCGTCTTCTCCACCGCCTACGACCAGTTCGCCGTGGAAGCCTTCCGGCTGGAAGCGACCGATTACCTCCTCAAGCCGGTGGAGCGCGAGCGCCTGGAAGAGACGATCGAGAAAGCCCGGCGGCTGATGGCAGACCGTCTCAGTGAACCTGCGGGAGCGTCGCAGCTCGGCAAGATGCCGGCGCTGAACCGGCTGTTGGTCAAAAGCGGCGCACGGAACCTGATCGTCCATCCGCATGAGTTGATCTACGCCACCATTGACGACGGCGTGATCACCCTGGTGACCACTCAGGTTGACGGGCAGTCCAGTTACCGAACTCTGGAGGAACTGCAGTCGGCGCTCGACTCGGATGTCTTCTGGAGAGCGCATCGCTCGTTTGTGGTCAATATCAACCGCATACGCGAAGTGGTGCCGTGGTTCAAGTCGACTTACCAGCTGAAGATGGACGACAAAAAGGGGAGCGAAATCCCGGTCAGCCGTCTGCAAAGCCGCCGACTTCGGGAAATGCTCAACCTTTGAGCGAGCGCTCGTTTCTGGGGATCGACCTTGGCTGGTACGGTAAGCCGACCGGTCTGGCTTCGCTGGTCTTCGATGGTGATCGGCTCCGCGTCCGTAGTTTGACCCGGATTGAGCCCTTGGCCGGGATACTTTCCTGGGTTGGTGAGGAAGCCGGAGCAGGGGATTCCGTAGCCGCTATCGACGCGCCCACCGTCATCGCGAACGCCCTCGGCATCCGCGATTGCGAACGAGGTGTGAACGCCCGTTTCCGACGCTTCCATGCCGGCTGCCATCCGGCCAACCTGTCGAGACCGTTTGCGCCGTACGTCCTCGCGTTTTCGAAACACCTTGAGGATCTGGGCTTTCTGCACAGTGCCGAGATGACGCGGCAGGCTCCCGGTCGTTATCAGCTTGAGGTTCACCCGCATTCGGCCACCGTCAGCCTGTTCGGGCTCGACCGCATTGTGAAGTACAAGAAAGGCCGCCGCGCGGAGAAGGCTGCCGAACTGGGACGCCTGCGAAGTCTGTGTCTGGAGAACTTTCCGAAGTCCAACCCGCCGCTGGACCTTGATCTCCCGACCATCCCCGCCGTGGGGCCGACGAAACCGGCCGAAGACCAGATCGACGCGGTCATCTGCGCCTACATTGCTGCCCATTACTGGTTTTGGGGACAGAAACGCAACACCGTGTTCGGATCGAATGCGGGCGGCTATATCGTCGTTCCGGGCTAAGGAATTCGGGAGACGAGAGCCGCGAGCAACGCCACACGATCCGCAATCCGGTCGACCATCATGCTTTCGTGAGCCGCATGCGCACCTTCTCCGACTGCGCCCAGGCCGTCCAGGGTCGGGATACCCAGCGCGGCGGTGAAGTTGCCGTCCGAGCCGCCGCCGGTCGCCGATTCCATGACCTCAACCCCGATTTCGCGGCCAGCCTGCTGCGCAATCCGAAGCAGATGGACCACGCCTTTGCTGCGCTCCATGGGCGGACGGTTGATTCCTCCCGTGATCTCGATGGAGCAGCGTTTGTCAAAGGGCTTGAGGCTGCGGAGCTTCCTGTCCAGCTTCGGACCGTCTGCAAGCCGCGGAACCCGCACATCGATGTGGGTTTCGGCCGACTCGGCGATCACGTTTGACCGAGTGCCACCCGAGACAGTGCCCGGGTTGACCGTGATGCCGCGTTCGAGGTCCGTGAACCCGGCGATCCGCTCGATTTGGCGAGCCAGTTCGAGAACCGCACTCGCGCCCTTCTCGAAATCAACGCCGGAATGCGAGGCGATCCCTTTCACGCGCAGGCGGTAATCGCCGATACCCTTTCGGGCGGTCTTGAGCTTGCCTTCGAGGCCAGTGCCGGGTTCCAGGACCAGAACCGCCTTGCTGAGACGGGCCTGCTGCTCAGTAAGTTCGCGGGAGGTGCGGCTTCCTGTCTCTTCGTCCGAGTTCAGCTGGAGGACCACACGGTGCGGCACCGGCGTGTCACTCTCGCGCAGGGCACGCATAGCGAACACGAATTTCGCCAGGCCGCCCTTCATGTCCAGCGTGCCGGGACCCCAAAGGCGTCCCTTCTCATGACGGAAAGGCATCGTCCGCAGAGTGCCTTCGGGCCAGACGGTATCGCCATGGCCGAGCGCGAGAACCTGTCCGTCCTTCTTACGGCCGGGGAGTTTGAACTCGACCAGCAGGTGGGTTCCGAGCCGGCGGCATTTCGCCTCGCCTGCCACGGAATCGGCGAAAAGCTCCATGAAGCGCTTCAGGCCAGCCGGAGAGTCGCTGGGCGACTCGCAGTTCACCAGGTCGCGGATGAGGGCGATGATCTGCGGTTGCTGTGCTTTGGCCCAATTGCGCATCTACTTGAACATGTAGCCGCGCCACGCACCGCAGCGACCGCATTTTACGAGCGGCAGGAAACCCCACAGCCGGCTCTGGCGTTTAGCCGGAATGACGGGGGTTACACAACGCCAGCAACTCCGAGTCAGGAAAATCCGGTAAATCCACCAAAGAACCCAGGCGACCGCGATCGCTACAAACGCCGGCCATGCAGCCTGCCAAAAATCACTTCCCATATGTCACGAAGATCCCAGTATAGAAGGCGGAAGTTCCAGTAGTTTGCGCGCGGCGATGTGGTCGGCTGGCTTATTGACGGATTCCACGAACCGCAGCTTGCCGGCCTGGTAGTTATAGACGGAGAATTTGCCCGCAGCCGGATCCCCCCGGACCACTGACTCGTCGGTCTCGCCCGGCATGCCCGCGATCTGCAGTTTGGCTTCGAACTGTTCCGTCCAGAACCACGGCACGTGCGCGTAGGCTTTCGGTGTACCGGCGATGGTGGAGGCGACGCAACGCGCCTGGTCGGCGGCATTCTGCACCGATTCCAGCCGGACAAGCCCACCGGCCCACGCGTTCGGATGCAGCGCGCAATCGCCTACGGCGAAGATGGCTGAATCGCTGGTCCGGAGATGGTTGTCGGTGACGATCCCGGAGAAGGCTTCGAGACCCGCCCCCTGCGCCAGCGCCACATTCGGGATGACGCCGATCCCGACCACAATGATGTCCGGCGACGCAAGCGCCGGGTCGTCCAGCGTCGCCACAGCTGTTCCGAGTTGGAATTGCACCCCGTGCCGCTCGTGCAGCGCAGCGAACCAATCAGATATGTAATGAGACACGGCACGTCCCATCAGCCGAGGTTCCGCGGCCATCAGCCGAACGGTCATGCCCATAGACCGTGCCGCGGCCGCAGCCTCGAGGCCGATAAAGCCCCCGCCGATGGCAAGCATTTCGCCACCTTTGCGCATCCTTGATCGCAGGCTGAGCGAATCGGTCAGGGTCCGAATGTAAGCTACTTTGTCAGTAGCTCCGGGCAAAGTTCTGACGTGCGCCCCGGTCGCGAGCACCAGTTCGGAGTAGTGCAGCTCTCGTCCGGACTGCAGGCGGATCAGCCGGGAACCCCGCTCGATCTCGACGGCAGCGTCGCCTGAGATGAATTCGATCTGCTCCCGGTCGAAGAAGTCAGCCGGTCGAAACTCGATCGATTCCGGTGCCACATCGCCCTTGAGGAAGGCCTTGGAAAGCGGTGGCCGGGCGTAGGGCAGGCGGCCTTCATCGTCGATCAGGGTGATGCTGCCCGTATACCCTTCGAGGCGAAGCGACAGCGCGGTTTGGAAGCCGGCCTGTCCCGCGCCAACGATGACGACCTTGCTTATTGCTGGATCTCCGGAGTGGTCACGATGAGGCCATCCAGCTTGTCCGTGATCGCGATCTGGCAGCTCAGGCGGCTGTTCGGCTTCCGCTCGGATGCGGTCAGCGTCAGCATGGCGTCTTCGTCTTCTTCGGCGGGCTTGAGGAGGCCGAGGAACTTCTCGTCCACATAGACGTGGCAGGTGGCGCACTGGCACTCGCCGCCACAATCGGCCACGATGCCGGGAACGCCGTTCCGGACGGCGGCCTGCATAACGCTGACGCCGGCATCGGCAGTGACGGTGCGGGACTCGCCCGTGTGGGAAATGTAGGTGATGTTAGGCATTTCTGTGGTGAACCACTATCGTAGCGAGTGCGCCGGTTCGCCGCCGAAATCAAAGATCTTTACGCATTCCTGAGCCCAAAACGAGCCCTGTTCAGGGCTATCGCTGGTATCATTGGCGTTTTCCTGTGACATCTCCCGTGGAATCTCTCCCCCTCACGACGCCGGTCTCTGATCGCGTCAATCGCCTGTTTCCGCTCCTTCTGGTCCTGTTCGCCGCCAGCGGTGCGGCGGGCTTGATCTACGAAATCGTTTGGCTGCAGTTGCTGCAACTGGTGGTGGGCTCGTCGGCGGTATCGTTGGCTGTCCTGCTGGGCACGTTTATGGGCGGGATGTGCCTCGGCAGCATTCTTTTCTCTCGGGTCGTATCGAGCAAGTACAGCGCCCTGCGGGTCTATGCGGTGCTGGAGATCGCGACGGCTGCGTTCGGCGTGCTCGTGCTGTTCGGACTGCCACTGCTGCAGCATGTGTACGTGGCGGCGGTGACGGGCGGGATGCCCAACATGCTCCTGCGTGGCTTCGCCTGCGCCATCTGCCTTCTTCCCCCGACCCTGCTGATGGGGGCGACACTGCCGGCGATTGCCCGCTGGGTGGCTTCCACGCCGAACGCTGCGGTCTGGTGGGGATATTTCTACGGCACAAACATCGCAGGCGGCGTCATCGGCTGCATCCTGGCCGGTTTTTACCTGCTGCGCGTGTTCGATATGTCGGTTGCGACGGCGGTAGCAGCGGTGCTGAACGTGGTGGTCGCGCTGGGAGCTCTGGCCATCGAGAGGATGGACTTCGCTTTGCCGGAGCAGTCTTCCGGTGTCGAGGCGGAGACCGGCGATGAGCCGGGTGGTTCTCGAATGGCGATCTACCTCGCGACAGCGCTCTCCGGACTGGGCGCGCTGGGTGCGGAGGTCGTGTGGACGCGCATTCTCGCGCTGATGCTGGGTCCCACCACCTACACGTTTTCGATCATTCTGGGCGTCTTCCTGACTGGCCTGGGCCTGGGCAGTGCCGCCGGAGCACGTCTGGCGGAGAAGAAAGGTCACGCGCGCCTGCGGCTGGGCCTTTCCCAACTGCTGCTTTGTGTGCTGATCGCGTTCTCGGCGTACATGCTGAGCCAGAAATTACCCTATTTCCAGGGGAATGTCGACTCCGTCGCAGGACCGTGGAAGGACTTCCTCGGAGACGTCTGGCGCACCACGCTGGCCGTTTTCCTGCCTGCATTGCTCTGGGGCGCGAGTTTCCCGCTGGCACTTGCGGCGGCGGCGCGGAAAGACTCCGATCCGGCCAAACTCGTCGGCGGCATCTACGGCGCGAATACGATTGGCGCGATTCTGGGGTCGATCCTGTTCAGTCTGGTGTTTCTTCCGGCCTTCGGGAGCCGCGCCTCCGAGCAAATGCTGATTGGCATCGCGCTGGTGGGTGGCCTGATCGTACTGAACGGCCTGCCGCAGATTTCCACGATGCGGCTCGCTGCGTCCATTGTTCTCGCAACGGTGCTCGCCTGGACGATCCCGGGAGTCCCGTGGAAGCTGGTCGGTTTCGGGCGACGCTTGCCTACGACATCCGGAAACTGGGAACTGCTCAGCCTTGCGGAAGGTACGAACTCATCTGCCGCGTGGTCACGGTGGGAGAGCGGGACGGTTTACTTCCATGTGAGCGGCAAGGTGGAAGCCTCCACCGAACCTCAGGACATGAGCCTGCAGCGCATGCTGGGGCATCTTCCGGCGCTGCTGCATCCGGAACCGAAATCGGTGCTGATCGTTGGCTTCGGTGCGGGAGTGACGGCGGGGTCGTTCGTTCTGCACCCGACCATGCAGCACATTACGATCTGCGAGATTGAACCGAATATCCCGCCGAACTCGGACAAGTACTTCGGCAAGGAAAACTATCACGTTTATAAAGACCCCCGAACGATCGTTCACTACGATGATGCGCGGCACTTCATCCTCACCGGAAAGGAAAAGTTCGACATCATCACGTCGGACCCGATTCACCCGTTCGTCAAGGGGATGGCTTCGCTCTACACGACCGAGTACTTCGAGATGTGTAAGCGGCGATTGAATCCCGGCGGCTTCGTGACGCAGTGGGTTCCGCTTTACGAGACGTCCATGGAGGCTGCGAAGAGCGAGATCGCCACCTTTTTCGAGGCGTTTCCGAACGGCACGATTTGGGGTAATGTGAACACTGATGGACAGGGCTACGATCTGGTCCTGTTGGGCCAAGTGGAGCCTCTGAAGATCAATCCGGAACAGTTGCAGCAGCGGCTGGACCGGCCCGATCACGCCCGCATCAAAGCCTCGCTTGGAGAAGCGGGGTACAGCACGGGTCTGGAACTGCTGTCGACGTATGCTGCCGGAGCCAGCGATCTGCGGGAGTGGGTGAAGACGGCGCAGATCAATCGCGATCGCAATCTCCGACTTCAGTTTCTCGCTGGTTTGGGCGTGAATTCGAATCTGGCGGGGCCGATCTACGACGAGATGATGTCAGCCGCGAAGTTCCCGGACGACATGGTACTGGGTTCACCGGAGTCGATTGCGGCGATGAAGGCAACGTTCCATCGCCGCCGTTTCTAGGTTCGCTCTGCTCAAGGGTAAGTAGCTGATGCCGATGAGCCATGACCGTCAGGGAGTGGGGTCGACAAGACGATTTCGAGCCCAGCTGGATCGGTGCGAACTGGGCGGCTCGTTCCGCCGTATACTTTCGATAGAAATGAGCCCATTTGTGATCCTGCGAGCCACCACCCTGATTTTGGGCGCCAGCGCTTTGGCTGCTGCCGCCACTCCGACTTTCAGCAAGGAAGTGGCACCGATTCTTCAGCAGCGATGCCAAAGCTGCCACCGTCCGGGCGAGGCCGCTCCCTTCTCGCTGCTGACTTACAAATCGGCTCGTCCGTGGGCGGCGTCGATCAAAGAAGCCGTGCAGGGTCGACGGATGCCTCCCTGGTTTGCCGATCCGCATTACGGCAAATTCGCGAACGACCGCACCATGCCCCAGGCCGAGATCGACACGCTGATTGCCTGGGTGAATGGTGGCGCGCCCGAGGGGAATCCGAAGGATCTGCCGCAGCCGGTCCAGTTTGTCAATGGCTGGAACATCGGGACCCCCGATCTGACGGTCACAATGCCATCGCCATATCAAGTTCCGGCAACGGGGACAGTGAACTACCAGTACATTCTCGTGCCATTGAATCTAAGTGAAGACAAGTGGGTCCAGGCAGCGGAAATCCGCCCCGGGAATCGCGAACTGCTGCACCACGTCATTGCTTATGTCCGCCCTCCCGGCTCCACGTGGATGAAGGGCGCGAAGCCCGGAATTCCGTATCAACCCGGCAAAGGTGACGGCGG
>JAOAPO010000227.1 GCA_025462945.1 Bryobacterales bacterium
GACCAAAATCCACTGCACAAAGGACGTTGCCCACTTTCCACTACGCCGCACCCGCATCGTCCGTCAGATGTATCCCCGTCAGCACAGGCTGATGGCAGTCATGCAGAACCTTTGCCGTCACCGATCCGATCAGGAATTCGCGAATCCGGCTGTGTCCCTGTGTCGGCATCACCACCATGTCCGCGGCCTCTGCATGCTTCAAAATCTCTTCAGCGGGTGAACCTTCCGTAACCACGAGCGTGGCTACGAAGCCCTCCACCGCCGCCCGCATCTGCTGCAACTCCTCGTTCGCCCGGCTTCGTCGCGCTTCCGTTAGCTGCGCCACGTAATCCGGCAGTTCCACCATGGCGTAATCAGCGTGCGGCGGTTCCGTCACATGCAGCAGCGTCACGACCGCGTGGAAGTGGCGAGCCAGACTTCCGGCGTAGCGAACCGCCTCGTGCGACCGTGCGGAGAAGTCTACAGGTACAAGGATCTTAGAAATCGACAAGGTGGACATGAACTTAGTGGGATGCTCCGGAAACGACAACATCGGCTCGCTGGTACGACCCAAGCGGATTTTTGTCGCGGTACAGCCGCAGGGCTTCCTGCCACTCGATCATCACCACCGAACCGCACTGCGTCCGCTGCTGCTGCCAGTTCGTCAGCGCCTCCAGACACCCATCGTCTACGTAATCGAGATCGCGGAGGTGGACGTGGGCCTCCTGATCAGCCGGAACCGATTCCAGCGCATCCGCAAACCGAGGCAACCGCAGGAACGTCGCGGCACCCTCGAAATAAATATCCGTTCTCCTGCCGTTCGCGTGCGGTTCAGTTCGGATGCGGAAGTGCGTTCGCGCATAGATCACGTTCAACAGCGACAGAGCAATGCCGAACATGATGCCCTTCAACATATCGGTCGCAACAATTCCGATCGCTGTGGCGGCATAGATCACGATCGGCATGCCGCCGTAGCGCATCAGCCGTTTCATGTTCTGCACGTTCACCAGCTTGTAGCCGGTGAAAACCAGGATGGCTGCCAGCGTCGCGGTCGGAATCATCCGCAGTAAGCCAGGAGCAGCTGCGACAAGGGCGAGCAGGCAAACGCCATGGAGAATCGCCGACAGCCTCGTCTTCGCGCCAGCCGCCACGTTCGTCGCGCTGCGGACGATCACGCCCGTCATGGGCAGCGAACCCATCGCGCCGCACAGAAAGTTGCCAACACCCTGCGAAAGCAGTTCTTTGTTGTAGTTCGCGCGCGGACCGCTATGCATCTGGTCCACCGCCGCTGCCGAAAGCAGCGTCTCCGCACTCGCAACAAACGCCACCGTCACCGCCAGCATGATGACGTCACCGTGGATCAGCCCCGGCAGTTCCGCAAAATTCACGAAACGAATCGCGCCCAGGAACCCATCGCTCAAATTGACATATTTGATCGGGAGGTGGAAGATAGCTGCCACTGCCGTCGACGCGACTACGGCAATCAGCGCCCCCGGAACCCACTTCAAAGACTTCGGCGCATACTTTGCCCACAGCACCAGGATCACGATTGTGCCCGCCGCCAGATACGCTGCCAGGTGATTGCTGCCATCGCCCGGGATCAAACCTTTCATGATCGACTCCGGAATCGCCATCAGGTTCTGAAGTCCGTTCTTTCGCGGGGCATCATCCACCATTACGTGGAACTGAGCACCGAAGATCAGAATTCCGATCCCCGCCAACATACCGAACACCACCGACGGCGCAATCGCCCGGAAGATCTGCCCTGCTCGTAAGAGACCCGCACCAACCTGAAGCAGTCCCGCCAGCAACACAACGACGCCCAGCGTCGGCGCGCCGTGCTTCTGAACGATCTCGTACACCACCACCGCCAGCCCAGCGGCCGGGCCACTCACCTGCAGCGGACAGCCCGATAGGGCCCCCACTACGATGCCGCCCACTATACCCGTAATCAAGCCAGCTGCCGGAGGCATGCCCGAGGCAATCGCGATACCCAGACAAAGCGGCAGCGCCACTAAAAACACCACTACTGAAGCGAGTAAATCCTGCTTGAACGTTGCGAAAGTCATTGATGAGTTCTGATACCCGGAATGGATAAGAGATTATTGTGTCCTTGATTCTGAGCGTAGCGGCGAAGGACAGCGTTAACAATGGCCCAGGGGTTCTTGGGGTCGGACCATAGCCCCGTTCCATGAGTACCCCGCAGCCTCCAAACGAAAATCGCCCGCTGCCTGTGAAGACAGCGGGCGATCCCGAAAACCTTAGACGTCAGACTTGCGTTACCCGAGCACCCGCAGCAGTCTTTCCGACTGCCGAGCCGCCAGCGCTGCCGCCCGCTGCTCGCCATCCGGAATTTCCAGCTCCGGCATCGGCTTCGCCTGGAACAGCCGCCGGCAGGGTTTCAGCAGCATCCGCGCCCAGTTGTTCGCACGAGCCTTCCGCGCACTGTCCGTAGCGATACCTGTGCTCGCGTACATCTGCCGGTAGAGCTTCGAAATCAGCACAAACGCCAGCCGGGACTTGACGCTCTTCACGCAACCCGACCGCTTCCAGATGTTCGCCAGATTGTAGAAGCGATCCCAAACCGCCTGCGTCCGCGCCCGCATCTCGTCGGAACCCATCGTCGGATGCGGCATGAACATTTTCGGACGCTGGTCCTGCGGAATCAGCCAGTACCGCGTGAGTGGAATGTCGTTCACCTTCGGCGGCGCCCCCTTGAACGACTTCTCCCAATGTTCGAAATCGACTGTGCCCGCGAACGGGGTCAGCATCACGAACTGAGCAAACGTCACGCCAGCCTTCTCGGCCAGATCGCAAGTCGCGGCAAACGTGTTTTCCCTGTCGCTCGGCAGGCCGAAGATGAATGAACCCAGCACGTGGACGCCATGCTCTTTGAACGTCTGCAGCCGCTTGATCAGCTCATCGCCGGACGCGTTGAAGTCCTTAAAGACGTCCTTCAAGCCTTCCGGCGTAACCGCTTCCACACCCACCAGCGCGCCCTTGATGTTCGCGTTGCGCATCGCATTGAGGAACGCCGAATCCTCGGCCGCCTCCATGGTGATTTGGGTAAAGAACACCATGTCTTTCGGCAGCTTCGACATCTGCTCCATCAACTCGAAGCGCTCCGCCCGAATCGCACGCAACTGAGACACGCGCGCTTCGTTCTTCTGCCGCTCCGCCAGCCGAATATCGGTCAGCGATACAGGGTAAAAGTTGTCGTCAGCCAACGCAATGAACCGGAATCCCTTGCGGCGCAGCTCAACGATCTCAGAGACCACCGCATCCGTCGAACGTTGCCGCGGCTTCTGTCCATCGGTCCGCCAAACTGAGCAGAACGAGCAGTGCTTCGGACATCCTCGGACGGTCTGTACCGACGCCCACATGTACGAGTTGTCCGGCATCAGATCCCAGCGGGCCTGCTTGAAATCTTCCGCCGCAACGCGCCCGCCGTCATAAATACGACCGAGGCTGCCGGCTGCGATATCCTTCAGCACCTGCGCCCAAATAACGTCGCCGTCACCCTTCACCGCAGCGTGCGCGCCGCCCAGATCGAATGCTTCTTCCGGGTAGAGCGTCGGGTGAATGCCGCCAAACACGACCGTCACGCCCTTCGCACGCAACTCCCGGCCCAGAGCATAGCCCCGCAGGGCATTTCCAGTGTGAATTCCAATACCGGCTACATCGCCGGGTAATACTTTGCCAAGGTCAATCTGCTCCAGTGTTTCATCCCAAATGACGGGATCGCCGAAACCTTCCGGCGTCGCGGCGGCGAGTACATAGAGCCACCGCGGGGTGATGACGGCTGTACCAAAAGACATGTCACTGGGGTTTACAAGATGTACGCGAATACGAATAGCCTCCTGGGTTCCGCCGAACGGTCTGGCACGAAAGCGCAACGGGCCGGCCGAAACCAGTAGCCACCAGCGCAGGGTTCATTATAACATCCTGAGCTAATAACGTTCTTTAGAGCATTCGACTGCAAAGTAGCGATCGCCCTGCCTTGTTCCCTGATGTACCCGCAACCCGCTGCGGCTGGCCAGCTCTCGCAAGTCGTTGATTGACCGGTGCCGTCCACCGCAAAGGAGCATCTCGATCGCCAGATCCTCCCGCCGCCCCTCTTCGATCACGCCCTTCATGATCACCACTCGACCCCCCGGACCGGCAGCCTCGGAACATCGCCGCAGAATCTGCTCCGCCTCCAGATCGGGCCAATCGTTCAAAACCCCGCGAAGCAGATAGATATCAGCGTTCGATGGCAGCGGCTCGAAAAAGCTCTGACCCATCACCCTTGCCCGGTCCTGCACTCCGGCCGCTTCGAAAGTTGCCGCCGCGCGCGCCACCGTTGACGGTAAGTCCACCAGAATCCCCGTTACGCCCGGCCGCACCCGCAGGATCTCCGCCAGCATCGCGCCCGTTCCACCCCCAACATCCACCACCGAACCGATTGAGTCCCAGCCACCTTGTATCTCAAATTCCCCACTCGGCCGACCATGCCCCATAGGCCCGATCAAGTCGTCGAAGCTCTCGCGGAGCGCTGCATTGGCATCGAGATCCTCCCAGAAAGGACGACCGAACCGCTCCGCATAACCCGGCTCGCCGGTACGCACGAATGTCAGCAGAGTTCCCCAGACATGCGCCATCCGGCCGCCAATACCGTCGAGGTCGAGCCCGATCCGAACACCCGGCTCCAGTAGTTCCCGAGCAAGCTCATTGAGAGCGAATCGATCGGGTGCGGACTCCACAAAAATTCCCCGGCTCACCAGGTGCCGCAGCACCATCCCGAGAACGCGCGCATCGCATTTCGCCGCACTCGCCAGCGCATCGAGTTCGCGAATCCCAGACGCGATGTGCTCCGCCGTCCGCAGCGTTACCACCACATGGACACACCAGGGTGTCCTGAGGTCACAAAGATCTTCCAAACTCATGGGACTGCCACCTCGCTGGCGCGGTCTTCCGCCAGATTCACGCCCAACCTGCGCATCATCGAACGCTTAGCTGCGCTGGTTCCGGTTGTGGCTCTGGCGCCAGCGCGAGAAGGCGGCTGAGCCGAATCCCGACGAACAGAGCCCCGAAGCCGCACAGTAGCCCGACGGAAGCTCCAACGGCGAGCAGGTTCGGGTGCACTGTCCTGTATGGCCAGCCGAGCGCCAGCATCACGGCAAGGTTTACCGAAACGGGCACCAGACCAGCGATAACGGGAAGCTTTGCCCGATTCAGCGCGAAAAGGCAGCGTGAGCCCAAATCCATCAGCGTCCAGCCGAGGATACCGGGCGCGAACCCCATGAACACGGCGGCCACCAAAGCTGTGGATTCCGGCGTAAAGCTGCCGCGCTGGAAGAGAATTGCGATAGCCTCAGTGCGCACCAGAAGCCCGATCGCGACAGCGGCCAGCGCAAACCCAGCCGCTAACCGCACACTTCGGCCAATCAGGCTGTAGGCGCGCGCTGTCTGATTCGACATCTGCAACTGCGCCAGTTCCGGCACCAGGCTGTTTGCCACCGGGTAGACGAGATACGCCACCACCACGCTGATGCACCGGAGGCAGTAGTCGAACGCCGCAGCCATCCCAGGACCCGCGTGGGTCGCAACGGCGCGCGTGACCAGAACGTTCGCTGAAATGAGGCCTGCATAAAGCAGGAACATTCCGGGCTTGTACAGGATCTCTCTGAGCCCGGGCGAAATCATTTGGCGCCGGCGAAGTGGCGCGATCAGGTGCCGGCTGGCATGCCAGGTGAGGCCCAGTTGGATCGCCGTGCCAGCCGTATACCCCACGGCGAAGGCATAAACCCCTATGGCCTTCCAAAGTACGATGGCAGCGAGAACCATGGTGCCGTTGACGCACGCCTGATAGAGGGCGGGGATGACGAAGCGCCGCTCGCTGTAGAGCAGGGCGGCAAAGATGGACGAACTGCCGGCGAAGAAAATGGCCGGTGCCAAAATTCGAAGAAGAAGGGTCGCCTGGTCATGTTCTGCCTGGGGGAGACCGGGCCCGAGAACGCTGATGAGGTGCGATGCGAAGACGAAGATCGCCGCGCTCAGTGCCGCGAAGATCGTCGCGAACGCCTTGCCGGCTTTCGCGAACATGGCAGATCGCTCATCGCCGCTCCGCAGCATGAGCATGGGTACGAAGGAAACAAGAAGGGTATTGATGACGGCCGTCGCGACGGTGTCGACGGGGCCGGTAGCGACCGCCAGCGCGTCGGCATTCGCGTGAGTGCCGAGGAACCAGGCAGTGACACCCACGCGAACAAAGCCGACGACATTACCGGCCAGAATGCCCCCACCCACCACGAGCCCGCCTCTGACGAGAGCGTTCTCGCGCATTTTCGCCACGCTGCGCGAAACGATGGGGGAGTAGGGCATATCAGGTGCGGCTGTTAGCTCTTCACCGCAGCGAGAGCCGCGTCGTAGTTGGGGAAATCCGCGACTTCGGGTACGTACTCCACATACTTCACTTTGTTATCCGGGCCGATGACAAAAATTGCGCGGCTCAGAATTCTGAGTTCTTTGATCAGCGTTCCATACGCTTCACCGAAGGAGGCATCGCGGTGATCCGACAGCATCTTGACGTTGTCGAGCGAGAAGGAGTTACAGAAGCGCTTCTGGGCGAAGGGCAAGTCCATGCTGATGGTATAGATATCCACGTCACTCAGCTTGCCCGCTTCCTCATTGAAGCGCTTGGTCTGCGCATCACAAACAGGGGTGTCCAGGGAGGGGACCACGCTGAAAATGCGGGTTTTCGAGCCCGTATCCGCCAGTTTGACGGGTTTCAGAGCGCCGTCTACAGCGGTGAAGTCCGGGGCAGCGTCACCCGGCTTCAGTTCGGGGCCGACCAGTGTCATCGGGTTGCCCATCAGTGTTGTGGCTTTTTCGCGCTCCATAATTCTCCTTAAGCAGATGTAAATTCAGGTTTTAATACGAACTGCTAGTTTAACAATCGGGCCAGATCTTCGGCTGACCTTACCGGTGTTTGGCACGCGAAATTCTCGCAAACGTAAACGCGGGCACCGCCTTCGGGAGCCGTCATTTCGGCTACTTCCGGACGCAGTTCAGCAAGCTCGGGTGAGGCGTGGACCAGAATTCGGAAGGGATCGAAGCGCTGCCACAGCTGGCGCTCGATCTCGCCCGATGCATCTCCGGCCACCACGATCTCGCGTTTGGCCGAGACATCGAATTCGATTGCGGCCAGCATCTGCGGTAAACCATGAGGGGCGCTGGCCGCGCGGCCGGCAAACGCGGCGATCAACTTGCGCGCAGCCGTTTCAAACGCCGGGTCGTTCGTGATTCGTGCCAGCCGGAGCAGGTTCATCAGCGCCACGGAGTTCCCGGAAGGCTCGGCACCGTCATAGTCGTCCTTCAGCTTCATCAGCGAAGAGGCATC
>JAOAPO010000264.1 GCA_025462945.1 Bryobacterales bacterium
CGTACTTGTCGGTCAGATTCCAGGCGAGGTCCATCACCTTGCCGTTGAGACCGCCGCCGCGACCGCCACGTCCGCCGGGGGCGGAGCCGAACTCGGCTTGCTTGATGCGGTGCAGGACGTTGAGGTCGACCCGTTCCTGCGTGGATTGCTGGGCGACAATCAGTGCCGGTAAGGCGACCGCAGCCGTGGTTAAGAGTACAAGAGTTCGGGGTGACATAGCTGTATTCAACGCAGGATAGCACCCGCGTCACCACGACCGGGTGGGGTTACTTCCCCTCTTCATTCGCTCTCCGGACGAGCGCCTTGATGTACGAAATCGAGTACGCCGACCCGGCCCGGAGGATGCCAGTGTCGCCCGCGAGCTTCGGCACATGGTCGGGTTCGACGGCTCCCGTGAACTTCGCCTGTCGGAGCGCCTTCATCACCTGGTACATGTCCATATAGCCGTCGTCGGGGAAGGTCTCGACGAAGTGCGGCAGCGGGCCGGTCACGTTGCGAAAGTGGACCTCGAAGATCTTGCCTCGTCCGCCGAAGTCGCGGATCATCTCGATCACGCTCTTGCCCATCTTGTCGCCGCCCTCGGACCACGTGCCGGCGCAGAAGGTCAGTCCCCACCAGGGGCTGCCGGCTGAGATCTGCTCGGCCCGGTGGTATCCGTCATAGTGCGTGAACAGCTTGGCGACGCCGTTCATCTTCGCCAGCGGCGGATCGTCGGGGTGGAGCGCGAGCTTTACGTGCGCCTCCGCTGCGACGGGCAGGACGGCCTTCATAAAGTACGTGTACGTCGTCCAGATGTCGTCCGCTGAATACTCGCGGTCGAACGCCGGTTTGTCCATCTTGTTCCGGAAGTCTTCGACATCGAACTCGCGCGTCGTATAGCCCCGGCGGTGCACCATCTTCGTGGTGTAAGTGTTCGCCGGGTGGAAGTCGTACGACGCCACCGGGATCTCCAGCTTGCCGATGTTGCGGAGGAACTGCTGGTACGTCTCGATGTCCTTGTCCCGGCCGGGCTGGCCCAGTTGCAGGCGCGTGGTCCGGTAGGAGTAGTGAACGCCGGAGAAGATCTTCATGCCGAACCGAGCGAAGCGTTGCTGGACCGCTCGCAGGGCATCGACTGAGGTGTCTTCACCTTCGCCGAACTCGACGCGCGCCCATTTCAGACCGATCTGCTGGAGGAAGAGCAGATCGTCGTCCGTGAGACCTTTCCAGGTCAGGCGGTGGGCGATTTTGATACCGTTCGCGTCGTCCTCTTCCTGCTGAGCGGGTAACGAGCGGGCCGCGAGCAGGGCGGCGAGTTTCAGGAAGTTCCGGCGCGGTTGAACCATGGGTCATATTCTATGCCCGATCGTTTATGATGCAAGGGTCGTGACATCCCCTATCTTCGAGGAACTGGACCGTTTGGTCGAAAGCGCCGATCCGGTGCAGGCGCTCGATCACCTGATCGCGAGCCTGATGGAGACCGGCGACTACGGCCTCGTCTTCGAGGCTCGCCTCATGAAGCGGCGTTATGAGCTCGGGATGCCGCTGATCCAGACAGACCAGATCAGCGAGGGCGACTACCAGCAGTCCGTGATGGAGATCGCGCGCGAGGTGGGCGGCTTGTTCCTCGCGGCGGGCAACATCACCCGGGCGTGGCCTTACTTCCGGGCCATCGGCGAGACGAAGCCGGTGGAAGAGGCGATCGACAAGTTCGAACCGACCGAAGACATGGAAGGCATCGTCTCGATCGCCTTCCAGGAGGGCGTGCATCCGCTCAAGGGACTGCAGCTCATCCTTGGCAACCAGGGCATGTGCCGCGCATTGACTGCGTTCGGCATGAACGCGGTGCAGAAGGACCGCGACAAGTGCATCGCACTGCTGGCCCGGCACCTTCACGGCGAGATCGTCCGGCGCATGGCCGAAGTGATCGAGGCGGAGGAGAAGACACAGCCATCGGGCACCAGCCTCGTGGAACTGATGGCTGGCCGTCCGTGGCTGTTCGGCGAGTGGGATTACTACACCGACACCTCACACCTTCTTTCCGTGATCCCTTACGGGATCGAACTGCGCGACGAAGAGACGCTGGCGCTGTTCTACGAACTCTGCGACTACGGACAGCACCTCAATGCTCAGTTCCATTCGACTGGCGTGCCTCCGTTCGAGAAGCAGTTTGAGGCTTACGGCCACTACATTCAGGCACTGCGGGGCATCGACGTTGATGCCCATCTTGACTACTTCCGGCAGCAGGTGGCATCGGCCGATCCCGAGGTGGCCGGGGACGCTCCGGGGCGAACGCTGGCGCGGCTGCTGATCGCGCTGGGCCGGACAGAGGAGGCGCTTCGCACGGTGATCGACCACGTCATGGAGGACGCTCCGTGGGGGGCTCCGGTGCCTACTGCGCTTCAGCTTTGTTACCAGGCTAAAGACTTCTCGACGATGCGCGATCTGGCTCGCGAGCGGGGGGACGCTTTGAGTTATGCTGCGGCCGCTATTCTTGAGCGGCCCCGTAATGTATCGGTCCCGCTCCCTGACGGTCACGGCTCATAAGCGGCGGTCCTGGCTGCGGGTTAGCGGGTTCGCAGGATGTGGTCGGCGAATTGTTCCATTGAGTCGCAGAGCAGCGTGGGCACCGGGTCCGCCAGGGTGTCGGGGCGGAAGCCCCAGGTGACTCCGCAGCTGGGCACTCCGGCGTTGACGGCCGTTTCGATGTCGACGTAGCTGTCGCCGATCATCCAGGTATCTTCTTTCGACGTCCCGGCTTCGGACCTGAGGGTGTCGATGCCGATCGGGTGCGGCTTCTTTTGTTCGAAGCTGTTGCCGCCGTAGATCCTCATCAGGATGCGGCTGAGCCCGAAGTGCTGCATGATCATCTCGCTGATCCGGACCGGCTTGTTCGTTAGTACCGCTAACTGGTGGCCAGCCTCGTGGAGGCTGACCAGAGACTGCATCACACCGGGGTAGAGCACGGTGTAATCGACTGCGTGATCGCGGTAGTACGCGAGGAAAAACTTCAGTGCTTCGGCGACGTCCTCTTCGCTGGCGTCATCGCCCATGGCCCGGCGGACCAGCATGGGGGCGCCGTTCCCGACGTACGAAAAGATCAGGTCGTGTTCGACGGGCCCGAGTTCCATGTGGGCTCTGGTGGCGTTGACCGCGTGGGCGAGGTCAAGTCTTGAGTCGATCAGCGTTCCGTCGAGATCGAAGATGAGGAGCGCCACGATCTACGACGCTTTGCGGCCGCGCCGCTGATTGTCAGCGCCGGCCTTTCCGGCGGGCCGGGGTCGAGGGCGCTTGCCATCGATGCCGAAACCCAACATCTTGCGAAGCAGCGTATTGCGGTGAATGCCGAGGAGCTTCGCGGCCTCTGACTGGTTGCCCTTGGAGCGTCCGAGCGCGCCTTCGATCATGCTTTTTTCGAGGATCTCAACGGCTTGTTCGAGGAAGAAGCCACCTTCGAGGAGACCCGCGATCAGTGTGTCAAAACTTGCCTTCATGTGCGAGTACGAATCCCCAGGATCATTCATCAAAACTTCGCCTGCCTCAACATGCCTTTGACTTCACCATAGTACTCGCGGAAAGCCCGCTTGAGTTCCATGGGAGCCATGGCGACACCGTAGTCCGATGCCTTCATCAGCCAGGGCGCAATTTGCGAGTTTAGCACCGCATCGGGCGCCGTGCGGCTCTTCAGATGCGGCCCATACGCGGTGAAGCCAATCAGCAAAGCGATGCACACTACAAGACCCCTGACAAGCCCCACCATCGCGCCCATGAACCTATCGACAAACGACAGGCCAATGGTCTGGATGAAGCGCGCGATGATCCAGCCTGCCAGGGTTCCAACGGTCATCACGACAAGGAAGACGACGATGTAGCCGAGCAGGTTCGCCGTTTTCTCGGAGTGCACCAGCGGCTCCAGATAAGCACCGGCGATGCCATGGAACCACATGGAACATAACAGCGCGAGTATGGTGGACGCGAGGCCCACGATCTCACGCACAAAGCCCTTACGGAAGCTCCTGTAGATGGCGTAGAGGAGCACTACCGTGAACAGAATGTCGAGCCAGTTCAAGTTCAAAGAGTAAGACCCGTAATGCGGCGGTAGGCTTCGTGATATTTTTCCGCCGTACGGGTGATGACATCGGCCGGCAGGTCAGGGGCGGGCGGTTGTTTGTTCCACGTGAGCGTCTCCAGGTAGTCGCGCACGAACTGCTTGTCGAAAGACGGCTGGGGGCCGCCGGGCTGGTAGGTATCGCGGGGCCAGTAGCGGGATGAATCCGGGGTGAGGACTTCATCGCCTAACAGCAACTGCTCGTGGTGCCAGCCGAACTCGAATTTGGTATCGGCCAGGATGATGCCGCGCGATTCGGCGTGTTCAGCGGCACGGGCGTAAATCTTGAGAGTCAGCTCCCGTAACAGGTCCGCTGTGGCGAGGCCGATGTCAGCGGCGGCGGCTTCGAACGTGATGTTCTCGTCGTGTCCGCTGGTGGCTTTGCTGGCCGGCGTGAAAATGGGCTCGGGCAGACGATCGCTCTCGACGAGGCCAGGAGGCAGTTCGATGCCGCAGATGGCTCCGGTGCGCTGGTAGTCTTTCCAGCCGCTGCCAGAGACGTAGCCTCGGGCGACGCATTCGACGGGCTCCATGCGACAGCGTTTGACGTACATGGAGCGGCCTTCGAGCTGGTCTCGAAACTGGTGCAGCTCGGCCGGGTACTCATCCACGTTGGCGGAGATGAGGTGATTGGGGACCACGTCACTGAGCAGATCGAACCAGTACAGCGACATGGCTGTGAGGACCCGGCCTTTGCCGGGGATGCCCTGCGGGAGGATGCAGTCGAAGGCGGAGATGCGGTCAGTAGCGACGATGAGCAGACGATCGGGGCCCATCGCATACACTTCGCGCACCTTGCCTCTGGCAACAAGTTCGACGCCGGGCAGGCTGGTGGTCGTTATGACTTTCACGGCTTTTCGGGATCGGTGACAAGACGGCTGTGGTGGCGGCTATAAAGAAAATACACTGCAAGGCCGATGATCAACCAGACGACGAGACGAATCCAGGTGTCCTTATCGAGCGAAGCCATCATGGCGAGGCAGACGGCGATGCCAAGAATGGGCACGAGGGGCACCCACGGCGTCCGGTAGGGGCGAGGCGCATTGGGGTTGGTTTTGCGCATGACCATGATGCCGGCGCAAACGATGACGAAGGCGAGGAGGGTACCGATGCTGGTCATGTTGCCGAGACTGGCGAGGGGAATGAAGCCGCCGAAGAGGCAGACGAAGAACATCAGCAACAGATTGGAGCGCCAGGGGGTCTGGAATTTGGGGTGAACGTCCGCGAAGATGCCGGGGATGAGGCCGTCTTTCGACATGGAGAAGAAGACGCGGCTTTGACCGAGGAGCATAACGAGGATGACGGAGGCGTAACCGCAGAGGATGCCGACGATGATGGCGGTGGAGAGCCAGCCGTAGCCGATGCTGCGCATGGCGTCGTCAATGGCGGTGGGCCCCATGTCCTTGTAGTTCATGATGCCGGTGAGGACGTAGGAGAAGCCGACGTAGAGCAGGGTGCAGATGGCGAGGGAGCCGATGATGCCGATGGGCATGTCGCGGTTCGGGTTCTTCGTTTCCTGCGCGGCGGTGGAGACGGCGTCAAAGCCGATGTAGGCGAAGAAGACGATACCGGCGGCGCGCATGATGCCGCTGATGCCGAATGCTCCGAAGGTGCCGGTGTTGGGCGGGATGAAAGGCGTGTGGTTGATGGGGTTGACGTGCGACCAGCCCACGGCGATCACGATGAGGACGATGGAGACCTTGAGGATGACGATGGCCGCATTGAATTTCGCGGATTCGGAGATGCCCCGGATCAGAACCATGGAGGTGAGGCAGACGACGAAGATGGCGGGCAGATTGACGATGCCGCCTTCGAACGGTCCGGCGGTGAGGTTGTGAGGCAGGGCGAGGCCGAAGTGCGCCAACAGTTTGACCAGGTAGTTCGACCAACTGACTGACAGAGTGGCAGCTCCGACCGCGTATTCGAGGATGAGATCCCAGCCGATGATCCATGCAAGGAGTTCGCCCATGGTGGCGTAGGCGTAGGTGTAGGCGCTGCCGGCGACGGGAATCATCGTGGCGAACTCGCTGTAGCACATCCCGGCGAAAGCGCAGCCGATGCCGCCGACGATGAAGGAGAAGACCACGGCGGGTCCGGCATGCATGTTGGCCGCGGTGGGGGTGATGGCGAAGAGGCCCGCACCGATGACCGCGCCGATCCCCAGAAGGATGAGGTTCAGCGGACCGAGTGTCCGTTTCAGTGAGTGAGCGCCGCCTTCGCTTTCGCGAATAATACGGCTAAGAGGTTTGACTGCGAACAGGCTCATGCGCGAGCACCTTTCCGTTGCCACAAGAAGTACACGGGAACTCCGAGAAGTACGAGGATTAAGCCCCGAACAGTGAACTGAGGTTTGTTGATGAGTAACAGGACTTCGATCAGCAGGGCCATCAGGATGTAGAGGGCGGGTACGACTGGGTAACCGATCGCTTTATAGGGTCGCGCCATGTTGGGACGGGTTTGGCGGAGGCGGAACAGTCCCGCGATGGTCAGGATGTAGAAGAGCAGAACAGCAAAGATAACATAGTCGAGCAAATCGTTGTATTGACCGCTGAGCGTGAGCAGAACGGCCCAGGCGCACTGCATCGCGAGGGCGGGAACGGGGGCGTGCGTTTTGGGGTCGAGTTCACCGGCTTTGGCGAAGAAGAGCTTGTCGCGGGCCATGGTGAGGTAGACGCGGGCGCCGGAGAGGATGATGCCGTTGAGGCAGCCGAAGGTGGAGACCATGATGGCTGCGGCCATGATTTTGGTGGCGGCGGGTCCGGCCATGACGGAGACGACGGCGGTGGCGACGCGATCTTCGGGGGCGGTGATGATTTGCGAGAAGTTGAGGACGGAGAGGTAGACGAAGTTGCAGGCCAGGTAAAGGAGCGAGACGATGCCAACGCCGAGACCGAGGGCGAGGGGGAGGTTGCGCTGCGGGTTGCGAACTTCGGCGGCGGCGAAGGTGACGTTGTTCCAGGAGTCAGAGGAGAAGAGGGGTCCGACCATGGCGGTACCGACGAGGGCGATGGCGGCCCAGCCCCAATCGACAGGCGCGCCGGAAGTATACGTCCACATGTGGCTGAAGTTGGCGGTGATGACCTGGGGATTGCGGCCGAGGAGGTAGCCGAGAACGGCGAGCCCTAATAGTGATGCGACTTTGGCGAAGGTGAAGACGTTCTGGACGAGGGCGCCGGTGCGTATGCCCCGGGTGTTGACGGCGGTGAGGAAGACGATCACGGCGATGGCGAGGAGCTGCTGGGTGGTGATGCCAAGTTTGCCGGAGCCGATCAGATAGTTACTGGCGGAGATGACCGGGAAGAAGACTCCGGTGTATTTGGCGAAGGCGACACCGACGGCGGCGATGGTTCCGGTCTGGATGACGACGAAGAGGGTCCAGCCATAGAGGAAGCCCCAGAGGCGGCCGAAGGCTTCGCGAAGGTAGACGTACTGGCCTCCTGCGTCGGGGATGGCGGCGGCGAGTTCGCCGTAGCTGAGAGCGGCCACGATGGTGAGGAGTGCGCCGAGGATCCAGCAGGCGAGGAGGAGTCCGACGGACTGGACCTGGCGGCCGACGTCGGCGGAAACGATGAAGATGCCGGAGCCGATCATGGAGCCCATGACGAGGGTGGTGGCGTCGGTGAGGCCCAGGGCTTTAACGAATCCCGCGTTGTTGGATTTTGAGGTTGCGGTGGTTATCGCCGGGTCAGTAGTTGCCATTCGGTCATCCGATCTCGAATTGCCTGCTTTGAGCAGGATAGCGGAAGCATGTCAGCGATCACGGCAACGGAGTCGGCGCCTGAGTTCCAGCAGGTTACTGCATTGTCGCGCGTGATGCCGCCTATCGCGACGAGGGGGAGCTGGGTAAGGGTGCGGATGTGGGCTAACAATGCGGGTCCGGTGATGGGGTCGGGGCGTACTTTTGAGGCGGTGGTGAAGATGGGGCCGAAGGCGACGTAGTTGATGGGTTCGTTTTGGGCGGCTTCCATCTGGGCGGCGTTGTGGGTGGAGAGGCCGATGGAGGCGTTGCGGCCGAGGATTTTGCGGGCGTCAGTGGGGGTGAGGTCGTCCTGGCCGAGGTGGAGGGCGGTGGATTCGTGGGTGAGGCGGAGGAGGGCGGTGTAGTCGGCGCGGTCATTGATTACTAAGGTGGTGCCGGCCCGGTGGCAAAGGGTGGCGAGCTGGGTGGCCTGGGCGTAGGTGTCTCGGGTCCACGGGTCTTTGTGACGGAACTGGAGGATTTTGGCTCCGGCTTCGAGTAAGGCTTCGGCGGCCGTGATGGCGGAGATGTTGCGCTGGTGCAGAGTTGTGGCGTCTAGGATGGGGTAGATGGGCGGGAGGTGCAACTTCTTAGTATGCATGGCTTTGGGCTTGTTTGGACACAGTTCTGGCGTCGTGGTTGGGTCGAGTTGCTGGGTCGTGCGCGACTGGTGCGGTTACGCGGCTGTTTTTAGGGCTGTGGGCGGGTTGAGGCCGCAACAGCGTTTGTATTTTTGCCCGGAATTGCAGGGACAGGGGGCGTTTCGGCCGGGGTTTTGGGCGGTGGAACGAGCGAAATGGGTTCGTTGGCCTGAATTCTTTCCTGCACGGGCCTGTTGTGGGGACAAGGAGGAACTTCCACCTGCGAAATGGGTTCGTATTTTCAAATTTTGTGTTGCGGGTTCTGATTCGGTCTCTTTCTCGGTCTCCGTTTGCAGTTTGCTGTGGATTTCGGACTCGACCACATCCACTTTGGCCGGATCGGCGTCTTTTACGGCCGCCGTGCGGACGGCGCGGGCTGTAGCAATGAGTTCGCGGGAGCTGGCGAGTCCGGTCAGGCCGGTTCCGAGCTGTTCGCGGATCTGGCGCTCGGTTTGTTTGCGGCGGAATTCGGCGATTTCGCGGCGCACCATGTTCGCGACGCGGACGCGACACTTTTCGAGATCGAACTGCGCGGTTTCGGTCAGCTGCGACTCGTCAATGGACATGTAGCGGCGGAGACGCCATTTTGCGTGGAGGATTTCGGCGGCGGCCATCACTTCGAGGGCTCCGACAGGCGCGAGATCGGCTTCGAGGGCTGTGATGAGCTCCTGGAAGTCGGGATTCTTCATGTGGGGCGTGAATTTGGCGATGAAGGTGGTGAGCGTGAACGGTTCCATCTTTTTTCCTTTCGGGCTTTCCCTTGACTACTGGACGGTTTCGGACGTGGGGAGCGGATTCTGGCGGCGGAGCCACGTAAGAAGCCGCAGCGAGTTGCAGAAGTGCCGGTGATAGCGGGTTTCGAGGCGTGCCAGGGCGGCGAGGACGACGCCGTGCTGGTCTGGCGCGTGGCACATGGCGTAGAAGTACATGTCGTGCGCTGGGTCGAGTTCGGCGCGGGGCCGGGCGACGTTGGGGTCGACGGGGCCGTATTTCGCGATGTGTTTGGCGGCGAGGTGCCGGTAAATGGCCGTCTGCATGGCGAGAACGCGGAGGTGACGCCACTTGCACATGGCGAGTTCGTCGACCAGATGGCGCTCGGCAAAGTCGCGGGGCTTTAGCTCGAATCGCGCGTTGTCGATGAGGCTGCGGAGCTTGTGCCGGAGTTCGTTACCGA
>JAOAPO010000153.1 GCA_025462945.1 Bryobacterales bacterium
CGCGAGCCCCTTCCAGATCCTTGGGGGTTCCATGGACCTCGAACGTTGCACCCGGGAAAGCATCTGCAAGGCGCTTCTCGATGAGCGAGATGGCAAGGTTCGTTATGTCGATGCCGATCCACTCGCGGCGGAGCTTTTGGGCTGCGTGGATGGTCGTTCCGCAGCCGCAGAACGGGTCGAGCACAATGTCACCCTCGTTGCTGGAGATACTGATGATCCTCTCCAGTAGGGCCACTGGTTTCTGCGTGGGATAGCCGAGGCGTTCCTGGGCCTGCGAATTGATCGCGTTGATCTCATCCCACAGATTCTGCATGGGTATGCCCGGCATCTCATCCAGGTAGCGCTTGTATTGCGGCACCGAGCCGGGTTTGGTCTGGACGATGCGCCCCTGTGCGATTAGCTCATCCATGCTCGCGCGACTATACCGCCAATGGCGCACGACTCCCATCACCTCATATTCGGGGTTGCCCTTCGCCTCCCCTCCGGGGCCTGTCAGGTTGTCGAGCCGATACTGCCGCCCATCCGCGTCCCTGTAGCTATATTTCTTGAGGTACTCCTCACCGTATGGAAGGTATTGCTGATTGAAGGTGTATTCGTTTGACTTGGAATAGAAGAGGATAATATCCGTAATGTTTCCGTACGCTTTGCGTCCTTGTCGCCCGTCACTATGGGCAGTAGTTCGCTTCCATGTGATCTGGTTGATGAATGACGCTGGGCCGAAAACCGCATCGAGCAAAATTTTGAGGTAGTGTCCGGCAGTCGTGTCGCAGTGGAGGTAAATGGAGCCTGTTGGCTTGAGGACCCGGTGCAGTTCCATTAGGCGAATCGCCATCATAGTTAAGTAGGCCATCAGGTCATTCTCTTTAAGGAACAGCCGGATGGAGCGCAACACCTCGGCGGCGTCCGCATTACCGCTCTGCATCACGTCATCGAATGCCTGCTCGGCTTCATCCGTCCAGTGCCATGTATCCTCAAAGGCTTCTATTTGTGCGTGAGATTTCTCGCCCGATGGGCCGCGAAACAGCACGTTGTAATTCGCGTTCGAGTTGAACGGCGGATCGAGGTAGACGAGGTCAACGCTCTCATCCTTGATGTGGTCGCGAAGGATCTGGAGGTTGTCGCCATAGTAAAGGTGATTCAAGTCACCGATTTTATCCTGTGAACAGGTTGCGGCGGGAAGTCCCCGTCCCGCGTTACTGCCGGAACATCTCATCGCTATAGTGCCTGACCTGCTTCGAACGCGTGAGTACGCCGTCGATAAGGAGAAGTTGCTCGTCCTTCGGCAGGTTCAGAATCTCGTCGGCCGAGACACCGCCCACGATGTTGGCGAGGTCTTGCGCGAGGCGGTAATTCTTGGCCCCGAAAACCTGAACGACGCCCGCGTTATCGAGCAGCGTTTTCGCTTGTGCGCCGTACAAAGAGAGTTGATCGGGATTTTGCAGGAACAGCCACAGGGTAAATCCAAAGGACCGCATCAGTGTGGCCGTGGTGAGCAGAATGTCGATCTTCCCGAGGTTTCCGACCTCGTCACACAGCATTAAGGTGCGCTCCTTCGGAGGAGCTTTGCGCTGGGTGATCGCGAGAATCATTCCCGAGAGCCACATACGCAGCAGGGGACGATACGCCATGAGCCGATGCGGCGGCACGATGATGTAGAGGGACATGGGTTCCCCGGCGATGAGCGCGGCGAGATCGAGGCTCGTCGTGTCGGTCAGGCTTCGGCAGAGGTCAGAGTCGAAGAAGCGCAGATGCGTGATCGTGCTCCCGAGAACGCTGGGCCGTGTTTCGCGGTCGGAGAGCTGGAGAAAAGATGCGAAGGCGGCTCGTGCGGAGCGCTCGTTCACTTTCTTGTTGTCGAGCATGGCGGCGAGGCTGTAAACCGGATCATCGCCGGTATACAGGTCGAAGAGAACGCTGAGCCGTTGCTGTTCCGGGGGGCAGTCAGCGAGCATCCAGGCCACGCCGCCGGCAATCATACTTTCTGCCCAATCCAGCCAGAAAGCCTCTCTTTCGTGGCCCGTGCGCTCAATGAGTTCAGCGGCAAACGAGCGGGCAATGGCGGTCACGTCGGTGCCCGTGTGTCGGATGAGGTCGAGGGGGTTGAGGGAATCGGACGGGTTCCCGTCACGAAGATCGAGCACGTGAACGCTCTGGCGCATACGACGGCGCGCTTCCGCGCTGGCGGCGTAGATTTCGCCCTTCATGTCGAGGACGATTAACTGACCGGGGTGGGTGAGGGCATTGCTGATTACGGGGCCAGAAGTTTTCCCCGTGCCGGTGGGCGCAAAGGTGATCAGGTGGGAATCGCCGCTGTAGGTAATAAGTTCATTTTCTGTGGGCCGCACATGAGAGGCGAATCCCATTGAATGCGTGCGGCGGTGGCGCCGTCCGAGGATCAGCGGCACGTGCGGCTCACAGAAATCGCGATTGAAGCTGCTGGCACAAGGCCCTCCTAATGCCATGATGATCACCGCAGCCGGGTAATCACCAGTCGATTCGGGTTAAACGAGGTTACGTGATCGCGGCGCAGGTCGATGGAAATCCGCTGATGAGTTGGTCAGGCCATCATCAACGCAGACACCTCGACGACGAAGCAGAGCGCGGCGAACTGTGTCACGCGCTGGAGTCCACGCCGATCGTGCTGTTTCGTTGCAAAGATCAACATCGCGAGCAGAATCAGGATGGCGACTGCAAAACCAGTGAGTGCCAGCGTTGCGTGCGGGGACTTGCGGAAGTACAAGGCTGAGGTTGCTATGTTCAGGACCCACACAAGCGGTGCAGTGAGCGGTGCGCGCAGGAACCGGCGAACGGGATTATTTTCGTCCATCTTTCCTCCTCAGCAGGCGATCTGCCCGACAGCAGTGGACACCAGAAGCCCGACGGCTACGGCGGCGATGACTTCCGTTGCCACCGGCGTCGCAATGATTATCTCACCAGAAAGGGTTATCAGCACCGCGTCACGCTTGATGATGGCCGAGTAGATGCCCGCGATCTGCCCGAAATACCATTGCAGCTTCGTCGCGTAGAAGCACACGTCCTCTTTAGTCAGGCCGTGAACCGGCTTCGGCGTCTTTGGGTCGTTGGTGTCCGCCCACGGAAAAGCGCCCGGAATCCCGCCCCACGGCGGATAGCAGGCGTCGAAGGCGCAGGGGTCGATCGGCGGGTAATAGCAGAGTTCAGGAAAAAGCTGGCATTCGTAATCGCTTTCGTCTCCGTACAGCTGCGGACGCGGCGCTGCGGCCATCCGCCTTCCGGCCGCGGGTCGAGCCCGCTGCGCACGCGATGCGGTTTGAGCGTTTGGGGAATACCCGCCCTGAATGTCGTTGTAATACTGGTACACCCCGGCTGCGCGGTTATTGAACCCGTCATGCCCGCCTGCCGCGAACAGGGCATCATACATGCCCGGAACACCGTAGGAGAGATTGTCGAGGGTGTAGTGGAGCTGCGCCTGCATCTGGGGCTGGCGTCCGTAATGCGGGATCAGATAGCTGTAAACCTGTTCGGCATTGACCGGAGGCGGTGGCGAGGAGATGTAGAGGTTCAGGTAGTCGTCCACCCCGCCAAAGCTGCGTAGCTGCTCGATCAGTCCGCAGTGCATCCCCAGCATTTCATCCGTGTTGAGCGACATGATGTTCATCCCTGCTTTGATTGCGGCGTAAAAACCGCCGCCATAGGAAAGCACGGCTTCGATCACTCGGCTGTCCATCTGTCCCGACTGCGCTTGGGCGCGGGTCGAGAGCGCCACCGGGAGGCCGAGCAGCGCCCCGATGGCAGTACGTCTGGTTGTTGGTTTCATAAGCTCCTCGTCGCGAATAGTTTGCGAACTGTGGAGGAGATTAGCAGCGCTAACCTATTGAAACAATAGAACTAACTGGTACTGTTTGTACGCCCTCATACCTGCGTCAAAGGTTCTATAGCTACCGTGATCGCCCTCGTTCGGGCGTATAGTTGAGCAGTTCATGGCCCTGTTCGAGGATGCGCGCGACAGCGATATAGCTCCGGCGCGGGATGTCAATCGAGTGGTCGCCGATAACCAGCGTGCATTTCCCTTCCGAGAAGATCGCGTGATTGCCATCTTCCAGGGTGAAGTGGACGGGCTGCTTCCGTACTCGGTCGGCGAACGAATCCACGAATGCACATCAGAGAGAGGTTCGCTTGGGTTTACCAAGCTCTCGATGTGAGTGCAAGCTTTCCCCGAGGCGTTGTTGGAATGAAGTCTGAGCCTGAAACGGAACTGCTGGGAGAGGAAGAGACGCATACTTCCGGCGGAGGGTGAGGACCCGCCGCGGCCGGCGCGTCAATCAATCGGTTAGTCGGGTGCTCTTTAAGTTCTTGAGCATTTCGTATGTGATCACGCCGCCCGGATTCACTGAATCCTGTAGGGCTTGCAGCTCTTCATCCTTGAAACGGAAGGCATACCTAGCGGTGCGCTCGTCTGCATAGGAACCGGGCAGCCATGTACGACGTGAAGAGATGACGTAACCACCGGAACTGGTTTTATGAATTGCCATTCGTATCCTCGACGTTTGATTGGGTTTTGTAGCCGATGTTATCGCCCCCGCACTCAAGGCAATACGGCTTCGCAGGTGGATGGGCCACGATCTTGGTGGGGTTCTCCCTTATGCGCTTGAGTTCGGCCTGCCAACGGTCGTAAACCGCGCTCCCGTTAAATTCGCCGTACCACTGAATGCAATCTTCTCTGGAGGTCATGACTGGCCTTTAGAATCAGGTGTGAGTGCTTTAAGCATGGCTATCTTCTCGAAGCGCTGCCATATCACAGCCGCTATCAGCAGAGCGCTGGCTTCGATAAATCGGTCATGCCAGAGCTGAATATAAGCGCTGAACGTAAACCACTGGAACGTGAGAGAATCGGCCAGTTGCGCAACTAACAGAATGAATTTCACGATCCCTCTCCATCTTCTATATCAGTCGGGTTCGCGGGGAGAGGCAGCCAGAAGGACGGTGGAAACACTCGGTGATCCCCGGTAGTTTGGGCCTCATCGAGAAACCAGTTCCCCCTATCGCGGAGATATACGACAACCATCCAACCAGTGTTGATCCAGCCCAATATAGGCGTCCCGTCCTTCGGGGCGGTGTGACCTGGGCGGCCAATAGATTCCCGCACGCGTGAACGCTCCCACTCCTCAGCAAATTCGATTACGTCATCAGAGTTGACGCTCCAATCCTGCTCGCGGCATTTCTGCTTTAGGAATTCGACAAGCCCGACCTTATTTGACATACTTCAGCCCCCATGCTTCGGCGCAGGCTTTCGCGTCATCAAGAAATTCATCTGTGGCCTTGAACCAATCATTTATGCCGGAAGCTTTTGCTAGGGCGCGCGCTCCGTCCTCAAGTCGCACAACTGGTTCCGTAGGCGCCTGCTCGCCCCGCGCCTTCCAGCCCCTGAAATAAGCCTCGCTCTGGGGATGCGTACCGATCTCCGGCACAAAGCCGAATTCGCGCCTGTGCCATTGGTTGAAGTCCTCGCGCACCTTCTGGAGTGGGTCGGTCATGGTGCTTGCTCCGTTTTTGGTTTTTCGATGATGCACTTCTCCAGCGGAATGCTGCGCAGCAGGCAGAAGCGGTAGAGGTCAGCGTCAGAAATATTAACGCGGGTTGCGCGGTCCACTCCGTAAAGAAGGGCTGCCATGAGCATCACGCCGAGGACGATACCGCTCAAGAAGTTCTGCATATCACGCCCCCTCGCTGCCCGCGCTCGCGGGTGGTTTGGGCTGGTCGTCTTCGTCTTCGATTAGATTGCCCTCGTAATCGCGGGGTCTCTGCGCATCCTTTATGGCTGCAAGCGGACTGTAGCCATAACCAATAACCCGATCATGCGGCTTGGACATCCAATGGCCGACAACCTGCCACAGCACATCCGCGTCACCTGTGTCTGCAATTGGATCGCTGACACATCGCAAATCCCAGCACGCGTCCTCAAGCACTTTCAGGTAGTCAGGGGATTCCCGTCCGGTTGAGCGCAGCGCCTTTGCGCCCACCTCACCCCCGGCCTGCGGCATGGCGGCTATGGCGACGATTGCGGCCAAATTCTCGGAGACGATGTTATTGCACTTAGCAATGTAATCTGGCGAATAACCCGCGTTTCTGTTTAGCTCTTTGGCGTAACCTAACGTCCATTCAAGGTGGCTAATCAGCGTAGGCAGTTTCGCAA
>JAOAPO010000284.1 GCA_025462945.1 Bryobacterales bacterium
TAGGCCACAAGGATAGGCCCCCAGCAGATCGGAGGCATCAGGGTGATAGGGCTGGGGTCTCCCGCCTTCTTTTCTGCGATGCCCACCGTATACACCCGAAGCAACTCAGGAAAGGCCGAGCCGCCTACCGTCATTCCGCTGAGCTCGTCGATCGCCCCGCTGAACGCCTTGAGGTTAGAGGCGACGAACTTATCGATAGCGTGCAGCCCTTCTTGCGTCTTCTGGTCGAATTCAATCATTGGGTGATTATCTCCCTGCCTGCGGCGTCCGTTTGGCGCGCTCGACCGTCGCCTGAACGCCCGTTGAAACCGAGGAATCGTGAGCCGCGCGAATAGCCCTGAAAATGGTTCGTTCGTCAGAGCCGCGGGCGTCGACGTAGTACGTGTGCTTGTCGCCGCCTCCCCCAGCCATGCCTACTGAGCCCTCCGCTATTCTGCTGGATGCCGCACTGATAGACCGAGGCGTTAGATCGTAACCTCTGGAGTTCGGCTGCATCAGCTTTTTCGATTCGGAGTGACTGAGTATCCGGCCGTCCCCGCCCGTGAAGATCTCCGGGCCTTCTTCTCCAACGAGGTATGACTTTCCCCGCCGGGTTGGGCCGCCCCTCGCTCGAGCACCGTCGAAAATGATCGAACTGTCGGTTGAGAACTGCGGCCCGCCGCCACCGCCACCTGCGAGTCCGCCGATCGCCGCCCCCACGAGAGAGCCGAGGAAGGGGCCCCAGAATCCCTGCTTCCGTTGAATGGCTTGCGCTGCCGGTTGCTGGCTGCCGCCCTGAGACATCACCACATAGAAAGGGTTTCCCGGCGTGCCGTCCGGCTTCCCCATGCCGCCCGCCGCATTCGGTCCGATGCCCTGAGGCATTCCGCCAAGGCTAAAGATCATCCCGCCGGCGGATCCGCCGCCGAATGTGCCACGAAGCGCGTCAGTGACAGAGCCCCGGCTGCCCGGAGACCCGGGGCCAGACTTGCGGCCCAGCGCGCCCAGTAACCCCTGCAAGCTCGAACGGATCGTGCTGTTCACCATCTGGCGGCCGATGTCCTGCATCATTGCGCCCCAGTTCGTCGACTTGCCGGTCAGAAGGTCCGTGAGGTTGTCAGAGATACGATCGAGCGCGGACTCCATGCCCTCATAAAGGATTTGGCCGGGCTGTTTCGCCCTCCGCTGCATATCAGTGAAGAATGCCCGCCACCCAGCCGACAGTGAGCCGTTCGCGAGCTGCTGTTGGGTGAGGATCTGGAGCCGCTCATCCTCCAGTGCCTTTCGAGCGTTCTCGATGTCGAGAATGTTCTGATCGGTTACTTTGATCTCGTTGAGCGCCTCGGACTCTTTCGCGAGTTGCTTGAGGCGAAGCTGGAACCCACCGCCCGCACCCAGCGCCTCCTGCTGTAACCGGTGCCGGTACGTGGCCATCTGCTCTTCGTGATCCCCCCGGGCGTCTGCAGCTTCCCGGTCAATCTGTGCGATCGCTTCAGCGTAGTGCTCATCAGAGCGCCGCTCCTCAACGATGGCCCGCTCGACCCCCAAGGCTTTCAGGCGAATGGTAAGGATCTGATCAGCGAGCGCCGCCTCGTCACCGTCAGACTGGATTCCCGCCATCCGGATATTGCGGCCCGCGGTGTCGTGAACCATCTTTCGCTTGTCTGTGGCGTCCTGCCAGAGAATGCCCTGGACTTCTTTGGCCACCGTGGCCGACTTCTCGCGCTCAGATTTCACCTGAGCAACGACGCCAGCAGCCCACTCTTTCTGTGCGCGCGCCCAGTTGAGCTTCTCCGCCTCGAGCGCCGAGGATACCGAAGCAATACCCGCGGTGAGGGTCGCTTTGCGCAGTTCGTCACTGGCACCCGGCGGAAGCTGGCTCATGTTGAAATCGGTTTGCTTTGCAGCCTTTTCCGTCGGGGAGAGCAGGCCCGCCATCGTGGCCGCATGGTTGAGGGCCGCAATCTTACCCGGTTCCGCCAGGCGCTCGGCCTTGGCCTTATTGAGCCGCTCCTCGGCTTCGGCCAGCTTCTTAACGGCAGCTTCAGCAAAAGTGATCTGCTGAGTGGCCGAGATCACGTCTCGCGAGTAGTCGCGCACCTGGTCTGCTGTGAGCTCGCCGGCGTGCTTGCCCGATGTGTTGGCTTCGAGAGCTTCGATCGCGGTCGACCGTCTACCCTGGGCGGCGCCCAACATCGACTCCAGCCCCTCGCGAGTATTCGCCCGCGAACCGATGATCCCGCTCGCCTGGCCGCTGAGCAGTTTCGCGACGTCGGACTGGCCTGCAGCCTGGCCCCGCGCCCGGTTCGTCTCCATGGCGAATTTGGCAATCTGGTCGTTCTCGCCAAAGCTGTCACCGAACAGATACTTCAGGGCCAGCGAGGCATACGGCGTATTGTCTGTTTTCCCGTAGACAGCTTTTGCATATTCGCCCTGTGCACCCTGGAGCGTTGCTCCGATGGCGTTGATCGAGGACTTGCCCGCGTCGTACGTCTTCGCAGCTCCCACGACGAGGGCCTGCTTCATCTTCTCGCCTAATGCCTGGAACCCTGTCCCCAGTGAGAGCACCTCATCCTTGAGGTTGAGCATGTCCTGGCGCATCGCAAACACCTGGTTGCGGCTGGTTTCGCTCAGCGTGAGCCCCCAGCTGTCGACGGCAACCGAACTCGCCGCGAACTGCTGATTTAACTGCGGGAGGACTTTTTCCCCGAGTTCTTCGCCGAACAACTTGACGGCCAGTCTTGCGCGCTCTGTGGGGTCAGTGATCGCGGACATCCGCTCAGCAATTTGACCGAGCAGTGCGGGGGTCGCAGCCCCTTTGGCGAAATCTGGGATGTTGAGACCGCTCAGGGCGCTTTGGACTCGCGAAGATCCTATGCCCGACCGAAGCGATGCGAGTGCCGCCAGCATATCGGACGAGTTCGCCCCACTCATGCCGGAGGAGAGCCCTATCTTCTCGATGTCCCCGAAGGCGACGCCTTTGGTCGCCGCGAGCATGGACTGTTGCTCAATCAGCTTGCCGCGGGCGTTTACGAGCTTGAGTGTCTCCTCGATCAGTATGCCGGTGGCGATTGTCGCCGCCGTGAAGGGGGTGGGTGAAAGAGCAAACCTCAGACCTCGAAATGACTCCTTCAGGAGGTCGAGGTTTGTTGCGCCCCGCGCTGTGGTGCCGAAATACTGCAGCGCCGCTGCGGTCGCAACGGAGGCGGCATCAGCGAAGTGGTGGGCCCCGTCGGAGGCCTCGGCCATACTCTTGGTCACTGCGGCGCCTGCGGCCCTGCCAGCCAGCCTCCATGAATCGAGGTGCTTATTCGCCAGCGCGATATCTTCCTGGAACTTTTGTGTTCTGGCGTCAATTGAAAAGTAGATCTGTCCGGCTCTGGCTCTCGGCATGGCTTATTCCAATTCCTCTCTGGATGCTTCTGTTAGTGCGGCGACGAAAGCTTCTTCGGCCGCGTCACCGGCTGCGATGCCGGCTGATCGCATGAACGGGTTTGCGGGAACGAACGGGCCCGGCTTGCCGCCGTGCGATACCTGCTGGTGTCCGTATTCGACCCAGAGTGCCCGGTAACCTTGCTTCCCAAAGCCGATTTCGGCGTGCGCTGAGCCGGCCGCCTCGTCGACCTCAACGTCCACAACTAAACTGTCGGCCAGGTGCGGATCGGTGTGGGTCGCTTTCGTTGATTGCGGGGTACGGGCGTGAATAGCCTCCGCGACAACCACTGCGGCGGCGGTGACCGCCTTGCGGAGCCCCCGCCGCACTAAGCGGCGAGGGAGATCCGAAAGCAGCTTCTTGGCATCCTCGAAGCCCTCGAACGAATCAGGCAATGGACTCGACCGCTTTCGCGTGGGCGTCTGCAATTGCGGCGGCGACTTCTTTCTGATCAGCACCGACGGCGTTGATTTGGTAGGCAGTGGAGGGGCCCTGCTTTGACGGCTCAGTCTCGCCGCCGTACCAGGCTGCGATGATGGCGTCACGAAGCGGAACAGCGTTGCCCATCGTGATCATCTTTCCAACGGCTTCGAGGGTGAACTTCTCGCCGGCCTTTTTCAGCGCGACAAAAACGAGCGCCCGGAGGAGTCCGAGAGAGGGAAGCATGATGTTCACCGCTCCCATGAGAACGTTCATTCCCGTGATGTCCTCGGCCTCGATCAAGTCATTGGTGTCGAGGGAGATATCGTATTTCTTGTCGTTGAGTGTGAGTGAAACCGGCTTTTTCATTTGCTTTTTGTCCTTTGCATTTTGGGTTGTTGAAGAGTTGGTAAAGAGAGACGGGAGCCGTCTATGCGCCCGCCTGCGCGATCATGTTGATCCGAACCAGCTTGATCTCCCGGATCTCGCGGAACACCTGCCCGGAGCTTCGGCTTTGAAGCCACCGTTCCTTGATCACCTGGAACGAGATGGCTACTCCTGGCTGGCCGAAGCGAACGCCCCGGGGAGTCTCCACCACCGATACGCCATTTAGCGCGTGCGATTCGCGCAACGTCTTTGCGAGGGCGCTGGAGTCGATCACTTCCCGAAAGCCCCCGAGATCCTGCGACGGCCGCATATAAGCCATGAAACCGTCACAGAGAACCCGCGTTTCTGTTTCGCGTGGCATCGAACTACGGGCGAGCCGCGAGGGTCACGAACGCGCTCTTCGTGAGGCCGCCGTTCTTCGGAGTGATGGCCGATTTCAACAGCGGCTGGCCGTCGACGCGAAGACTAAACCGGTAGACGCCTTCGCCGTTGATGAACCGAACCTCCAGAGAGAGCTTGAGGTCCAGCGGCTTCTCGTAAACGACGTAGTACGGAAGGCTCGCGAGCACGATGTCCCCCACCGCGCCCAAAGTGTTCGCCGTTTCCGAGATCACGATCGGGATCGTCATTAGGCGGCCGCGCGGCGCGCCGGCGTCGGGCGGGGTGAATAAGTTGCTTGCCGTGCTCGCACCCCCGCCGATCAGCGGAGCCGTGTAGAGGCTGGCCAGCAGCTCGGGACTGACGATGAAGACAGCAGAGTCGAAGCACTCCGGAAGCAGGCGCCGCACCATTGCCGTGATGTTCGCCGGAGAGATGGTTGCCGCCGTCTGCCCCCCTTCAGCCGCGGCCGTGATGAGAGCGGGGCTGTTCAGAATGCCGAGCGGCTGGCCTGCGCCGTTGCCTGCCGAAATCATCGAATCGAGGACGTAGGCCCCTTCAGCGGCAAATGCGTTGGCCACGAACGCGCCCAGTGCCCCACCACTTTCGGTGACTTCGTCTGAAACATACACCAGGGCGATGAGCTTGTTGAGACTCATCTCCAGGCGGCGGAACTTCGGCTTTTTCGCCGTGACCGTATCGCCCTCATTGGCCCAGTAGCTCTGAACGCCGCCCCAGCGAGAACCCTCAGCCCGGCTAGTCTCATCAATTGCGGGAAGCGAAATAGACCGCTGAGTGGCCGGAAGCCGCATACAGCGCGATGCCAGCGGTGACGAATACTGGACCATCTCAGTGAGTGCGTCCGAGTATTCTGCGGGAATCATGAACCCGCCTTCAGAGGGATCGCCGTTACCATTCAGCCCGGAACTAGCGCGGAACTCCAATAGCCGGGGATCGGTGCGCCCAAGCGCGTCGTTGCGGACGGCTCCAAGGTATTCCCCAAAGCCCCTCCACTTGCCCGTGTCGCTTCCTTGTTCCAGTGCGTCAAGGCGTCGCCGCGTGTCGTCGAGCTTATCGGCGGTGGTGAGGCCCAGCCTGAGCGACGTCCCGATCATCTCGTTCGCCGTTGGCTCGCGGCGGTAGCCGCCCGTCTGGCCGGATCTGTTTTCATTTGTTCCGTGTTGCATTTCCGTTTCTCCTTCGATCAGCGCCTATGCGGCGCTTCAATTTGGCTTGTGCGTCTGCGGATTACGGCTTTTGCGGCCCTAAGCGGTCGTAATTTGCGTCATGGCGAAGCCAGGCCGTGGCGCTGTTGACCATCGCGAGTTGCATTGTCCGGCGAGCAATGTCCTCGGAGTCTTCAGGTGTGGACGCGGGGAACACAAACTCGCCCCAATGGTTCACGACAAGCGGGAAATTCTCCGGCGTGTTCAGAAGCTCCATCACCTCAAGGGTCGCGTTTCTCAATTCGAAGGTTGCGGCCCTTAGGCGCCCCAACTGCTTCGCGGCTGCTTTCTTGAGCACCTCGCGGGCCTGGTATTCCTGTTGGCCCTTGTCTGCTTCTTCTGTCTTTCGGACTTCTTCGATAGCGCGATCGATCGTGGCGACACGCCGGCTGATCTCTGACTCTGCCGATTCGAGCTCTGCGAGCTTCCGCTTCAGCTTCGGGTCCAGTTCGCGATCTTCGACGAGCGCCTTCGTTTCTTCGGCTTGCATCGCGTTCCGGGCCGCGGTGAGTTGCTTGTCAATCACCGCCAGTTCTTTCGCAGCGTCCTCAGATTTGCCGATGAGTTTCTGTAATTTCGTGGTCATTCTTGCTCCTGTTCTGACGTTATGCCGGATCGATTCGAGGGCGTGAGCCGTTCACAGCCGCTTACAGCCGTTCACAGCCGTTTTTCTTCGTGGCCCCGATAAACGCGAATTGACTTCGCTGTGATCCGCTTGAAGTGGCCTCTGCCGATGCGCTCCAGTTCGCCCAACTCCACCAGTCGGCGCAGATGGCGCGCCCCGATTTCGAGCACCTCGCACGCGTGCCGGTAGTCGAGCGCCGCACGCTCCCGGAGAAGGTCCTCGAGATCGGCGGCGCCTGGCTGCTCGGTTTCGAGGTGGTCCATGAAACGCCGCGACCCTGCTTCAAGATCGGCGAAACGGTTCGGTGATGGCTTCATTAGTGAATCTCCGCTGGTTGGGTAAGTCCGATCTCTGCCCGCAGGTGTTTGACTGACCCCGGGCTTAGCATGAAGTCACTGCAGAACTCCATCACGATCTCCCTGGTCTCTGTTGACTCGACGCCCGCGCCAGCTTCAAGGCACGCCTTCAGCCTCGCAGCGGTGCACGCAAACAGTTCCAGTGACAACGCGTCGCTCCTGATTAGGGCCACGCCGGACGCTATGCACTCCATCACGATGGACTGCCAAAACGCTCGCGCCTCCGCTGGCAGTCGCGCGGGCGGCTGGGGAAATGAAGCGACTACGCTCGCCAGCATTCAGCCGCCATTTGTGCAAACCGGTTCTCGCCGGTCTTCTGCTCGGGCATTGCGAGCCGTGTCCTCGATGCGAACGTCAGGCCGATCTCGCGAGACCAAACGACCAAGGCATCCCGGTATTGCCTCGCAAGCTGACACGCGGGGTTCTTCACCCGCTGCCGTCCGTTGATCCCTTCAACCATCACGCCGTGCTTTGTAATCTCGGCTTCACATTCCCTGAGCCGATCCCAGCAGAGCAGGTAATCGCGGAGTGCCGCCTGGTCGAGTGCGTCCAGTGCGCCCCGATCGCGAAGTAGCCCCGTTATGCGAACCCATTCAGCACGTGAGGCATCGCTCAACCCTTCTGGCTCCTGCGGTTCAGCGGGTGCACTGGCAGTCCCCTGCGCTACATTACGGGCCATCTTCGATGCCACTGATATCGGTCCATGCTGCCCCATTAATTCCTCCCTCCAAAAAATCGGTTTGAACTCAACGCGTAAAAATGCGACGGGGGGACGGTCATGGGGGCCAAAGCCGTAGAGATTGAGACCGCCCCTGCCGTCCATGTGTCGCTGACTCGCCTCATGCTGCCGCCCTCTGCTGTGGCTGAAGCCGCTGCACTACAAGGCAAGCCCACGTGTACCCGAACGATTCCCAGCCACCACACAAGTCCGGATCTTCCAGAAACTCCAGTGCGATCTCAAGATTGCGGGTGTCGAAGTCTTTCCGGACCTTCACCAGCGACTTCTCCCGCTTCGGCTGGGGTCTGAAGTTGAGGCGGTTCTGAGTCACCGGTTACCTCCGCTTGTTCCCGTGTTCCCACTGTTCCTGCTACAGTGCTCAAACTTTCCGAAGGCATGCCTGCGCACACACACACACATATACATAGGTGGGAACAGGTAGGAACATATAGATAGTGCACAACTTAGGGTGAGAACAGAGGCGGGAACAAGGCAGGAACAGGGTGAGAACATTAGCCAACCACTCCTGTTTTCTGGTAGCGCCACTGGAGTTTGTTCCCATCTCGACGCCGGAAGCGCTCCCACCCCAGTCGTTTGAGCGTTGCTCCGACAGCCATCTGATCGCCCTTGGTCCAGTGCTTCGGTTCCTTGCCAATGCAATGGCTCAAGATGTCCGCGACAGTGACAGAGGTTGTGTCTGAATCCAGATCTGCGACCGGGTGCCCTTGGACGTCATACCGAGCGCCTGGATTCTGCAGCCATGCCTCGATCGGCGAGTCCCAGGGACCTTCCTGATAGCGCTCGCCCTGTTCGGCTTCCGCCTGCTCTATCGAGTCCTGGTCCTTCAGCCACCACGACGCGCCCGCCCTGAACTCTGCGATAGCTTCGGCCCAGAGCTGGTCTCGATCGCGCGCAAGGGCCTTGATATCAATAGCTCCGCAGCGAACGGGCCAGAAGCGGCGGGCGCCGGTCTCGTCCCTCAGGTATGCATCGTGATTGACCGTGCCAGCGAAAACGCAGTCCCGAGGCCATTCGATTATGTTCTTGCCATACGGCAGCCTGAAACGGTCGAACGTGGCCGACATGAAGCCCTTGATCCGGCTGCTCTCGGAACGGTTGATCGAGTCGAGTTCGGCGATCTCAACAATCCACACGCCGTGCGACTGCATAGCAGCGTCTTTGCTGCCGAGATCCGAGATCTGATCAGTAAACCATTCGCCGGCGAGTGTGCGGAGCGCCGTGGACTTGTAGATGCCTTGCGGCCCCTCGAGGACCAGGCAGCAGTCTGCTTTCGTCCCGGGCTTCAGTATCCGCGCGACGGCCGAGATCAACCAGAGCCGCCCAAACGTGCAGGCGATCTCCTTCGTGGTGCCAAGGTAGGCCCCGCACCAAGTATCCAGCCGAGGCTTGCCGTCCCATTTGAGAGAGTTCAGGTACTCTCGAACCGGATGGAAGCGCGATGCCGCTGCGACCGTCTGCACCGCTTCACCAGCGAGATTGGTCCCGACGAAGAGCCCTTGACGCTGCAACCATTCCGCCGTGCGTCGATCGTCGTTATCGCCCCACTGCTCGCCAGCCGGTTTACCCCATGGAGATGCACGCTTCGTTTGAACCTTGACGGCGAACTCATTGAAGGCGAGAACACGCTCCCACTCAGGGGCTTCGGATAGGGCCGTGATCGCGTTCGCCAGTAGCGGCCGAACACCGCCGCGGCTGTCCCTGATTAGGGATCTGTGCCAGGCGGCCGGCATCTTCACAACCTTCTCTGACTTGGAGGCGGCCTCCTGCTCTTTGAGGATCTCGTCGCGAGCTGCTCCCTCGAAATGTTCGGCGGTGATCAAGCGGCTAAGCCTCGCGCTTCCTTGGAGTCGGCCAGCATGTCCACGATTAGAGATGTGATGCGCTCGGCTTCCATCCGATCGGCCCGCCCGTATTCCATGACTCGCCGGGCCGCCTCTGGGTGTGTCCGGCAGGTGCGGACATACGCGCCCGCCACCAGCCGCGGACTGGCCTGTTCAGGGAGAAGCGCCGTGATGGGGAGGCGGGAGATCCTCTCGCCGATGGATTCGGCAAGGGTGTCCGCCCCTTCCTGCCATGCCCACTGCAGAACGTCGACCAGCTGGCGCTTGCGAGCTTCCGCGAGAAGACGCAGACCATGCGCCCAGTCGGCTATCTCAGCCGCTAGATCTGGCGCCGCGGCTCGAGCACGGTTCCAGCGATCACGATCTTCGGGTGTCACCGTTCCGGATTCGGGCGGGATGCCGGCGAGTTCCGCAACGCGGCGTACGGCATCGGTGAAACCGCTGAGCCCCTCGATCCGCTGAACGAAGTCGAACACGTCACCGTCGGCCTCGCAGCCGAAGCAGTGAAAGCGTTGCCGATCGGTGGAGACCGAGAAGCTCGCCGTCTTCTCGTGATGGAAGGGGCACGGCGCCACCCGGCGAACCCGGCTCACGCTCCGGAGCGGCAGATATCCGAGAACGATCGTTGCGATGTCGGCGCCCGCCTTCACCCGCTCGCGGTCGTATCTCACGCCTTCACCATGGCGGAAACGGCCTTCGCCTGACCGGAGATCAGATCGAGGGCTGCCCTGAGCACGCGAGGGTTACTCGTGCGCTGCGCTTCTTTGGCGAGCCCTTCGACGCCGGCGAAATACTGCCGGGCTGCCGGCATATCAACCGAGGTGAGTCGCCTGAGCGCCGCGGCCGCTTCCCGTGGGGCGAGCCGTTCGGCGTTGCCACTGGGAAGAATCCGAACTACTATGGTTGAGTTGGATCTGGATGGTTGCGTCATCTGGTTTCCTTTCGTGAACTAAAAGGCCCGGGTCGCTGGCGAGCGATACCGGGCCGAATTCTTTTTAGAGCTAAACTGCACGGGATCCGCCCGAGCGGCACTGCTGTGCCCATGCCTCTACTTCGTCGAGCGCGTAACGTACGGCGCCATTCAACTTCCTGTATGGAGGACCGGAGCCCATCACGCGCCAACGCTCCAGCGTCGACGCTTTGATGTCGAGGATCGTCGCTAGCCGCTTCGGGCTTACTCGAATACGGACACCAGCCGGAAGCGTGCCGGTTTCGACTGCATTCTTTACTGGACTTGCGGCCATCTCTCTCCTTTTGCTCTTCTGTTTCAAACGCAGTTGGATCTTTGACAGCCGCTGAGCGGGGTCGACTGAACGGACCTGCGTTTCTTTGTTTGGAATGAACTAGGGGTTTAGCTTGGCTGGCTTGCCAACCCTGCTATACCCTGAAGTCAGGTACATCTTCAGTATTTATGGGTCACGCGCAAAACTCCAGAACACCGATTGGCTCGGTTTCGTGTTCCACGGAAGACTGGCCGGGAGACGTGGAGGGGCGAGGCTGTTTCGTGCTTGCGCTCCGCACTCAGGCACCGCAGTTTTGGCAATCGCTGAACGAGATGTGGCGCGCGAGAGACCCGGCGGCGCTGGACCCATGGGCAACTGCGCACGGGGTAGTAGATCTTTGGTTCCAACAGGTGATCGCAGACACGGTCACGGCATGGGAGCACGATCCGGAAGGGCCCAATGCACAACTGGCCTCCAATCACCCCTGGTACTACCTGCACCTTGAAACGGATCATCCGAACTTCGAACCGAAGTTAACTAAGCCGTACCTGACCTATGAGTATGATCATCCAGAGATTCCCCGAGAGGCAATCTTCAAGTGCTCGGGAGAGACCGCAAGTGAGATCCTCAAGGCCTGCAGAGTCGAAACCCCGGAGGATCTGGAGGTTCGTTTGACAGCGGAGTTCAAAGCGCAACTGAAGGAATACGTTAGGAAGGTTCGCGCGATGATCACTCACAGAAATAGCCCCGAGAGGTACAAGCACGCCCAGTGGACCGCTCGCGTTTTCACCGGGTCAACGCCGGCGGATATCGCGAAAGGTCTCTACGAAGGGTATGAAGAGCCCGAAAAAGCTGTAGCTGTAGCGGTTCGGCGCTTCGCACGATCGATCGGCCTGACGATGCCAACGCAGACCCGGCGGCCCGTAGGCGGCAAACCGGCCTGATCGGCATTGGGGTCGGCGAACTCATTGGAGAAGTCCTGCCGGGGTCGAGACAACAAAGGGACGCTTGGGAGACGGACATCGGCCGCAACCCCTGAGGTCAGCGAGATGACGCTTGAGTGCATCGTATTCCTCGACTGTCAGCTCAATCTCCTGAAACGGATGATCGGAGAGATTTAGGTCCGCAGCGGCGAGCGAATAGCCGATTCGTGGCGTGTTGAGCATCCATTCGGGATGCATTAGTAGTCCTTCGGAAGAGGCTTCGCAACTTCCTCGATAGATTCAGCGGAGAGCACGAGCGCCGGGAACTCGCGAATACAGAGGCGCGCGATCTCAAGGTAGCTGAGAACTTGCCCTTGGGGATCGCCGAGGCCGTTCTCGCGGGCGATCTCCCACATCCGTTTGTGCTGGTCACGGTAGGCCCTTGGGCAATCCGGCCCGCCCAGCACGTCGCCAGGGTAATTTGCCACGGTGGACTTTGCGGCCTCGATCGCGTAATCGAACTCTTCTCGAAACGACTTCAGGTATTTTTCGATGTCATCCGGCGTTATGGCGGCCCATCCGCCTAAGGCTTGCCCCCTTACGAGGTCCAGAATCATTTCCTCGGCTGGCGTCGTGCAGCCCCGGTGGTTGGTCACCACCACAGCGAACTCGGCCATTCTCAGGCGGTTAGTCTCACTCATCTGGATGAGCTGCTCACAGGTGAACGCTTTTTCGTTAAGCATCTTAGTTTCTCCTTCCGGGCACACTTCGGGCACTGGGCCGGGGGCCGGATCAAATTCGACAACTGTGAAACGAACGCCGCCGCACTTGCACTAGAGTTGTGTTAAGTCGCGTGTTCTTGCCTAATATCGCCTATACGTGGGGTTGGTGTCAACACTTATTGTCGTGTGTTCGCACGTCTTCTTGTGTAAGAATGGGCTAAGACACCTGAACGACGGGAGTTAGATGGAAGAAAAAAGAATTACGGTAGCCGAGGCAGCAAAAGAGTTGAACGTTGGCATCGAGACCATGCGTCGATACATCCGAAGCGGCCTGTTCACGGGCGCGAAGATCGGTCGAGCCTACCTGATCCGCGAGGCGGACGTGAAGCGATTTCTGGCTGACAAGTTCGCGGAGGCTGATGCGAAGCGCAAGCCGGCCGACGTCGGCCGTAGCGGGGGCGAGGAGTGAAGGAGGTGACCAGAGCCGAGAGGCTCAGTAAAATTCGTGCAATGTCACCGGAGGACCACGTCCATATGTTCATCGATCTGCTCGGTGTCCTTCCAGAACAAGACCCCCTGCGGCATCGAATACAGCGGTTTTTCGAGGATTTAGATGATTTGAGGTTCGATCCCAAGGCCCTTGCGGAGTTGAGCGATGGTGACTTTGATGCTTGGGAGGCTCATGCCACTTCGGTCCTTAAAGGGGAGCGCGAAGAGATCGCCCTCGTGGCTAGGAAACGAATCCAGTGAAGAAGACGGATGGGAAACCCGCCTCAACCCGCTAATCAAGTTCTCGGCTCCGGCGGCCCGTGCCACCGACCCGAACGATGTTGGACAACTCAATAGCCCTCTGGCAAAGAGCAGATACGGGGTGCCGGGCAGTGACGCCGGCACCCCAAGGCAACCCAGCGAAGCAGACAGGAACCCCAATCACAGAATTACTGATCCCGTGCCAAAAATGCGACACTTTCGCCAGGAACCTACCGGAAACAATTCACTATGTAAATGTTAGGTTACTGAAAATACAGCCAGTTAAGACTTCCTAACACTTTGGCACGTGCTATGCTCTCCCCAAATGGTTATGGACAAAGAATTGACCATCAATGACGAAATCGCGGCCTATGAGGGACTGCGACACCATCTTGAAGTCGAGCACATGGGTAAGTGGGCGTTGATAAAGAATCGTGAGCTCGTATCACTGTTCGACTCTTTTGATTCGGCAGCAGAAGAGGCAGTGAAGCGGTTCGGTCGCGGAACCTATCTAATACGTCAAGTTGGAGCGCCGCCCGTTTCTATGCCCGCATCCGTAATGTTTTGCCCCGACTATGGCACACTGCGGGTTTAGTGACGATCCGAGCAAGGGTGTCTCCGGTCCCGATTCTCTGGTGAGACTCGGACCCACGCTCCAAGTGGACATCGGGTTTGACCCGTCTTACGACCCCCACGGAACCATTCTGCCTGCACCTGGCGTAACGGGAGTTCACGCTTTGGTTGACACTGGGGCAACCGAGTGCTGCATTGACGTCTCCCTCGCCACCTCACTTAACCTTCCCATCGTGGATCGCCGCAACGTGTCAGGTATTGCAGGAAGCTCGGAGGTTAATGTCTACATGGCGCAAGTGCACTTTCCGTCGCTCGGCAAAACTATGTATGGAGCTTTCTCCGGTGTATCGCTGCTGGCTGGAGGCCAGGTCCACAGTGCTCTCATTGGAAGAACTTTCCTCCGGCATTTCACGATGACATATGACGGCACGACCGGAATTGTAGAAATCGTTTAGCCTGAACTCAACCAGAGCCAACCGGTATATAAAGAGCCTGAAAACTTGCGATCCCCGCCCCGCAGGCGTTCACAAGGGAAGCTCATCAAAGAACGGTTGATCTAGGTACAATGGTGCCGCCCCTATGGCGATCTACAAACGCGGCGACGTCTACTGGTATTCGTTCATCTTTGCTGGGCAGCGCGTCCAGGAGAGTTCGAAGAGCAAGAGCAAGACGGTCGCGAAGGAATCCGAGAAGCAGCGGCGCCGGGAGCTTGAGCGCGGGCTGAACGGCCTCGAATCCACGCGCGAGACGCGAATCCGGACCGTTGCTGACGTTGCGGCTGAGTACCTGGAGGATTACCGCCTTCGGCACCGCGGCGTGAAGTTCGCTGAGTATGCACTGAAACATATCAGCCGGCTGCTCGGGGAGCGGATGGTGGTCGAGATTGGTGAAGCGAGCGTGAAGGACTACCAGAGCAATCGCCTACGCGAAGCGGCAGCGCCCAAAACGATCAACGACGAGGTTGGTTTTCTGATCCGCATCCTGGGCGAAGCAGGCGACGTTCTGCGAGTTCGGCTAAAGAAGAACAAAGCGCTGAAGCTGAGCGTACCGCCGACGACAGGTAAGCCCTACAGCCACGACGAGAAGCAGGGCCTCACGGACGGCGCGGCTAAGGCGAGATCTCCACACATCGAGTTTGCACTCTGTCTGGCGTTGAACGCGGGCATGCGCGACTCCGAGATCAAGCGGATAACGTGGGGCCAGATCAACACCGCAAAGGGCGTCATCACCGTTGGCAGAGCAAAGACAGCGGCGGGAGAAGGCCGAACGATACCGATCGGCGAGACGATCCAAACTGCCCTCGCCAGGCATCGCGAGCGGTACGTGAAGAAGTTCGGCGAGCCGCGGGCCGACTGGTACGTCTTCCCGTTCGGCAGGCCAACACCGTCAGACCCGACGCGACACGTCACCACCTTAAAGACAGCGTGGGGGAACGTACGAAAGGCAGCAAAGGTAACGGGTCGCTGGCACGACGCACGCCACACGCTCATTACCGAGCTGGCCGAGACCGGTGCGGGCGATCAGGCCATCATGGACATCGCTGGCCATGTTTCGAAGCAGATGCTGGCCCGATACAGTCACATCCGGATGCAGGCCAAACGGGACGCACTTCAGAAGGTGGCCGAAAAAAATCTTGAAAATAGTCGGCGCTCAGAGCAGCAAGTGAACCCAAATACCCACACGCCCCCCGATTGACCTTCGGTCAGTGTAGTGGAAACTGTAGAGAGTGTTGTTCAGGAAATGGCTGTTTTGGTATGGATTTAGCAGGGTTTGATGAAACGAAGGACTGGCAGCCTGTTACGGTCACTGCCTTTGTTTTGAAGTACTTAGGAGGGAGAAGTTTGGCTCCTCAGGTAGGATTCGAACCTACAACCCTTCGGTTAACAGCCGAATGCTCTACCATTGAGCTACTGAGGAGCAACGCCAAACTTTCCCTATGATACAACACGGCCTTACGCCTTCTGCTTGCGGGCGTCGAGGTCTCGAACCAAACTCCTAAACCGTGCCATTCCTTGCAGATGGCGTGGCGTCAGTTCGAACTGAATATGTCGCTCGAGATAGATCCGGGCCAGTTTATCGCTGAACCCGCGTTCCGCCTTGGCCTGCGCCACAATCTCGTCCAAGTGCTGCATCCCCCAGCGCCACGAGTCCACAAACGAGTCCCGAACTCCGGGCCCGCCCAACGCTGCGGAACTGCCCGCCCACGCCGCGAAGACCATCGGCAGCCCGGTCCATGCGGTCCACTCGGCCCCCAGATCCAGCCAGCCATACGGCAGCACCGAAGGTTCGAGGCGCAGGGCCGGGTCGCCGATTACTAACGCAGCATCGCTCCCGGCCAGCATCTGGTCCAGGTCCGGAGCATGCGCGGTCAGCAACGGGGAGACCCCGTAGCGTTCGCGAAGCAAAATCTGCACCAGAGCCACCGAAGTCCGCGAGCTCGAATCCACCGCCAGCGTCCGAATATCCGCGAAGGGCACCCTCGAAAACAGCAAAATACTCCGAACCGGACCTTCGCACGCGATTCCCGTATCAGGCAAAAACTCCAGCCCCAACCGCTCGATCTCAGCCACCGGCACCAGCCCGATTGCTGCTTCGCCCTTCGCCAGCGATTCGGCGCACCGGGCGGGCAAGTCGAACCGGAAGTCGAACCGCCCCCGCTGCGGACCATGCAAAAAACCCCAAACGAGGGGCCACGTATTCAGGTAACTAACAGCGGAAATGAGCAATTTTTAAGTCTAGCCAATCTTCAGCGCCAGCCATTTGTTCCGGAACGTCTCCGGCCATACCGTGTTAATTTGGCTATAGGGCTTTCAAGCACGCGCCCGCGCAAAACGCATAAAAATCGCAATGGGAAAAGTCCTCGCCCGCATCGCCGCCGCCGCTGTTTTTGTCCTCGTGGCCAACGCACAAATCACTCTCAACCCAACCCCGTCGCGGTCAGTGGGACAGACATCGAATACCATCAGCAGCACCAATCCGAACCTCGTCGAAGGTCGGGAACTGCTCAACCCGCAGGGCATCGCCCTCGATGTGACGACCAACCCCCCCGGCCTTTACATCGCCGACACGGGCAACAATCGAGTTCTCGGGTTTCGCAGCGCCCTCGGTTTTGCCAACGGCAAAAAAGCTGACATCGTTCTCGGTCAGGTCGACTTCGCCACCACTTTTGCGCAGGGTCCGAACCGCGGCAACGGCACCCGTACCACCGGCACCAGTTCTCCTACCGGCCTGGCGGTAGACTCGCGGGGCAGCCTCTACATCGTCGACGCTGGAAACAATCGGATACTCCGCTTCCCGGCACCGTTCCGCCAGACCGGTGACCAATTGCCGGACCTTGTCCTCGGCCAGCCCACTTTCACCAGCAACAGCCCGAACCAGGGCAGTCTCGGCGCGGCCACCTTTGCCACCAGCGTCACTACCTCCGGCACCACCACAACCGCCCTCTCCGGCCTCGTCTTCGATCCCACTGGCAACCTTTGGGCTACCGACCCCCTCAACAACCGCATCCTCCGCTACAACCTAAAGGACATCGGTGTGGACGCCGCACCCGGACCGGCAGCCGACCTCGTCCTCGGTCAGACGGACTTTACGACCAATACGTACGCGCCGAGAGGCAATCCGCTCACCTCGCTAGCTGCCATCGTAGCCCCATCCAGTCTCACCTTCGATCCCACGGGCAGATTGTTCGTGCTCGAATCCATCGGCACACAGCGCGGCCGCGTGCTGATTTGGAACTCCCCCGCTTTCTCCGGGCAGCAGGCTTCGCGCCTTCTCGGCGTTGTGACCGATTCCACGCCCCCCGCCGTCAGTGACCTGCAGATGGCGGGCGGCCCGTCAGGCATCTTCATGGCGGGCGACCAGTTGGGCATCGCCGATACCCTGAACAACCGCCTTCTCTTCTACCCGCCGGTAAGCCAGTGGACGTCAGATCAGTTGAACCAGCCAGCGATCGCTGTTGCCGGCCAGAAAGACTTCTTTTCGGGCAGCGCCAATCAAAGCGGAGTGGCGGCCGCCGATACTTTGTCCCGCCCTGCCACCGCCGCATTCTCAGGAAATGAACTCTTTGTTGCGGATGCGCTCAACCACCGTGTCGTCGTGCTTCCCCGCTCCGGTAACACTTTCGCACCCGCTATTCGCGTGCTGGGGCAGGACGGTCTCGACCTCAACGGGCCCAACCTGATCGAAGGCCGGGAATTCAACTTCTCTTCTGGCGGCGATGCCGGTCTGGCCGTCGATCTCACCGCGAACCCGCCGCGCCTTTACGTGGCCGATACCTACAACAACCGGATTCTCGGCTTCAAAGATCTCCGCAACATCCCCTTCGGCGCCAAAGCGGATATCGTCATCGGCCAGCCTGATTTTCAGCGCCTCACAGTGAACTACCCGTCCAACGACTCGGCTCGCCCAAATCAATCCGGTCTTTTCAGCCCCACCGGCCTGTACGTAGATCCGGACGGCAATCTTTTCGTGGCCGATTCCGGTAACGGTCGCGTGCTGCGTTTCCCCAAGCCATTCGACAATTACGCGCCCGGTGTCCTGCCCAGGGCGGACCTGGTACTGGGGCAACTCGGCTACTTCAGCAAAATCACCGATGCTTCGGCTCGCACCATGGCATCGCCGTACGGCATCGCCCAGGCAAGCGAGCACGGCCTGCTGGTTTCGGACGCCGGCAACAATCGAGTCCTCTTCTTCCCCGGTACCTCCAAGACCTTCACCAGCGGCCAGTCCGCCACCATCGTTTTCGGACAGAAGGACTTCAATTCGGCCGCCACTGGAAGCGGCAGCAACCAGATGAATGCTCCGCGGCACATCGCCACCGACTCGGACGACCATCTTTACGTCGCCGACGCCGCCAATGGCAGAGTTCTGATCTTCGACCACGCCCCTTCGGCCCGCAATGACAGCGCGGCTGCCGTTACGCTCACGAACGGTCTCTCCAGCCCTCGGGGGATGTTTGTCAGCGCCGTTACCGGCGACATCTGGGTCGCTGATGCCGGCGCCAACATCACCTATCGCTTCCCGAACTTCAACGGCCTGGTCGGCAACAACTTTACTTACAACGCAGCGATCCCGTCAGTCAGTCCCCGCGCAGTCGCGCAGGATGGGTACGGCAACGTGTTCATCGCTGACAGTGCCAACCGCGTCGCCATTCACGTGCCTGGCATGACTGCACTGAATGCCGGGAATTATCTCTATCCCAATCGGGTCGCGCCAGGCATGATTACGGCACTTTTCTCGCGCGGCAACCTGCACCAGTTCGGTGAGAGTACGGCTTCCAGTACGGCGCTGCCGCTTGCGAGGACGCTCAACGGTCTCCAGGTGCAGTTTGAGGGCGCTCCGGTTCCGCTGTTTTTCGTCGGCACCGACCAGATCAACTTCCAGATGCCCATGAAAGCCCCCCAGACCGGGACGGGAACGCTCCAGGTTATCGAGCTTGCCAGTGGCCGCATCCTGGGCGAAACGACGGTTGCCATGGCAACCGCGGTTCCCGGCATCTTCTCGCAGGCTGCCGATGGCATAGGGGCAGCTGTCGCTGCGAATGAAGACGGCACGCTCAACACCGAGAAGAACCCGATCGTCGCCGGCAAAGTGATTGTCCTCTACGGCACGGGTCAGGGCTTCATCGAAGGCGCTCCCGAAGACGGCACCGTATCGAACAAAGCCCTGCAGTCATCGCGTCCGCCCACCATCATCGTCGGCACACAGTTCGTAACCGGTGCAGATGTTCTCTACGCGGGCCTGTCGCCGGCGCTCGTCGGAGTATGGCAGATCAACGTACGCGTGCCGAAGAATCAAATCACGCTGCCTGACAACGCGACACAGGTGGTTGCCATTCAGGACAGTGCCATCAGCGGCGGCGGCGGCTTAGGCCGCAAGCTCATCATCTACGTGAAACAGCCTTAGTCGCCGTAGACGACGTGCCGGCGCACCGAGATGGCTTTGCCGGTAGCATCGTCAACATCTACTACCACCGAATGCAGCTCCACCGTGTTCTTCGCGGCTTCCATTTTCACGGGCTGCCCTGAAAGGAACTTCCGGATGATCGGTTCCTTCTCCACTCCGATCACTGAGTCGTAAGGTCCTGTCATGCCGCAGTCGGTCTGGTAAGCCGTGCCGCCGGGCAGGATGCGCGTGTCCGCGGTCGGGATATGGGTGTGCGTGCCGACCATGGCCGAAACGCGCCCGTCCAGGTACCAGCCCATCGCAATCTTCTCGCTGGTGACCTCGGCGTGGAAGTCCACAAACCGCACCTTCACCTCTGCGGGCAGCGCGGCAAGTATCCCGTCGACTTTCCGGAACGGGCAATCCGTGTTTGCCATATAGACTCGGCCCTGGATGTTGATGACGGCACACTTCTCGCCCGTGGGCGTCTCGTGAATGAACACGCCCGACCCGACAGCCGGCTCCGGATAATTAGCCGGCCGCAGCAGCCTCGGCTGGTGCTGAAAGTACGGGATGATGTCTTTCTTATCCCAGATGTGATTGCCTGTCGTGATGACGTCCACACCATAGCTCAGCAAATCCTGCGTGATTCCCGGTGTAATGCCAAAACCTGCGGCGGAGTTCTCGCCATTGGCGATTACCACGTCTATCTCCTGAGTAGCCCGGATATCTGCGAGATGGTCGGCGACAATGCGGCGCCCCGCGTGACCGAAGATGTCACCAATAAAAAGAAGTTTCAAGACCCTTGTGTCACACCCTGAACCGAGTTTGACATACGCGGCGTCGAGTTCCAGACGATGGCGCAGAAACGGCGGAGTTCAGCGAAGCCGGCGGTGTCGTAAATCCGGTTCGCCCTCGTGTTCGTCGCCGTCACCGTCAAAGTGACCCTCTGGACCCCGGCGGCCTCCAGCGCCACCAGGCACCGACGTAACAGTTCCCGACCTAAACCGCTCCCCTGCGCCTCGGGCATGACGCAGATTTGCGTGATGTGGGCGGTATCCGGAGCCACGAGGCTGGTCAAAATCACTCCTGCCAGCCATTCGGTATGCCTGTCGACCGCCACGAAAGACGCGCCTCGCGAGAACTGGCCGCAGCCCGCATTCTCCAGCAGCGCGCGCAGGAACGAGGATGCACCCCACTCCGTCGTGAACTGATCGTTGATTTCTGCATCGATCTGCCCGGCATAGGCTCGAACGATGAGGCGCGGCAGAGAATCCATCGCACTCGCGTGCCACTCTTCGACTCGGTAACGCGGGTCCAGGTCTGTCGGGCCGCCCGCGATCGGCTGGCTGAGTTGCCGCGACAGCAGTCTCCTCTCGAACAGCTGCACAAAACGCGATCCGCTCAACGCGCGCACATCCTGGGGCGGCAGCAGCATCAACTGGCTCTCAATCCGCTCGATGCCCTCGGTGCCGGTCAACGCGTCGAGCAGTACCTTGAAGAGCCGCACCTCGGACTCCAGGCCCCGCCATCCAGGCCGCAGATACACGTCACCGATCAGACCCTTCGGATGCTCCAGCACGGTATAGCCATAGCCAGCCACTTCGCCACCATCCAGTAACGCCACCCCGGGCAACGCACGTGGTCCGGCAAACCGGCGAATCTGCGCGGCATTCCGTGAGAAGTCCCAGTCGAGCGCCTTTTCCCACTCTGCTGTCTCCTCCGCCAGCAACGGTTCCAGTTGCTGCAGATCGACCTGTCGCAGATCTACGAGTTCGGGCAAGTGAGGCTCGCGCTAACTGGCTTCAACCGTTAAGGGCCAGATGGAGCCCTGCGGTGAAGCCTCGTCCACGCCGGGGTAATGACGGCCAGGCAAGATGAAATGCTCGTCGCAGCGAGGCTCATACGTCTCATCGCCGCCCACCAGAATCTGCGGGCTGTTGTAGTGCGCGGGCTCGCCGTTGATGATCCTCTGGGGATACAGCGCCCTCTGCCCACAACGCGTACAGTAAGAAGTCATCCACATGCAGCGATCCTCGGCCAGCATCGCCAGATCCGGCGTTGACCCGAACGGCTCGCCCCGAAAATCGAACGCCAGCCCTGCGCCAAGCACGTCATAGCCCTGTTCCAGCAAATGCTTGACCAGTTGAAAGAAGCCCGAGTTGCGCGGGAAAAACTGCACTTCGTCAAAGGCGATGATCTCGAACTTCGAGCCTGCTTCCGACTCGCGCGCGCTCAGGATCGGCCACAGGTCGCTGGGGTCGGTCGCCGAGACTTCTTCCGCCAGGTCCTCATCCCCCCGCCGGCTACGGATGGTATTCATGCCGCTGCGCGTATCCGTCCGCGGCTTGAAAACGACGATTTTCTTATTGCCGTACCGCCGCAGCGTTTCAATCTCTGTGAGCAGATGCCGCGTCTTACCAGACGCCATGTTGCCGATGAATAAACGTAGGAATTTTCCGCGAGCCAACTGAAAAGTGTAACAACGTCCATGCGCCAAAATAGGAGCTTCAGTATGGAAACCAACTCAGTTCTCAGCGCAGGCAGAACGCTCGGTGTCATCGGGGCCGGCGTGATGGGTACCACCCTGATCAAGGGCCTCGTGGCTGCCAGCCTCGTGACGCGCCGCCAGGTCTGGGCCACCGCCCGCACGGCCGAGACCTGCGCCCGTGTCGCGGAAGAACTCGGCATTACCGCTGAGCAGGATTACAGCGAGATCGCCGAAGCCTCGGGCATTATCCTCGTCTGCTGCAAACCGGCCCAGATTGCCGCCATTTGCGACAAGCTCAAACACGCGAATATCCGTCCCGACACGCTGTTGATATCCATCCTCGCGGGTGTCACCACGGAGCGACTGCACTCACTGCTGCCGGGCATCTGGATCCGCGCTCTCCCCAACACTCCATGCGCGGTGGGCGAAGGTATGACGGTTGTCTGCGCCGGCCCCGGGGCGACGCAAGACCACCTCAGCCTGGCCCAAAGGATTTTCGCCTCGGTGGGTCGCAGCCTGATTGTGGAAGAGCACTACTGCAACGCCGTGACGGCGCTGAGCGGCAGCGGTCCCGCTTACATGTACCTGGTGATGGAAGCGCTCGCGGACGCCGGAGTTCGAGTCGGCCTTCGCCGCGACCTTGCCTTAACTCTGGCTGCCCAAACCATGCTCGGAGCCGCGAAGATGGTGCAGGAGACGGGTCGCCACCCCGCCTCACTGCGCGACGACGTAACGACTCCGGCCGGTTGCACCATCGGAGGTCTGCTCATGCTCGAAGACGGCAAGATCCGCTCGGTTCTGGCGCGAGCTGTGGAGGAAGCAACGCGAATCGTCGAGCACCTCGGCAAGCCCGCGAAGCACTGACTAGGCTGGCCGGCGGGCCTCGACCATGCGCCACTCCAGTTCGCCCAATTCTGCTTCAATTGCCAAACCTGCCTTCGTCAGCGCCGCCGTTACGCCAGCCACATCCGGTCCCTCGAAGCCGCTCAGAATCGCCAGCCCGCCGGGCTTCAGAACCCGATACCAGTCGGCGGCCAACTCCGCAATCCATGCCGGACTGATATTGGCAACGATCAAATCGGCTACGCCACTCGCCACTGCATCCGCTGACCCGGTAAAGACCGGTACGCTGACTCCAGCCTTCTCAAGGTTCTCGCGGGCGGCCGCAGAAGCCTGCGGATCGGTGTCGGAAGCGAACGCCCGGCTGGCACCCAGCTTCAACGCCGCCTCGCTCAGAATCCCGGAGCCCGTGCCAATGTCGACCACCGTCATCCCTGGCCGTACCTGCCGCTCGACCGCCTCCAGACAGAGCCGGGTCGTCTGGTGTGCGCCGGTGCCAAACGCCAGCCCGGCATTGGTTACGATACGGATGCGCCCTTCCGGCGTGGGGTCGTCGCGCCACTCCGGGACTACGAAGATGCGCTCGCCGAACTCCATGGGGTGCAGGTGCTCGCGCGAGAAGGCGACCCAGTCGCGGCAATCCGCCGGCGCTGCTTCGCCGCCGAAGCGGGCCACGAGCGCCGCTTCATCGGCGCCGATGTCGAAGAAGACGCGCATCCGCACAATGTCGTCCCACTCCTCCAGTTCTACGATGCCCGTGCAGCCAGCCTCGTAGAGGTCAGCAATGGTGAAGTCTTTGTCCGCCTGCGGACAATCAAGGTCGATTGAGAACATGGAGTTTGATGAAATTTCAGGGAATCTACGTAGCCGCTGCCACGCCGTTCGATCACACTGGCGCGATGTACCGCACCAAGGTCCAGCATAACTTCGAGAAGTGGAGCAGGACGTCGGTGGCCGGATTCATCGTCGGCTCCCTTGCGGGCGAAGGCCCCCTGCTGTCCGACGACGAGAAGATCGAACTCACCGCCCTTGTCGCAAAGGCCGTACCGGCGGACCGCGCCATCATCCTCGACATCTCTTCCGAAGGTGTCCGCAAAGCCGCCGACCTCGCGCAGCGCGCCGCTGCAGCCGGAGCCCACGCTGTGGTCAGCCTGGTGCCCCACCAGTACCGGGGCATGATGTACGGACCCGAAGCGCAGTCTCTCTACTTCCGTGCCCTCGCGGACCAGTCGCCGGTCCCGGTCCTCCTCGAAAACGGGCCACTCACCACCGGCGTCGACCTCCAGCCCGAGACCGTAGCCAAACTGTCCGAACACCCGAACATCCAGGGCATTATCGAAGCCGGTACGCCGCCCGGCCGGATCGCTCACCTTCGTTCCGTCTGCGGCAAGGACTTCGCGATCCTCGCCGGCACCGAAGGCCAGCTTTGGGAATCTTTGCGCACGGGCGCGAACGGTGCAGCCCTCGCCTTCGCCTCCGCCGCACCCTACGCCACGATCGCCATCTGGGAAGCCTATCGGACGCGCGAGGAAGAGGCTGGCATCGACTGGCAGGGCCGCATCGCGCATCCCTCCATCCTCGTGACCGATCTCTACGGAGTATCCGGCCTCAAGCACGCTATGGACATCAACGGCTACTACGGCGGCCCCCCGCGCCTGCCCTTCTCGCCGGTCGCCCTTGATGCCCGCGCGGAGATTGAAGATGCTTTCCGCGATCTGCGAGGCTAAAGCATGAGCCTGCGAGACAATCTGGAGCGCGTACAGCAGAGGATTGTCGACGCCTGCGCTCGTGCCCATCGCGACCCGCAGGATGTCCGCCTGCTCGCCGTCACCAAGATCTTTCCCGCAGAGGTGATCCGCGAGGCTTACGCGGTCGGGCTGCGTGAGTTCGGCGAGAACTACGTGCAGGAGATGGAGAACAAGGCCGCCACCGTGGCCGATCTCGAAGGTTCACGCTTCCACCTCATTGGCCATCTGCAATCCAACAAAACGAAGAAGGCCGCCCAGCTTTTCGCCGCGATCGACAGCGTTGACTCCGTCAAGCTTGCCCGTCGCCTGGATGGCGAAGGCGTGCCGCTCGATATCACCATTGAGGTGAAGCTGTCCCATGAAGAATCGAAATCGGGCACTGCTGCCGACGCCGTCGCCGAGATCGTGGAAGCCGTTCGCGCCAGCACGAACCTGAAACTCAAAGGGCTGATGACGGTGCCGCCCTGGTCGGAAGACGTGGAACTGTCCCGGCCCTACTTCGTTACGCTGCGCGAACTCGCCGCCACCCACTCCATCCCGGAGCTCTCCATGGGCATGTCGCACGATCTGGAAGTCGCCATCGAAGAAGGCGCCACCTGGGTCCGTGTCGGCACCGCGCTGTTTGGCCGCCGAAAAAAACAGTGAATGCCTGGCACCACGCCCCGCCCTTAGGTTCCCGTTCCGGAGTGGCCGACTACGCCGCTGCTCTCGACAAGCAGCTTGTAGGCGACTACACGCCTCTCTATCACGTCGGCAACAACGGCCTGCACCGAGAGATCTACTCCGCCGCACTGGCGCGACCGGGCGTGATTGTGCTCCATGACGCCGTACTCCACCACTTCTTCCTGGGCACTCTCAGGCGCGATGAGTACATCACCGAGTTCACCTTCAATTACGGCGAGTGGCGTCGCGATCTGGCGGCCGACCTCTGGACCCATCGCGCAGCCTCCGGCACTGATCCGAGATACTTCGAGTTCCCGATGCTCCGCCGCCTGGTGGAGACGGCCAAAGCAGTGATCGTCCACAATCGCGGAGCCGAGAATCTGGCCCGCGACCACGGAGCGACGAACGTTCACGTCATTCCGCACTTCCACGAGCCACCACGGACTGAAGCGGTGGACGGCGTCTTCTTTCGCGGGCGGCTGAACATCGCACCCGGCACGACGCTTTTCGGGATATTCGGCTATCTGCGCGAGACCAAGCGAATTCTGCCCTCGATCCGAGCCTTCACGCGCCTGCATGCAGTCCGCCCGGACACTGCCCTGCTGATCGCCGGCGAGCCTGTCTCCGACGACCTCCGCCGCCTGATCGACTCCGAAGCCGCGAGGCCGGGCATCATTCGCCTGGGGCATCTCACGGAAAGCGAACTCAGCGCTGCGGCCACTGCGATCGCCTGCTGCATCAATCCTCGATGGCCAGGTGCGGGAGAAACTTCCGGTATTGCCATTCGGATGATGGGCGTGGGTAAGCCCGTGATCCTCACCGAATCGCCGGAGATCGAAGACTTCCCCGAAGGATCACGGCTGGTGGTCAGACCAGGAGCTACCGAGATCGACGACCTCTTCGCTCAGATGGCGCTCGTCACCGACTTCCCGGCGTTAGCGCGCGAGATGGGCATGGCGGCCCGGCGTCACATCGAAAGCAACCATCAGCTTTCCGAGGTCGCGCGCTGCTATCGCGACGTTCTGCTTAGTGCGGGATGACTTCGTCGCGCTCAACCTTGCCGTCGCGAACAGCGATGACGCGATGGGCATGCAGGGCAATGTCGTGTTCGTGCGTCACCAGCACGATCGTGTTGCCTTCTTTGTGAAGCCTCTCGAACAGCGCCATTATTTCGTTGCCGGTCGCCGTGTCGAGGTTACCCGTCGGCTCGTCGGCCAGAATGATGGAGGGGCTGTTCACGAGTGCGCGCGCGATCGCCACACGCTGCCGCTGACCGCCCGACAATTCGTTCGGCTTGTGGTCCATACGGGCTTCCAGATCGACCTGCCGCAGCGCTTCCTTCGCCTTGATAATCCGTTGCGCTGGAGGTGTGCCGTTGTAAATCAGCGGCAGTTCCACATTGTGCAGCGAACTGGCACGCGGCAGCAGATTGAACGTCTGAAAAACGAAGCCAATTTCCTTGTTCCGGATCTCGGCCAGCTCGTCGTCCACCAGCTTACTGACCAGGCGGCCGTTGATGTAGTACTCGCCTTTCGTCGGTGAATCGAGGCATCCGATCAAGTTCATCAGGGTCGACTTGCCTGACCCGGACGGGCCCATGATCGCCACGTACTCGCCACGCTTGATCTCAATGTCCACACCCGACACTGCATTGATCACCTGGTCGCCCATGACGTAGGTCTTCCAGATATCGTACGTGCGAATGACGATGCCGTCACGCTTGAGCTTTTCGCCCTTTTCGGTCTCTTCCGCCGTTGCCTGTACCATGTATCCTCAGTAGCTATTACGTAGTCGGCTTCGATGCGACTGGCGGTTTGTTGTCGATTTTCACGAGAGCGCCATTCTTGATCGTGCGGATCACCTGATAGCTGCCCGTGATGATCTGGTCGCCTTCTTTCAAACCGCTCAGCACTTCAATATCAGTCGCGCCCGTGATGCCCGTCTCTACCTTGCGGAACTGCGCTTTGTTCTCAGCGCCGATGACGAACACACCCTGCGACTCCACCTTATTCGCCTTGGCCGTCGCGGGATCGGGGTTGATCGGTCGGTCCTTCTCGGGGATAAGATCCCCCCGGGTGCGCGAAGTCAAAGCCTGAATCGGAACCGCCAATGCGTCTTTTCGTGTCGCCGTGGTGACCTTCGCCGTGCAGGAAAGGCCAGGGCGAATCTCATCCGGCGGGTTGTCCATCGCCACTACAACCTTGAAATCTTTCGCTTCCTGGCTGGAGGTGGTGCTGGTCGATGCCGCCAGACCAGTGGAACGCAGGATCGCCGTGTTGCCAATCTCAATCACATGACCCGTAAACGTGCGGTTCGGAATCGCATCCACCGTGATCTCAGCAGGCTGCCCCAGCTTGACGTTCACGATATCCGTTTCGTCCACCTTCACTTCGGCCGTCACGATGGACATGTCCGCGATCGTCATGATCGTGCTGGCGGCGGAGTTCTGCACGCCGGGCACTACGGTTTCGCCCACGCGAACCGGCAGATACGTCACCAGTCCGTCAATCGGCGCCACGGCGTTGTGCTTGCGGAGGATATCGTCCACCCGGGTCAGGGCAGCCTGCGTCTGGGCGATGCGGCGCTGCGAGCCTGACAGCTGAGCGCGCAGTTGTGCCAGCTGCGATTTAGCCTGTGTGACGCGCGACTGCGCTTCCAAAACCGTGGCCTTCTGGCTGTCGAACATCGCCTGACGCTGCTCGAAGTCGGAACGTGGAATCAGGCCATCTTTGAACAGCTGTTCGCCCCGCTTGAAATCGCGCTCGTAGCGCTCAAGGTCAGCTCTTGCACGAACAACGGAAGCCTCAAGAACCGCGATATTGTCCTCGCCTGCACGGAGCCCGGCTTCGCTGGCGGAGGCATCGGCTTCTGTAGAAGCCAACGCGGCACGCTGCGCGTTCACATCTGCCTGCGACTGCGCACCGTCAATCCTCGCCAGCAGTTGACCTTTGCGCACATGCGCGCCCTCTTTCACGAGGATCTCAGTCAACTGGCCCGAGTATTCCGCGCCGATGCTGATATAGTTGCGAGGCTTAACCTCACCAGAGGCGGTGACCACAGACGCGAGATCCTCCTTCAGGACCTTGCCGGTCTGCACCGTGATAACGCCCCGCTGGCGATACTTCACACTTCCGGCAACGCCCCCGGCGATCAGCAAAACGAGTAGTACGCCGATCGAAATCTTCCATTTGGTCTTCACGATTCGAATGCTCCGCTCTGATGAATAAATGCCTGCCGGACATACGGCTGCAATAGCTTACAGACGCAAGTTCGCCCCGATTTGTTCTGAGATTTCCTCAGGATATCACGCAAGACCGGCGAGCATCCTGTAAGTTACTGAAAAAAGGAGGGCTTTACGATTCTTAAGCTACTTCTTCCACGTGACTTTGCGGGGCGCGCCCTGCTCGCACTGCAGCAGCGCTGTCATCCCGTTCGTGAGATCAGTACAGGCAGTACTGGTGCCGATTCGCTCGGCCTCTTCCCGCGTGGTTGCCGCAGCGTTGCGGCAAATTGTGCGGCCTTCAAAGGTAACGCAAACTTCGCCCCGGAACTGGTTGTTCCCGGTGCTCGAATAGACCATCGCGGCGATGAAAACGACGATGAAAGCAACGCCTGCGATCACCGGCCACTTCGTTTTTTTCTTCATACTCGCGTCCTCATAAGGGAGCAGCGAAGAAGTTGCCCATCACTCGGAACTTGTCGTAGCGGTGCGTTACCAGTTGTTGCGCCGTCATTCCCGACAACTCCCTCAAAGACTTGTGGATGCCTTCGCGCAACAACCGCGCCGCTCCATCCCAGTCCTCATGGGCCCCGCCGACCGGCTCCGGGATGATGCCGTCGACGAGCCCCAGCTTTACCAGGTCCTCGGCCGTCATCTTTAGAGCCGCTGCCGCGAGTTCCGCCTTCGCCGCATCGCGCCACACGATGGCGGCGCAGCTTTCGGGAGAGATCACGCTGTAAACCGCGTTTTCCAGCATCAGAACGTGATTGCCCACACCCAGAGCCAGTGCGCCGCCGCTGCCGCCCTCGCCGATACAAATCGAGATTACCGGCACGGTCAGCCGTGACATTTCGCGCAGGTTACGGGCGATCGCTTCTGCCTGGCCGCGTTCTTCCGCATCGATGCCCGGATAAGCACCCGGCGTGTCGAGGAGCGCGATGATGGGCCGACCGAACTTTGCCGCCATCTGCATGGCACGTAAGGCTTTTCGGTAACCTTCCGGCTTCGGCATCCCGAAATTGCGAAGCAGCTTCTGCTTCGTGTCGCGGCCCTTTTGTTCGCCGATCAGCATCACGGGGATGCCGTCGAGTTTGCCAGGGCCACAGACGATAGCGGCATCGTCACCGAATGCACGGTCGCCATGAATCTCCTGAAAATCGGTCAGCAGGCGCTGAACGTAATCAAGAGTATGGGGACGCTTGGGATGGCGCGCGTTCTGGACTCGCTGCCACGGAGTGCGAGTGGCGGGAGCTGGTGCGGGTTGATCCCCAAGCGACATATTCGTCTTTTAGGATAGCGAACTACTTCTCGAACCGGGCTTTCAGGAAGGAAATCACGAACCCAGCAGCGCTGAACGTCTGTCAAGCCCCCTCTCCGGGACGTCCAGGTTGTACAGGCAGATGTGATCGAAGGCCCAGAGATTGTTGTTCGTCAGCCCGGCAGATATCGCCAGGGCCAGTTCCCGGTGCCAGGGCGTCGCGATGCCAAATATCGGCACCAGATAACGTACCGAACCCAAAGGCCAGCCGAAGTCCGGGAAGAGGCGGATCGCTTCGCCAGCCAGATCGAGACTCCGCATGCGGCTCGCAAACGCGAGAGCTTCCACCTTCATGCTATCCAAACCACTGGTCTCCTTCTGCTCCCACTCGACCGGAAGATTGATGAACCGGTTCAGTTGCCCTCCCAAATAGCCGTCCTTTGGGTCCGGCTCCGGCTGGGGTACAGGGTAGTTGACGTCGTAAGGCCACAGGAGTTCACACTGCACCGCCGGATACGCCGCCCGAACATCAGCAACCAGCGCCGCCACATGGTCACGGAGCCGGTTGCGCAGAAATACCGCATCCGCCCCGCCGTTCACACCGGGATCATCATCGGGGGAGGTGAACAGGTGCAGCGGGCGGCCGAGTTCGGCCTCGGCGGCCGCCAGTGTGTCGTCATCGTATAACGCCATGCCCCCTGGGCCGGAGAAGAACCACCAAAGGAATTCACCGTACTGAAGGTTCGGAATCAGACCCGCCGCGCTCTGCAATTCGGCAAGTGCTCGATAGACCTTCTTCTGGTACGCCAGCATTCCCGAATTGCCGATGGCGCAGTGGGCTGAGGCCAGGGACCCGAAGCCCGTCGCGGTCACCACGGGGCTCCGCGCCTCGTCGGGATACCTCGCCACGAACGCGGCCGGTGGATGCACGAGTTCCATGGAGCACGCGGTGGTGACCTCCCGGCCACGCGCCGCGCACTGCGTATAGAAGTCCGCGTGCCAGTCGCGAGCGGCCCGGTTCAGCGGAGGGTTCGCGGCGGTGTCAACCATCCACGTGCCGTACTCACCGGGAACCGGCACAACGGTCAGGGTCGCCGTACCCGCGGCCGATTTGACCACCGGCACCGTGACGCTGACGGTGTAATCCGGCGCGGGCGAGCGCCCGTAGATTCGCAGCGTTCCACCCGCCGCTTCCGCACGGGAACCGACGAACCCGCCATTGATCCACATGGCGAAATGATTCGCGATCGTCGCAGAAGTGTCTGCGGGGAACACGTCCTTTTTCATCGTTGTGTGGTTCAACGTCAGGGACACGCTATCGCCGCCCGCAAACTCGCCCCCGAAAACGATTTCGGCTATCGACACTGACCCACCGCTGAGCGTGCGTTCATTCCACCAAAACACCCCCAGATACTCGTTCATCGCACCGGCATAGCCCAGCTTGTCGAAGTTCCAGAGAAGCCGCGAAGGGGCCATCTTGTAGGTATGGTCGGTGTCGAAATCGAGTGCCGGGGAGATGTTGGTACGCGGGGTGAGCGCATCCGGCACATCGCTCAAAACAGCCGCTTCCAGAAAGTCGAAGTAGAAAACACCGGGCTCCACCAGGCGCACCGTCAGCGTGTGCCGACCGGCCGGTACCGCGGTCCGCACCCTGCGCCGGGTCACGACAGCCAACCCTGCGTTCAGCCTGCAATCGAGCTCCGATTCGGCATCTTCGTCCACGCGAACAGCCACCACGGCACGGTCAGAATACAGCGACGTTCCAACGTACAGATCGTGTTCGAACTGGCAGGTGTAGTTGACGGTCAGAGTTGCCGACGTGTCACGAGTGGCGCTCGCGAAATACTTCGAGTAGAAGCCAGCCTCCTGCGTCCATACTCCGCTGAAGGTGCATGCGGAATCCGTTTCTTCCAGGCGCACGGAGCCGGGCCCTGCCACCTTTAGCTGTCGCTTTGCTGCAGGTCCCGTGACCTGCCAGTTGGTAAACGCGGCGTCCCATTCAACGGTCTTGAACGCGGCGTTCTGCAGGGCCAGTGCAAAGGTGAGCCAAAGCTGCCGTAACTGCCTTAAACCGAGAAATGAAAAATCGAACCCAATTCGCCATCCTGCCGCCGAGGAACCGCCCGTGAGACGCAGTGCCGACTGGTCCAGCCGCAGGGAATTTGTCTTGTTCGTGGAGTACAGCTCCAGTAAATTACCGTCGACTCCGCCGCGCGGGGCCGCATAGGCCGCACCCGACTGCGTGCCCGCACTCGACGTAAGGGTCAGCGCCACAGGCGATTGCACGCTCGCCACAACGTAGTCCGTGCCGGCAATGCGGATTCGATCGCCTGCCGAGAGCCCTGGAAAGCGTGTGCCCGAAGCCCACGTGACGCTGCTGCCAGAAGCATTCACGCTTCCGTAACGCCCGGCCGTCAAAGTCACCTCGCTGCCAGTCCGCTCCGCGAGCAGTGCATGAGTCGTGTTGGCCGTCTCCCAGTCCGTGCTGTTGATCGCGACGGCGAGGTCCGCAGCGACAATTTGAGGGGTGGTCAAACGCATTGAGACTGCGGCGTTCCCGTCGGAAGCGGAGACCGAAATCGCAGCGCCGGCCCTCGATGTCCGCACCTTCAGCAGCACCGTATGCGCAGCGCTGCCGGAGGAGGCAATAACGTCTTCATCCTCCGCTCCATTTATTGCCGCGATCAGGGCTTCCGCCTGCATCGCGCTGTTCTCGCCTTCTGGAACAGCTTCGATATGAGCATAGGTTCGCCCGTTGATGCTGATCGAATGCTCTGTGCCGTTTCCGCTCGCATAGAACGCGAATTCGGCATCGGCATAGCCTGGCGGCGCGATGTAGTCGAACGCCAAATTCTGGAACCAGAGAGTTACGCGATCATACGAGGCGATTCCCTCTTCGGTCGTGACCACGTTGAAAGACGATCTGGCGGCTGCGAAACTGCCGCCCACCAGCATTGCGTTATCCCAAAGCGAAACTTTCGCGGCAGTTCCATCCGCGCAGATGCAGTCGAGAGTCGCCCAATCGATCCAGTTGTATTTCGGAGAATCGATCGGCTGCATGCCTGCCGAGTACTCTACGTCGAACTGCAGCGTGAGTCCGTCGAAGTCGAAATCGGGCAGGTAGCGAATGGAAGGGTGATCAAAGAAGTTGTCCGCATCGTAGAGAACCGCGACCGCAAAGTCCGCAGCGTCGCGGAACGTGCCGGTGACATGGAAACCGGTGGCCGTCGCGGTATGGACGGCAGCTGCGGCGGCGAAGGTGTCGAAGCCGCGGAGGTGGAGCGTGCGGTCGGGCTGAAGCTTGAAGATCGTCTCTGGCATGGCGGTTGCGTCCCGGCTTGAGTCTTTCAGCGCGAGGCTGTAACACGAGCTTCCGGAGGGCCCTCCACGCACCATGACGGGCAGCAAGACTATGCTGTTCAGGTATTTACGGGCTACGAAATAAATCCCCGCCGCTCGTGACTGAATTGTGCGGCATACGGAAAAACACGTCATCATAATTACTGGCACTAAAAATGACAGACCCCCGTCTACAAATACGTATGAACATCGACAAGAAGCTGGTTGCGCTGGTACTTAGCGTCGTTTTAGTGCAAGGGGCTGAGTTGCCCGTCCGCACGGTTGTGCTCTACAAGCACGGTGTCGGCTACTTCGAGCGAGCGGGCACACTGGGACCGGGTGAGTCCGGCCGCCTCGATTTCAATGCGGCCGAGATGAACGATGTTCTGAAATCGCTCACCATCACCGATAACGGCGGCAAGGTCACCGGCATCCGCTACGACTCCAACATTCCTCTGCAGCAGAAGCTCAGCGAATTCCCCTTTTCCCTTCAGCCCGGCGAACCGTTGAGCCGCGTGCTCGACCAGGTGAAGGGCGCGCGCGTCGAGATGGAGTTCGGCAACCAGAAGGTCGCAGGGGCCATCGTCGCGGCACGTCTGATCCCCGGCGATAAGGACCGTCCTGAGCGCGAGCAGTTGACGCTGCTCCTCGATTCCGGCGAACTGCGCAACGTGGATCTTTCCGCGGCCTCGGCGCTTCGCTTCAGTGACCCCAAGCTGCAGCTTCAGTTTCGCGATTACCTGGGTGCGCTGACTGCGGAGAGGTCCAAGGATAAGCGCACCGTGTACATCGATTCCACGGATACGAAGTCTCGGCAGGTGACGGCGAACTACATCATGCCGATGCCGGCATGGAAGTCGAGCTACCGACTGTTGTTCGATGCCACCGGTCTGCAGCCGGTCATTGAAGGCTGGGCGATCGTCGACAACACCACGGGAGACGACTGGACGAACGTCCATATATCGTTGATCTCGGGTAAGCCGATCTCGTTCATGAGCGAGCTGTACAACCCCAAATACATCCATCGCGAAGGCGCGGAGTTGCCAGAAGACCAGGCAGTGGCGCCGGTGCTGTACAAAGGCGCGATGAACGCGCTGCCAGCACCGGCGGTCGCCGAGAACAGCAAGCGGCAGGAGGTCATCGCTGGCAATGTTGGTGGCGTACCGGGAGCCGTCCGGGGCGGACGTTTCATGACCGCTGAACCGGCAATGCCGAGTGACAGAATGGCATCCACGCCCAGCTCACTCGCTATAGAGGGCTCGGGCACCGAGGTCGCCGACCTCTTCGAGTACTCCGTCAAAGACGCGGTCACCGTCAAAAAGAACGAATCCGCCATGCTGCCGTTCCTCCAGCAGAAGATTACCGCGCGCAAGCTGATCGTCTACTCCGACCAAAGCCGCCCCAACCCCCTGAACGCCGCCGAACTGACCAACACCGCCGGCCGGACGCTCGATGGCGGACCCGTCACCGTCTATGACGCCGGCACCTACGCGGGCGAAGCTCTCACTGAAACCATCAAGAGCGGCGACAAACGACTCATCAGCTATGGCGTTGATCTCGGGACCAGAATCTCAACCGCCACGAGTCCCTTGACGTCCGACGTTCGCGAGATTCACGCACGCAACGGCTCCCTGGTCACGAAGTATTCGCGGGTCCAGAAAAGGATCTACTCCATTCGCAATGTGGACGCCCGTGCGAAGACGCTTATCATCGAGCACCCCATCACCGGCGGTTTTACGCTGATCGATACGCCCAAGCCAGTCGAAACCACCTCGAAGGCAAATCGGTTTGAGATCAAGCTCGCCGCCAACGCCTCAATCGACTTCCCGGTGACCGAAGAGAACATTTACGACCAGCAGACTTCCGTTACGTCCATGACCCCCGACGCGCTCCTCGTCTGGCTGCGCAACAAGGCCCTCTCCGATACGGCGAAGCGCCAGCTGCAGGCCATCAGCGACGTGAAGACGCAGCTCGCCGCGAACGACACCGAAAAGCGGCGGATCGACGGCGATGTGGCCAATATCACTCGGGACGAAGAACGGAACCGCCAGAACATTTCCAGCCTGTCGGCGGTCAGCGGGCAGCAGCAGGTGGTTCAGGACTACGCCCGCAAGCTGGCCGACCAGGAAGTCCAGATTGCGAAGCTGCGCGAGCGTCAGGGCGCGCTTGAGACCCAGCACGCCACGTTGCAGAATCAGCTCAACGGACTCATCGAAAAGCTGGAGTTCTAAGGCTGCCCCGCTAGACTGGGGTCAGTGCAAACCGACGACGAGATTCGCATTGCAGCCCTGAATTACGGCGTGCAGCAGCAGTTCTGGGATAACTTCGGAAACGCCCATGCCACGTCGGGCGAGACCAACCTCGCCATCCTGAACGCCATCGGGCCGCAGCCTTTGCCACCTGACACCGTGCCGCCCGTCATGGTGGTTCTGGAAGGCATCCCCGAACCCATCCCCGGCACGGCGCAGAAGACGCCTGACCTGCCTCTCGGCTATCACGAGATCGAGGTGGGCGGGAAGCCCATGCGCCTGATCGTTACGCCGGCATCTGTCCGCCGCTGGGAAGGCGGCAAGCGCGCGGGGTTGGGCGTGACACTGTACGGCGTTCGCTCTGCCCGAAACTGGGGCTGCGGCGATTTCCGCGACCTTCGCGAACTGGTCACCTGGGCCGCCGCAGAGTTGCACGCCGACTTCATCGCGCTGAACCCGCTGCACGCTATCCATAACCGCAGCCCGTACAACCAGAGCCCCTACCTGCCCAACAGCATCTTCTACCGGAACTGGCTTTACCTGGATGTCGAGGCAGTGGAGGGCTACCAGCCCGAACCCGCGATCCTCGCTCAACTCGACGCAGTGCGGGCCACCGACATTGTTCAGTACGAGGCCGTGGCGGGGCTGAAACGACGTGCGCTGGAACACATCTACAACTCCACGCCCCTGCGCCCGGAGTGCCGCAAGTGGATCGCTGCCGAGGGCGATCTGCTCCGCCTGTACGCCACCTACTGCGCTCTCGACGAACACCTCCATGCCGCCAATCCCGATATCTGGGTGTGGCCTCAATGGCCTGCCGAATATCAGGATCCGAACAGCGCCGGAGTCGCCGAATTCGCTCGCGCCCATGAACGTGAAATCCTCTTTCACGGCTGGTTGCAGTGGCTGGTGGATCAGCAAGTCGCCGCAGTTCAACAGCATGCTCGGGCCGTGGGCATGGGCACCGGCCTGTATCATGACCTAGCCCTGGCAACAGACCGCTGCGGCTCCGACCTGTGGGCTCATCGGGATTTCTTCGTTAACGGAGCCCGTGTCGGTTCTCCGCCCGACGGCTTCTCACCATCCGGGCAGGACTGGTCTTTCCCGCCACCCAGCCAGAAGCGTCATCTCGAAGACGGCTATCGTCTGTTCGCGGAGTCCATCGCGAAATCCATGCGGCATGGCGGCGCCCTTCGGATCGATCACGTGATGCGCCTGTTCAGGCTCTACTGGATACCGGAAGGCCACACGGCAGCCCAGGGTGCCTACGTGAAAGACCGGGCGCGGGACCTCGTCCGTATCCTGGCGCTCGAAAGCGTTCGCAACAACGCTGTCATCGTCGGTGAGGACCTCGGTACGGTGGAGGATGAGGTTCGCGAAACCCTCGCCAGCTTCGGCGTTCTCAGCTACCGGTTGCTGATCTTCGAGCAGAACGAAGCGGGCTTCAAAGCGCCTTCCGAGTACCCGGCGAACGCGCTGACTTCAACAACCACGCACGACCTCCCGACCATCGCGGGCTACTGGTCCGGCCATGATATCGAAGCAAGGTTCCGCGCGGGCACCATCCCGAAGGCGTCGTTTGATGCGCAGCAAGTCGACCGGGTCCGCGATAAACAGCGGCTGCTGGATGCTCTCTTTGCCATGAACCTGCTCCCGGAGCATCACGGTCGCGTAGCTGCTGAACTGCCAACGATGACGCCCGATATCCACTCAGCGATCATGGGCTACCTGGCCACGACCCCGTGCGTGATGTGGCTGGTCAATCAGGAAGACATGACGCAGGAACCGTTCCAGCAGAACCTTCCAGGCACCACGTCCGAGTACCCGAACTGGAGCCGCAAAATGCGCTGGTCGCTGGAGGATCTGCGTACACTGCCAGAGGCGAGAGGCACCGTCGAAATGGTCCGCCACTGGGTGGAACGCAGCGGCCGCACGGGGGATTAACGCCGGGTTTCAGTTGTGATAGCATGCGCACGGAAATGTGAGGTGTTCCGTGAAACCATATGAAACCAAGGACATCAGAAACGTCGGCATTGTAGGTCACGGTCACTGCGGGAAGACCTCCGTAGCGGCCGGGCTTCTTTATGCGGCGGGGGCAACCAATCGCCTCACGCGGGTCGATGAAGGCAACACAGTAACCGACTTCGACGAGGAAGAGATCAACCGCAAGCTGACCATCTCCTCGGCGGTCGCGGCTATCGAGTGGAAGAAAACCAAGATCAACCTCATCGATACGCCTGGGTTCAACATGTTTATCAACGACGCGAAAGCGGCACTCATCGCCGCCGACGCCGCGGTCGTTGTGGTGGACGCTGTGGCGGGCGTCGAAGCGCAGACCGAGCGCATGTGGAAGACGGCGGAGGAGTACAACCTGCCCCGCGCCATCGTCATCAACAAGCTCGATCGCGATCGCGCCAGCTTCGAACGGACCATGGAGAGCATCCACGAGCGCTTCGGGCGCAATGCGGTGCCAATTCAGTTGCCCCTCGGCAACGATAAGGACTTCCGCGGCGTCATCGACCTGATGCGTATGAAGGCCTTCGTTTACACGATCGATGGAGACGGCAAGGGCAAGGAAGTGCCCATCCCTGAGGAGTACGCTGAAGCCGCGAAAAAGGCCCACGAAGAGTTGATCGAGACGGTGGCCGAGGGCAAAGACGCGCTGCTCGAAGAGTTCTTCGAAACCGGCACCCTGCCTGAAGAACACGTCATCCAGGGCGTCGATGAAGAGATGCGCGAGCAGCGAATTTTCCCTGTGCTCTGTATGTCGGGCCTGCATGACATCGGTTCAGATCGCCTGCTGGAGCTGATCGTGGAAGCTTTCCCGACACCGGACGGGCGTCCGCCTGCAAAGGTCATGCTGAACGGCGAGGAGATCGAGCGCCCCTGCTCGGACAAGCTGCCCGCGGCGGCCTTCGTCTTCAAGACGACCGCAGACCAGTTTGCCGGCCGACTCAGCTTTTTCCGCGTTCTGTCCGGCATCATCAAAGACGACGCGCATCTCTGCAACAGCACGAAGAACACGGAAGAACGGCTCGCGCACATTGGTTCGCCTCTGGGAAAAACAATCCTGCCGGTCACGGAACTACACGCCGGGGATATCGGCGTCGTGGCCAAGTTGAGAGATACGCTGACCGGCGATACTTTGGCCGATCGATCGTCGATGGTGGTTTACCCGCCCCTCAAAGTGCCGGAGCCATCCATCGCGTTTGCCGTGGAAGCGAAGAGCCGAGGCGATGAAGACCGGATGGGCAACGCTCTCCACAAACTGCTGGAAGAGGACCTCTCGCTCCGCTTCTATCGCGACCCGCAGACCAAGGACTTCCTCGTCGCGGGTACCGGCCAGCAGCACGTAGAGATCGCTGTCAGCCGACTCAAACGCCGCTACAGTGTCGACGTGACCCTCAAAGCGCCGAAGATCCCCTATCGCGAAACGATCCGGGGGACTGCCGACGTGCAGGGTCGCCACAAGAAGCAGACCGGCGGGCACGGTCAGTTCGGCGACTGCTGGATCCGCATGGAGCCTCTCCCGCGCGGCGCCAAGTTCCAGTTCGCGAACGAGGTTTTCGGCGGTGCCATCCCGAAGAACTACATACCGGCGGTGGAGAAGGGCATTATCGAAACGGCCGAGCGAGGCTACCTTGCGGGCTACCCTATGGTGGATTTCAAGGTGACCGTCTACGACGGCTCGTACCACGATGTGGATTCGTCGGAACTCGCGTTCAAGCTTGCGGCGCGCAAGGCCTTCCGTGCCGGTATGACGACCGCAAAGCCGGCGTTATTAGAACCCGTGATGCATGTCGAAATTCAGGCTCCGGTCGAGTACGCCGGAGACCTGATGGGCGATCTGAACGGACGCAGAGGCCGCATAGCCGGTATGGATACGCAGGGTGGGACCCAAATCATCAAGGCGCATGTCCCGATGGCAGAGATGCTCAGCTACCAGAGCGATCTGACGTCGATGACGCAGGGCCGCGCGTCGTTCTCCATGGAGTTCGACCACTACGACTATGTGCCGCAGCTGGCGGCAGAGAAAGTCGTGGCGGCAGCGAAGGCGGCCCGGGCAGGCGAGGTGGAAGAGGAAGACTAGCAGCGCTCTATATTCGCCACGGCTCAGTGCGTTACTGAGCCGTGACCGTAAGGGAGTACACATGGCCGTGTCGGCCGCCGAATCGGATGAAGACGCCAGTTGGCGCGTCTTCAACGGAGCGGGACCGATTCAGCAGGGGGACGCGTTTCCCCTAAGCTTCCCAGCAGAACTCGGCCACTACTTTGTCCGCACTATTGTCCGTTTCAAGCAGGCGCATCAATTCAAGCTGCAAGGCCGTCACCAGCGCTTCCCAGCTTGCTTCGATGACGTCTTCCGAAACCCCGACAGTTGACCAGCTGCGCTCGCCGTCAGACCACTCCACCAGCACGCGTACCTTCGAATCGGTGCCGTGATTGGTATCGAGCACGCGCACCTTATAGTCGTTCAGGCGAACATCCGCCACACCTGGCAGGGCAGCCAGGCATTTCCGCAAACAGATGTCGAGCGCATGCACCGGACCGTGTCCGTGAGCCGTCTCGATCTGGTCTCCGGTCCGCGTGCCGATGCTGACCGTCGCCGTGGCGCGCGTAGACTTCGCGCGGCCCCCAACGATCATCACTTCGTAACCCTGCACTTCGAAGAACTGGATGCCGGGGTAAAGCTCCTGGCGAATGTACAACTCGAACGTGCCGTTGCCGGCCTCCAGATCGTAACCCTGGTGTTCAGCGTTCTTCACGCGATCCACCAGCCGCCGGCGAGCATCGTTATCGAGACGGGTCGCCAGAGTGGCGTACTCGCGCAGCAGGTAATCGACGTTGCTGCGCCCCGACTGATCACTCACCAGAACACGCTGTCGATTGCCCACCAGCTCCGGCGAGATGTGTTCGTATGTCGTCGAATCTTTCAGCACCGCACTGACGTGAATCCCGCCTTTATGCGCGAATGCCGAGGGGCCCACATAAGCCTGGCCCCGGGCCATCTGAAGGTTGGCCAGTTCCGCGATATACCGCGCCGTCGATGTCAGGTTCTGCAGCTTGTCCGGACCAATCGTCTGGTGCCCCAGCTTGAGTTCAAGATTCGCAATCACGCTCGCGAGGTTCGCGTTGCCGCAGCGCTCGCCATACCCATTGAGGCAGCCCTGTACGTGGGTTACACCAGCCTTCACCGCAGCCAGAGTATTGGCTACAGCTACGTCCGAATCGTTATGGAGGTGGCAGCCGAGCGTGCCTGGAAACCGGGACCGGACGTCGGCGACGATGCGCGCGAGATCGTCAGTCAGCGTGCCGCCGTTGGTGTCGCAGAGGCATAAAACATCGGCACCGGCGTTTTTCGCGGCTTCAAGAGTTTGAAGCGCGTATTCTCGGTTGTGGAAATAGCCGTCAAAGAAATGCTCGCAGTCATAAATGACTTCTTTGCCGTGCTTCTTCAGATAAGCGATGGTGTCTGATATCAACACCAGGTTCTCTTCGAGCGTGATCCCCAACGCCCGATGAACATGCAAGTCCCATGTCTTGCCGAAGATGGCGACCACCGGGGTTTCGGCATCGATCAACTCGCGGACATTGCGGTCTTCTTCGACGGGGTTCTTCGCGAAGCGGGTGGACCCGAAGGCAGTCAGTTTGGCGTGACTTAGCTTCAGGCCCTTCGCTCTCGCGAAGAACTCCCTGTCTTTAGGATTCGAACCAGGCCATCCGCCCTCAATGTAGTCAATACCGAGTTCGTCCAGTTTCTGGGTAATGAGGAGTTTGTCCTCGACCGAGAAGGAGACGCCTTCGCCCTGCGAGCCGTCACGAAGAGTGGTATCGAAAGTTTGGATGAGCATAAGTTCGTTTGGCGGCCGCTATTCCTGCGGTATGCCTTCTTCTTTCTTGCGTTTGAGGAAGGTCATCATCGACCGGAGTTCGGCGCCTACTTTTTCGATGAGCTGACCGTGCTGCGAGTCGCGCATATGTAAGAAGCCGGCACGGCCCGCTTTATTCTCGGCAATCCACGCCTTCGCGAATTCGCCGGACTGGATCTCCGAGAGGATCTTCTTCATCTCGGCGCGTGTTGCGTCGTTGATGATGCGCGGACCGCGCGTGTAGTCGCCGTATTCAGCGGTATCCGACACAGAGAAACGCATGTAGTTCAGGCCGCCCTCATAGATCAGGTCGACAATCAGCTTCAGTTCGTGCAGGCACTCGAAGTACGCAATTTCCGGAGCATAACCGGCATCCACCAGAGTCTGGAAGCCAGCCTGGATGAGTTCCGCCGTGCCGCCGCAGAGAACAGCCTGTTCACCGAACAGATCGCTTTCCGTTTCTTCGCGGAAGTTCGTTTCCAGAACACCGGCGCGCATGCTGCCGATACCGGTTGCATAGGCCAGAGCATTCTCAAGAGCGTGGCCGCTGGCATCCTGCGCCACGGCAACCAGGGCGGGTACGCCCGAACCTTCAGTGAACACTTCGCGAACACGATGTCCCGGGGCTTTGGGAGCAACCATCGAAACGTCGACGCCGGCTGGCGGCTTAATCGCTCCGAAGTGGATGCTGAAGCCGTGCGCAAACATGATCGTCTTGCCAGGTGTCAGGTTCGGCGCCATATCCGTCTCATACATGTCGGCCTGGATGTGATCCGGCACCAGAATCATGATGAAGTCGGCCATCTTCGTGGCTTCGGCCGGGGTGACGACAACGAGGCCAGCGGCCGTCGCCTTCGCGCGGCTCTTGCTGGACTCAGGGAGGCCAACCACCACATCGAGACCCGAATCACGCAGGTTCAGCGCATGCGCATGACCCTGGCTGCCGTAGCCGATGATGGCGATCTTCTTCCCCTGCAGCGGGGCAATGTTGGCGTCTTTTTCGTAGAAGCGTTTAATCATTGAACGTTGTTTCCTTGAACTGTTGGGTACCGCGCCCTCTTCGGTCACGGCTCAGTAAAGCTTGGAGCGAAAGGTCTGTCTTCAGGCAACCGGAGCGGAAACCGGCGTCGCTGTCGGGCCCTGTGCCGCCATCGTAATCGGCGGCTGCAGGCGGAGCTTGCGGGTCTCGAGCGACATCGCAACACTGCCCGAACGGGAGACTTCAATATCCCCGTAAGTGCGCATCACTTCGATGAACTCGTCGAGCTTTTCCGGATCGCCTGTGGCTTCGATAGCGAAGCCTTCCACCGACGAATCCACGATTCGCGAATGGAAAATCTCCGCTTCCTTCAGCACGGACGTGCGGGTCTCCTGCGGGCAGCGCACCCGGACCAGCACCATCTCGCGAATGACCGCCGGCGAGTCCGTCAGATCGCTGGCCTGCAGAACATTGACCAGCTTATTCATCTGCTTGACGACCTGCGTCCGCAGACGGTCTTCCACGTTGACCGTGATGGTCATCCGGGAGAGCTCAGGGTCCAGCGTCTTAGCGACCGTGAGCGTTTCGATGTTGTAGCCACGTGCCGCGAGAACCCCGGTGACGCGCAGAAGCGCACCGGGCTTGTTCTCGAGCAGGATGGAGATGGTTTGCAGCATTTTTGTTATCTCGATTTCGTTGTACTGTGCAATTGACTACGAGGATTGAATCAGGTCAGGAGCATTCACAGGCGCTTCG
>JAOAPO010000287.1 GCA_025462945.1 Bryobacterales bacterium
GCTCTCGCTGAACACCGTAGCCGTCATCAGTGACAATCTCGGCATCCTTGGCACTGACAACACAGGTCCGCTCTTCTATGACTACGGATTCAGGGGCCCCCGCAGTATTACGCGGCTGCCCGTTCCCTCGCTGAGTCTGTTCAACAGCGCCGGGCAGGTGCTGCTTACCGCGCCTCAAGTCGGTGCTCTCTTCACGCCGGGTTCAGGCATCATGAGCCAACCGCCCGCGCCGGGCTTTAATGTGGTCGCGTTCAACGCCGCCGGCCAGTTCATTGGGCACTTCCTGCCAGGCGGCACTCCTGGCATCTACACTACCGCTGGCGGAGTCGTGCCACTGAATTCGCTGCTGCCCGCGGGCTCCAGCTGGACGATTACTGACGCCAACGCGATCAACAACGGCGGCCAGATTCTAGCCTCTGCGAGGAGTGGAACCAGGAGCACGACCGTCCTGCTGACACCTGTGACTGGCTCCCCCGCTCCCCGCGCCGCCACGCTGCTTCAGCGGATCGGTGAGCAGCCGGACAACGCACCCGCGATGCCCGTTTGCCAATCGCTCACGTTCAACATGCGCGGTGTCTGTGGCTCGTGGGTCCGCTCTCGTCGGGGGGACCGCTAGAAGAAGCAATGTTCGTTTAGTCGTCGGACGCTACACTGGTTCCCATTTGCTGCAGCGGATCACTTCAGTGGATTCGACGTCCAAACACCACGCCGATGGTGCTTCCGATAGTTGCGGAATGGTTTGTCAGCCCAAACCGCATTCCCCCATTCAGCCCGAACGAATCACTGAATCGATGGTAAAAGCCGCCGAAGGCATAAGTCCCGGGCGGGGCATTGGATTGAGAGATATTCTGGCCGAAAACTTCTGCGTAGAGGCGTGTTTTCGGGTCAATGTGGTAGCTGAGGGCGAAAGACTGCTGCCCACCGTACCTGCATCCACTTCTCGTTTGACAGTCGGACTGCACCAACGAGCCGTTTACGATGACATCGATAACGCCGTTCGGCCCGTAGTGATGATTTAACAGCAAGATGATCTGCTGGCCGAAACCTTGAAGAACCTGGTCTGAGGCCGTGGGAAGCTGTGCCTCGTATTGAACGGCGACACCTGGTTTCGCCCGGCTGTGCTCCTCGTTGACGAGGACAACTTTTCCGCCCAACTGGATAGTGCCGACACCGTTGACTGTTCCGTCGTCGCCCTCCTGGTGGCTGAACGGAGACCATCCGAAATCCAGCCGCAACCTTTTTAGTGGTACGTAGTAAAGCGATGCCGCTACCGTGTGCTGATTGCCAGAACTATGCTGCGGGAAGGCATCATACCCGGTCTCAACCTGAAGAACGCCCTTGTCCTGGATCGTAACGCTGTTGGCGACCGTTGGCCGCGTCGGACTAAGATTCAAGTCCTGCGCGGAGAGCTTGCCGTGCAGGAGAAGAACGAAGGTGAGCACAACAGAGAATCGAGTAAAGCTCGTAGGCACACGCAGGACGTAAGCTGGAGCTTCCGAGATTGAGTGAAAGCTTGGCATCCTGTTCCTGGCTCCAGATGTGGACTGCCGCGATTCAGTCCTGGACATACCGTACCAAATCTGATTCTCAGATTGCTGCGCAGTCCGGCCTGCTGGTGGAATTTGTCGCTCGGCTGTGCACGGTGCCGGGTATGAGACGGGCAAGCGCCACCCGATTCGGCACTACCGGGCGGGGGCGGCAGCCGGTCGACCGGGAAAACGAAGAGGCGGCTGTCGTCACCTCCCGCATGAGCCAGATCTTGTCCTTGTAAATCGTCATGCCTTCCCGAGTGAAGGACTGGCCCTCAGGCGTGTTGCCCACGGGAAGCCGTCGGGAGAACTGGAAGGTTCCTGGGTCGAGCCAGTCGACAGCGCACTGCCGTCCGGTCAGAGTAACAGATCCTTCCACGGTGCCGATGCGAACTCGATGTCCTGGTACGCATTTCACGTGTCGCTGGTCACTTTGCGCAGGAGCGTTCGTTTGTGGTCCCAAACGTAGAACTCGCGGCCGTCCCAGTTACCGCGGATGATCCAGTCTGGTGTGACAGCGATGCGCCCGATGTGGTCTTCGACCGCGAACTGAAGTTCGAGCTCGACGGTCTTCTTGTCGCGCTTCTGGATCAAATGTCTGCTGGGCATTTCGGTATTGGTCCAGCGGTGCGACAAACATCAGGTAGAACATGCCGTCCGCAGTAGCAATCGTCAGCAGACGGTCCTGTTCCGGCCCTCCAAACGGAGAATCGCTCTGCAGTATCGTCACCAGTCCCCGACGGCCATCCAGTTCGGTCGGTCTCTGCGAACCAGCGACGCGCAGGGTGGAATTTGATTGCTCCAGATGATGGATCAGGTCTCGCGTATCGCTGGCCAGGTTGATCTGGTCACCTTCGGGATAGAAGTAGCTGAGGATCGCTCCCAAACCCACCTGAGAACCTCCGTTCGGTCCCTCAGTATCCCTGTTCGCGGCGCGATGCCACTGTTCAATCCATAATTCCGTCGGGGCACATTTGCGCATCGTCGCTATAGCTCCGCCGGCTGCCACCTGCTTTGCTTTCCAAAAAAACGGGCCGCTCTCCCCTGTCGGGGAAGCGCGGCCCGGAAAAACAACCCTATGAAAACCCTCAGACCTGAGAATTTACTAGGGGCTTGACATGTCGCTCCATATCAGAAGCTGAAGCGCATCGAGACCTGCATTAGCCTTGGATTGCGAGCGGCAGTGGCTCTTCCGAAGGTTGCGTTCGTCTGCGTCCCTGTCGTGGGATCGAACCTCGCCGTATTATCAACACTCGAAAAGTTTG
>JAOAPO010000300.1 GCA_025462945.1 Bryobacterales bacterium
CACATTACCGCTGACGGAGCACCAGCGCCCGACAATCCATTCCTCGGGAAAGCAGGTGTGTTGCCCGAGATCTGGGCGCCCGGCGTCCGCAGCCCGGAAGGTCTCGCGTTCGATCCGAACACAGGCCGGTTGTGGGAGCACGAGCATGGCCCGCGCGGCGGGGACGAACTGAACATCATCGAACGAGGCAAGAACTACGGCTGGCCGGTGGTGGCCCACGGGATCGACTATCCGGGGAACGCGATCGGAGAAGGCCTTCTGCACAAAGACGGGATGGAAGATCCGATTTACTACTGGGACCCGGTCATCGCGCCCTCAGGGCTGGCCTTTTATAAAGGCACTCTGTTTCCGCAGTGGCGCGGGAGTCTCTTCGTAGGCGGCCTGCGCTCAAGGACGCTGCACCGGCTCACGATCGTGAACGACAAAGTAGTCGCGGAGGAGCCGTTGCTCGGCGAACTACATGAACGAATTCGCGATGTGCGGGTCGGTCCCGACGGGGCGGTCTATGTCCTTACGGACAGCGGAGCAGCCAGCATGTCTCCCGATACCCCGCTGACGAGCAAACTGCTCAAGCTGACTCCCCGGTAGCGGGACTTACTTCTTCGCTTCAGTAACAGCCGGCATGGGGATGTCCGAGTTATACGTGTCGACGATGCACTTGAATTTGCCGTCGGCCTGCTTCTTCCAGATCTCCACGATCTTGCCCTTATCGTTCATCGCGGGGCCGCCCTTCGGGTCCCTGATCGTGAGCTGATACGAGCCGTACAGATATCCCAGATCGCCCGCTTTCGCGACCTCCACCTTGCTGACCTTCCACGAGACGGCGGTGTTGGGACCCAGCAGCCCGGCCCATGAATCACGGATGGCCTTCTTATCGGAGGCGATCGGCGAGTTCGGGGCAAGAAGAACGGCGTCATCCGCATAGAACGCGACCGTCTTCTCCAAATCGTTCTTCATGGCTGCGGCGGACCATTGCTCATCCAGAGTGCGGATCGCGGCCTCATCTGCGGCAACGGTATCCGGGACGACGGCAGGTCCACACGAACCGAGCCAAAAAGCCGACGCGATCAGCACGAATGGGAAAAGTGGTTTAAGCACCAGCGGAGTCTAGCATGATGGTGCTGTGAAGTTCAACGAACGCCAGGTTCGATCAGTTCGATGCGAGTGCCGGAGGGATCGGTCAGCATGGCGACGGTGGCCTTGAGTTCGGCGTCCGCATGGGGCTGCACGTCGAGCTTCAGTCCGTCCTCAGTGAGCTTCTTACAAAACCCGGCGAGGTCTTTCACCTCGAACGCGATATGGTCGATGGCGCGGTCGACAGACGGTTTTGCGTCACCCTGCACGAAGATGAGATTCATTCCCTGCACAGACCATGACTCAGCCCCCTCGATGTTACCCGGGCGACCGCCGAAGTGCTTCGCGTACCAGGCCTGCGTCTCTTTCGGCTGAGGCGAGCTGACGTGAACGTGATTGAACTCGATCGTCGTATACATGTCGCTGTCCGAAATCAGTTCAATGCGCACGCCGTCAGGACCATCGATCATCAGACGTTCTTCATCCGGCTTGGGACGGAAGCTTTTGAAGTTGGCTTTCTTCGCCTTTTCGGCATATACGTCGATGTCCGGAACCTTCATGCCGAGATGGTCGATGGCGGAGCCTGTGCTCGGCCCCGAGGGTGCTTTCGCAGTCACCAGGACGGTTCCCCCGAGCATGCCAACACCCTTCACGGAACCGTTGCTGTAGGCCGACGCTCCGATGAAATCCTTCCAGAACGCGAGCGACTTGTCAGCGTCTGAGGCGTTCAGGTGGATATGCGCCGCGTTGATGCTCGGGCCGCCCGGAGCGGGACGCTGCGCGAGTACGGGCATCGCGACAATCAAACAGGCGGTAAAGAGGCGTTGCATCGTCATTGCTGGACGCTATGGTAACAGAGGAGACGCGGGAGCAACTTAGTGCCAGAGGGTCCGGACTACATCACTGTCGTGAGCGGGTTACCGCGCTCGGGGACATCTTTAATGATGCAAATGCTGCAGGCTGGTGGCATGCCCGTGCTGACGGACGGAGTGCGGCCTGCCGATGAGGATAATCCAAGGGGCTACTGGGAGTTTGAACCGGTGAAGAGGTTACAGGCGTCGCATGACTGGGTGCATCAGGCTGCAGGCAAGGCCGTCAAGGTCGTACATGCGCTGGTCTCTTCATTGCCCGGCGGCTTTGTATATAGGGTGATCGTGATGCGGCGCGATCTGCGGGAAGTGCTCGCGTCACAGCGCGTCATGCTCGAGCGCGTCGGGAAGTCGGGGGCGAAACTCTCTGACGATCGACTGGCGGAGATATTCGCGGCACAGCTGGACGATATCGTAGCTGGGCTCAGGAACCGAGCGGACTGCAGCGTACTGGAAGTGCAGCACCGTGATCTCATCGAGAGAGCTGCCGCCGTCATACCTGCGGTCCATCGTTTTCTGGATAACAAGCTGGATGCGGCCCGGATGGCGGCTGTGATCGATCCCGCACTGTATCGCCAAAGAGCTGACCAGTAAGCTGTCAAAATAGGCTGAAGCCGCCTGCCTGGCGGGCTAAACGAAAGGATCACAACACATGGCCATCTGCACGCACTTAGATCAGGTTCAAGACGTAGAACCGAAGACGAACGGTTGTGAAGAATGCCTGAAATCAGGCGATGAATGGGTTCACCTGCGGCTCTGCCTCAGTTGCGGTCATGTAGGCTGCTGCGACTCCTCGAAGAACAAGCACGCAACCAAACATTTCCATAGAACCAAACACCCCGTGATGCGCTCGAACGAGCCCGGTGAAGACTGGGGTTGGTGTTTTGTGGACGAGGTTGAGCTCGACTTCGAGTAAGTCCGGAATGATAGTATCGTCACCGAACCTGCATTCACCGCGAGGAAAACAACTGATGTCATACAGAAAAATGGAAATGGACAGGCGCACGTGGTTCCGCACCGCCCTGGCACCTGCTGCCCTGTTCGCGATGGACGCCGTAATTCCCCAGCGCACCGCGCTTGCCGCCGTCGGTCCGAACGATAAGGTCAAGATCACCAAGATCGAAACCTTCGTCCTGAAGAACAGTTGGGTCTTTGTCAAGATCTCCACCGACGCGGGCATCACCGGCTGGGGAGAGATGTTGAAAGACGACGCCAAGGCCTGCGCCGCCGGTGCGCTCGAGACTGCTGACTATCTCATCGGTCAGGATCCCGGTCGCGTCACCTTCCACTGGCAGGCGATCCATCGCGGCGCTTTCTACCGCGGCGGACCCATCAAGACCGCCATCTCCAGCGGTATCGATCAGGCTCTCTGGGACATCAAAGGCAAGATGTTCGGCGTCCCCGTCCATGTCCTGCTTGGCGGACCAACCCGCGACCGCGTCCGCGTCTACGGCACCGTCAACAAGACCACCGGCGTGAACGCGATGAAGACCATGATCTCCGTCGATGGCCGCAATCCCTACAAGTACAACGAAGGGGCGAAGTACGTCGAAGGCGCCGTGGAACAGTTCAAAGCCCTTCGCACGAAGATGGGTCCGGACGTCGATATCGGCGTGGAATTCCACGGTGCCGTCCAGCCCACCACCACCATGCATCTGATGACGGCACTGGAACCCTACAAGCCGTGGTTCTACGAGGAGGTCGTCCAGGCCCTCAACATCGAACTTATGGCCGAGATGCAGAAGAAGACCTCCATCCCGCTCGCCACCGGCGAACGCATCTTCACCAAGTGGGGCTTCAAAGACATCCTCGAAAAGCGCGCCGCCATGATCCTTCAGCCGGACATCTGCTACGCCGGCGGCATCACCGAGCTCAAGATCATCGCCGGCATGGCCGAGGCCTACTACACGCCCCTCGCGCCCCACAACCCGCAGGGACCGTGCTCGCTCGCAGCCAGCCTTCAGCTCGCGGCCTCTATCCCCAACTTCCTCATCCAGGAACG
>JAOAPO010000316.1 GCA_025462945.1 Bryobacterales bacterium
TACAATGCCGGAACGGCGAACTCCCTAAGCAAGTAGACCGTTAGCAGCGTCAATCCGCAGAAGGCGAAGGGTACGAACCCCACCGTGACAGCAGCGAGTGCCATCGTCACAAGGCTGCTGGAGAATATAAGTACCTGCGACCAGAGAAGCCCCGGAAGTTCGTGTCCGATCGGGAATCCTCCGGCTGCCAGAGCCACAACCTGAGCCACTCCCAGAGGAAAGTTAACAAACGCGACGATGAACAAAAGCTTCGCGGCAAGGAGACTGTTCCAGGGATAGGGTCTGGTCAACCAGAATTGGCGATCGCCGGGTATGGCCTCAGCGTGAATCGCTCGGGCAATAAGATACACATTCGCGATGGCGACGAGCCACTCCGCCCGCGAGACAAGTACCGTCAGAGCTATCGTAAGAGCGATTTCACGGTATAGATAGCGGGCATCTTTCCGGAAAATGTGTAAGGCGAGTCGCATATTCATCTCCTCAGGCCGTCCTAGTCACACAATGGTGGGATTGCGTGCCAGTGCAAGAAATATTGCCCTCAGTGGCATCGGATTCGCCGCAATGTTCGTCACCCGACGGAACCGTTGATGAATCTCACCCGGCGTCTGTTCCGGATCGAACTGCGAGTCGACAAAGCGGATGAGCGTAGCCGAAACCTCGCGCCGCAGCCATTGCGTCGGCCAGTCAAAGACGATCGTATCCTGTCCGTCAACCGACACCTCAATCTCTCGGAACCGCGCTGTAAGAGCGGTCATCTCTTCTGAAAAGCGCAATCGCCCCTGGTCCATGTAGCCGATGTGTGAGGAGAACGATTCGATCTCGGCCAAGTCGTGGGAAGAGACCAAAATTGTGGTCTCATCTGCGCTCTCGAGAATGCCCTGGACCAGATCGTCGCGTACCACCGGGTCAAGGCCGCTAAACGGTTCGTCCAGGAGCAACAGTCTCGGCCGGTACGCGAGAGACGAAGCCAAAGCCACCTTCATCCACATTCCTCGGGAGAGGTTTCGGATTTGGCGGTCGAGCGGCAAATCGAACTCGCGAAGCAGTTGCTCGGCGCGAGCATCGTCCCATGCCGGGTAGAACGGTTTCATGTAGGCCATGAAATACCCGACCGTCATCCAGTCCGGCAGTTGTTGGTTTTCCGAAACGTAGCCGATCTTTGCGAACTCTCTCGGACTCAAGACTTGTGACGGAACACCGAAAATCTCTACGCGCCCGTTGTCCGCTCGGATGACGTTCATCAACGTCTTGATCGCCGTGGATTTTCCTGCGCCGTTCGGCCCCAGCAAACCGTAAACAGCCCCCTCCGGCACCTCCAGGCTGAATCGGTCAAGCGCCTGAACGCCCCGAAAACGCTTGGATACATCTTCGCAACGAATCGGGATGCTCATAGCTTTGTCAGTTCTCCAGTTTTCCCGTCTTCTGTCTCGTAGTCACCGAGGCGCTCCCAATGGCTTGAGACGGCTCTAAGAACGGAGTCGAGGTCAAGTCCGAGTTTCTTCGCCTGGATGACCAGTTGTTCAAGTTCCCTTTTCAGCAGCCGGGAACGTTCCGCCGCAGTTCCTCTGGGCGGTTCCACCACGACCGTTCCCACGCCCACGCGAACCTCAAGCATTCCCTCCGCGAGCAAGCCGGCCACAACCTTATGAGCCGTATTCGGATTGATCTTGAGTTCCTTACTGAGCTCGCGCACAGAGGGAAACGGGTGGCCGGACCGAATCTGTCCCGAGATAATCGCCTTCTTCGCAGCGTAAATTACCTGCTCGTAAAGGGGCAGGCCGGGCTCGAACGTCAACCTGAACGGGATCACCTATGCGTACTATGACACATGGTACACCGCCGCGCAACGGAATTCCTGACCAGCCCTGCAATTCGTCACCAAATGGGAGTTACTGGAACCGGGAACTCAATCGCTACATCTCTATAGGTTGTGTTCGCGGGCTCGGCAGGACCATGTGTTGGTGGTTCGTCGAGCGCTGACGTCCTGCTTCTCAGTTCGCCGCCGGTCGTTCAGCAGCATCAACTACGATTACCTCTACAGATCCCTGTTCTGGTACTAACCTAAGTCCGAGTTGCTGCTGAATTGCAGAGAAGATCGACAGCCCTCCGGACGACTCCGGCGAGTCAGTCGGCTCAACAGGAACCCCATTGAGAAGAGTTATTGAAGCCGGAGCAGTGGATGGGGTAAACTCCAGCCGAATATCAAATCGCTCACTGAGGTCACTCTTGTCCACTACGGCGCGATCCACGTAGGGAGCCAGTGATCTTGCTGCGAATTCAGGTATTGTGACCCCCACCCATTCCATGACTCGGCCGGACCGGCATGCGCTCTTTACCGCCGAGGAGAGTGCCTTGTTCCAAGGCGAGTTGCAGCAGGCTTCGGAGTTGCTAAAGCAAAGCTTCGAAGAGAACGAAAGAATCCAGCCCGAACGTGAACGTCTGGCAGGAATACTATTCGCAGATGATTCTGCTGGCTCCGCTCCGGCACAGCAGCCGACCCCAGCACCAGCCGTCGCACGCCCTCATCCTTTAGAAGGCTTGTTGTGGTTTCGTCTCGCGAAGGTTGTCTACTTCTTATTCTGTGGAGTCGCTGGACTCATTTGCATTGGAATAGCGGCATCTGGTGAAGCGGCCGTGGCAACATTCACGATGTTTGGCTTCATTGGCGCCTTCGTCGCCCTGCTCAAAGGGTTTTACTACATCACCCTCGGGCGCACCACGGCTTTTGAACCAGCCGGTAGCGGCTTTGTCGATGTCGCCGACATGGACGACGTCTTCATCAACTGCCGCTCAAACAATCCAGAGCAATATGCTTCTGTCATTGAGCCGTACTTGGTCTCATGGAAGAAGCAGTACGCACGGCGTATCCCTCAGAGCGTCTTCAATCAGTTCTCTGAGCGAATCTCGAAGGAAATTTCGGAGCTACAGGTCAAGCGCCGACAGGTCGTTCACGATGCGATGAAAGACGGCAAGGCTCTGGACATGGCGTCACTTAAGCAGCGTATGGAGGAGGCTAAAGCCGAGTGCAACGGCGAGGGCCGACTCGACGAAGTCCGCTCAATCGATGCGTGGGTCGCACAGTTCGAAGCAAAGTTCGGAAACACTATTCCGCTCGACGAAGCCATCAAGATTTTGGACGAGCTGGAAAACAAGAGGCGTGCTACTGCATCGCAGTAGCCACTGGGACTTGTGCATCACTCGGATCGCGGCATCCAATAGCTAAGCGCTGGCAATGACGTGAAAAGGTATCTGATACGTCTCCATCAAATACAATTCCGTGGCCCCAAGCAGTTCTAGCTGACGCGGTGTCGCAGCGCCCCTTTGCAGGCCCGGCTGAATGATCGTCACCTCCCACTGTGGTACGAATTTACGCGATCGACGCTGAAGTTGAAGAAGGACTTTTCGGTCCCCCTTCTCAAAGCGCGTGACACCCGTCCTCTTAACCCGTTCGATATCCCGGTGCATCAGATGTGACAGAAGTTGCTCTGGATTTGCGCGCCACTGGACGCTCAATTGCGCCTGCCCGCATACCACAAAGAGGTCAGCGGTCCGCTTGCCCGGTTCGATCTTGGAGTACTTGCAATGGAACAGGTGGACGATCAGGAAATCATCCCGTTGTGCGATCGCAACGATATCGGCGGCCTCCCGCGTATCGTCATCATCGAAGATAATGTCGTATGCCAATGGGGCGGAGGGCGACTTCAACCACTGAATGACCTTGTACTGGATTGAGTCGGTCAGCTTTGCGAGTGTCTGAGACTCGTGGTTGAGGGCTGTGCCATCCCACTGCCATGCCTGAATTCGTTGGGGATGGAACGGCACAACACGCAGCTGAGCTGGTCGGCAGAACTGATTATCCTCGGTGAAGCTGTCTTGTTCAAACCGGACAACCGGGGGATTCGCGGTAAACCACTCCCGCACGAGCTTTGTCCGCTTTCCGATCACGATTGACAGGTCCACACCGTTGATCAACACGTACTCCGCTCCGTTTGTTTTATAGCGGAGCTCATATTCGGTTGAATATTTCCCACTGAACAGTCGGAAGCGGATGGGCGAGATTTCATCATGGGTGAGAAGCTCGAGTCCGACATCGTAAAAGGCGATGCGCTCCAGACCGAAATCGACGTAAAACATGGCGTCGTCTTTCCCATAGATTGCGTCGGGCCACTCCACGGCAAGCGGAATAAGCGCGGGCCGCTGGGCAATCTCTTCCGGCACTATAGAGTTGTTCAGGATGTCGTTCTCGGAAAAGTTTCGGTCGCTCAGCTTGCTCCCGATGTCGGCGCACCAGTCCACCCATTCGACGATTCCCCCGGCTGAACGGCGCGACCAGATGCGACCTTTTCTCGAACAGCCGATTGTCACGCGCCGGCCGGTCCGGAAGCCGGATGCGAACACATTGGTCTTCACTTTGGTCTGTGTTTGGCCCTCAGCAAGACCCGAGTGAATATCTGCCCCCACGAGCATTGTGAAGCGGATGAGCCGCCCTACCGCGTGCGTTAATCCGAGCGTTTGTAGAAGAAGTCGGTGCAGCCCCGAGAAAACACGAAACACTGCTGTGCCGTTGACAAGTTCTGCATCCGTCCCGGCAACGATCTTTGCGAGAGACTCATGGGCGACTTCATTGTTCGACGTATGAACGAACAAAAGTTCACGTTTTTCGTCCCAGTAGAGTAGGTACAACTCATAGGCGGTATTCACGAACTCTCGAACGGCACCCCACTCGATTTCGTGGCTTTCTCGCGTCACGAGGTAGGCGACGTTCTTGGCGGCATTGATGGCCGGTCCGCTCAGGATAGCTTCCTCGGCAAAGAGGTTAGCGAGTCTGTGCGGGTGCCATTTCTTGCACTTCGTGCGGTACACCACCGTACTCATCTTTGGCGTCAGATTCTGAGTCGGAATCTTCTGTTTTGTAACCACGAACCCTTCAAGAAAGTCCTGTCGCTCCGCGTGTTCGTTCGTTGCATCTCGACTCAAGTCGCGCAGCACCTTGTTCCAGTCGGAGCCTTCTGCATACAGCTCGCGCACCGAATCATCCACGGCCGGGTCGGCGAGATTGACAATCACAGTTGCCGCCCCAAGGGTCGGTTTGCCGCGCGTAAATCGACCCACAAATTGCAGCGTGACCGCCAAACTCTTATGCGTGTCGTGCAGAGCTGCGATTTTCAGCTCGGGAAGATCGAATCCCTCGCCGAACATATCGACACACACCACGACGCAGGAGGTCCGATTGGTGATGCGATCAAGTCTTTCCTGCCGTGCTCTGACGGAGAGATCACTGTGGACCACGACCGGACCGAACTGCGTCGCGTGTTTCTCATAGATCGCCAGCAGCCTTTCAGCCTGAATGATGGACGAGGTTCGAGCAAGTAAGAGGTGATCGTGTCCTGCGGCCCGATCCTCGGTCAACTGCTGAACTGCAGCCTTTGCCAGCGCGTCGTCAGCGTCGTCAGGGTCGAATTCATAGACCGGCAACAACGTAATCGGAGCGAAGTAGTTTTCCGCCTGGGCTTTCTGCAGAGGATAGTTGAAAATGACGCGCCCATCGACATGCTGGCCATCATTGCGAAACGGCGTTGCGGTGAATTGCAGGACCCGCCGGGCCGCAAAGAATCCGCGAAGTCGGTCCCACGTACGGGCTTTCACATGATGCGCCTCATCCACAAACAGATGCGAGCAGCAGGTGGCGCATATCTTGTGTTCCTCTTCGGAGAGGCGGCTGAGGAGGGACATCGTGCTGACGATGACGTTGCATGACTCCAGAAACCGGCGTAGTTCCGCAGGCGACTTCATGGCATGCTTCAAGGTGCCAACGACCGGATAGAGTGTCGAGGGACCGCAGACACTGAAGGATTTCAAGAGGCCTAACGTTAGAAACTTTTCCGAGATCTGGGTGCGCAGGACGTCACTGGGAACCACTACAAGAACCCGCTCTGGGCGCTCGTGGACCGTGAGCGCAACCATGGTTTCAGTCTTTCCAGTCCCAGTCGGCATCACGATCGTAGCGGGTTCTTCGGACATTTTCCAATGCCCAATCGCCGCATGCAGACCTCCTGTCTGAGGGGGTCTCAGCCCATTCCGCGGCGAACCGTCCTTTCCAACGCCTTCCTCGATGAAGTGAAAGCCATCCTCCCAGGAACGCCGCACGGCTTCGCAGATTACCCGCGACCTCTCCAGATCGGGAGAGCCCAGAAATTCTGTGCCAGGAACCCACGTTGCCTTTGTTATTTTTGCGGGTGTAGGCGCTTTTCCCGTTTCCGTCAGAAGAGTAGGCTCAACCGGTGGGCGATCAAACCGGGCAGTCTTCGGCAAAACCGCGATGCTTTGGGATTCGGAGGAAAGGATCTCGCCTTGGAGATTGCCTCGTGTGTATGGCACCGCGACAAATTCTGCCGCGATTTGCGCCTGCTTCAGTTGAGCGACGGGATTACGTCCGATTTCAAATCGAACAGCGTATCGCGGTGGCAAGACGCAGATGCGTTTATTGTCGGTGGCTTGTGCTTCGCCGGGCATCGCGGCCTTCCTTCACCCCTGCGCGGAGTGCCGAACCGGCTACGGATTCTGCAGCGGCTCACTTAAAACAACGATGGCTTGGTATATTTTAATACCAAACATAAATGATAGTCGATTTGTGGAGCAACGGGAAGGTGCACCGGTAATTTACTTTGGCGCCAAACCCTCAAGCCCGATCACGGTTTTGCTCTTGATAATACTTTTTATCGAGAGTAAGATGCGCCGATGAATCAGGCGAAATCCCCCATTCGACTCACCCATAACCATCGGCTTCTGACAGCCGCGGAATTCCAGCGGCTTGCCGACGTGCCGCCAGAGGTCGATTGGTTCCGCAACATCGACAACGCGCACACCGAGCGCGCATACCGCCATGCCATCGCGGATTTTACGCGCTTCACGGGGGTCCGGCGGCCGAAAGAATTTCGCCAGATCACACGCGCCCACGTGATTGCGTGGCGCGATGAACTTGTTGGCCACCAACTTGACCGGACGACTAACCTTTTCCAACACCCGCTGTGCCGCCCGTTCGCTGCGAACGTAGAGATTGCAATTATCCGAACACCGAACCAAGCGGTGGCTCCGGCGCTCCAACTGCTGCAGCCCTCACGGATCGAGCTCGAAGAACGGCGTTTGCGCTAACCAGGCCGTCGTGTCCGCCCCGTTCGGTTCTCAATAGACGGTACCGGTCATTGCAGGCAGAAGCGCGCGGGACGTTCTGGTCACGCACCTTCGGGGTGCCGGGAACGCCGTCGTGCCACTCGAACACTAGTGCTTTCTCGCGTTGACACCCACCGGCGCCCGGCATCTGCTGTCGATACCGAATATCGCTGTCTCGCTACTGTACTGCCGTAACCTTGCTTCAAAACGTGTCAGCGCAGTCGGCGGACCCTGCAAACGCCAGAATAAACTCGATCTTGAAGGCTCCTGTGTTCTGATGTGACCTAAAAACCCGGTTTTGAGGTCCGATCACTGCGACCACATCTACTGCAAGTGAGCCATACGCTTATAACGTCTGGCAGCGTGCTGCCCCGCCCTGCCGCTGCCGGTACGCCATCGCGCGATTGACCGTGCCCTCCGCATAAGCCGCGGGCCGTGCCTTGTCCTGCCGCTCCCGCTCCAACCATGCCTTGATCGCCGCTGGATCTTCATTCCTTTCGAGCCTCCGTAGGACTCGGCCCCAGTCCACTTCGCTCTGGGAGTGATGTCCCGCCCCAAGCTTCTTCCCCTCCCCCCCGGCGATCTGTCTCTCCAGTTCCGGAAACGCTGGAAAGTCCGCCGGCGTAAGACCACCCGCCGATCGGTCTCCTGGCACCACCGATACGACGTGAAACTTGTCCCCAATTTTATGGTTCCTGAACCCCGGAATCCGCAGAATGCGAGCGCAGTCCCAAACTGCCTGATCGGCGCCATACTGATGCGCCATGCCACGAACGATTGACTCGGCCTGATCGGGCGTGAACCCGTCGACCTTCCAGAGAAGCTGATATTTTCCCGGACTGGTTAGAAACACCTTGGACGGTTTCGGCAGGTTGGAGCTCAGCACCCTCGTCAGTACCTCCGGCCCGTTCTCATCCACGTCGAGATAGAGATGCCGAATGGTTTCCACGTCCCGCTTTTCTCGGTTGCGCGTCCCGGCCTTAAGAGAGTTCACGGTAAGGTAAATGTCGGCTCCCGATGCGTTCGCCGCTCGGAAGTGCGCCATCCGCCGCTCGCTGGCCAGCGCCTCAGCGGTTGCATACTCATGCTTAACCTCTGTGGCTTTCCCACCCGCTCCCCGCGTTATCAGTACCGCAGCGAGATAGTCATCCGGGCGGTAGTGCTCGGATATGTGCCTTGATGCGATACTTTTGTCGAACATGATCACCTCTCTAATGCTGCGCCGACGATAAGGCCAAGACCGAACACAGCACAGCCAATCGCCCCCACGGCAATCCAAACCGCGCGGCTTATCCGAAGGCCGGACTCGATTCCCGCGACGATTGCCGCGGCGCGCCCTGATGCCTCAGTGAGATCGACCTTCAACATCTCCTTGGCCTGGCTCGCCAGCAACAGTAAGTCGCCTGCCGTGGTTTGCAACGTCTCTTTACGCATATTGCCCAGAGCATCGAGTGCATCCTGATTCGTGTTGGTCAGAATCATCGCGACTTCCTCTGCAACCCTAGGTAGCAAAAGCTGATTCAGCACCACCAAAGCCATGATCGGGTCATCCGGCGCGATGTCGTGGCCTGTCAGGGCCACCAGTTCCGCACGCACGGCGTTGGTGAGCAGGCCGTCCTTGAAATCTAACGGGGGCTGAATCTCCGCGATCTTCCCTCGTTTCAGAAGATCCCCTCAAGCTGGTCCCAGATGGTCTTCCTGACGCCGTGCAATACGTGCCGCTCCACCAGCCCGATGCTGGAATCCGCCATCGCCTCCTTGAACGTACGGTTGGTTTCCGAAAGGCTCTGCAACGCCTTTCCTCTGAGACTCCCCACCGGATCGCCAAGTCGGACGATCCCGAGGAGCTTGTCGGCGTTTTCCCGGACAACCGTGAACTCCTCGAACGTCTTGCCGTTGCCCTCCACCTCGCCGTGAAAGGTATTCGCCCAAACCACGATGGAATCTGCCGGCATCATCTGGCAGATTGCCGAGAAGCCCTTTAGTGTCTCCGCAAGTTCCTGTCCGCCCATCACGGGGCAATGAATTACCACCCGACGATCCTGCGAATCGAGGAAGTCGATAAGCCCCGTCTGGCCCACGTATTCCCAGAACGAAAGAAAGATGGTCGCCCCGGTATCGATGACGAAGGGCCCGTCCTCTCCGACGATTCTGTTGGCTATGTCATGGAACTTTTGGATGTCCACAGCATTCCCCTCGGTCACATTCACGTGCAAGACGTTCAAACCCTTGAAGTGGCTCAGCGTCGCGTTCGTAGGGTCGGTGTCAAAAGCTTTCACCTCGTGGCCCTTGTCATGAAGGAACTGCGCGAGCAACGCGGCAGAACCACTCTTGTAGACGCCTCCCTTTCCTTGGGAGGTGATGTGTACGGTCTTCTTCTGATTCACATGAGTCCTTTGGCATCGGAAACCGGGTCGTGGGTAAAGCGCTTGGCGGTATCCGCTGCCTTATCCGCCTTGAGCTTGTCGAACATGTTGAGCTGCGCCTTTGGCTCTTTCGCCTTCTTGCGCTGCTTGATCTGGGAAACGATGACGGCGAGGTGCTTGCCGCTGATGCTGAAGCCCTGAGCCTTGGCAAGCCATGCCGCGATTTGAACGTAGGTGAATCCAGCATCCGTCGCGGCTTTGATGTCAGGGAGAAGCTGCCGGATGATCGCCGTTTTGCACTCGATCTTTTCCGAGCGGACATTCTCCCTAATCGCTTGCCGCAGGCCATCGACTAGCGGCGGCAGCGGAACCACTGGCCGATAGCCTGACCGAACCTAAACGCGATACAGAAACTAAACATACCGGCCTTCCTTTCTCTGCACAGGCTGTGACATACTTCGTTCATGCATGCCCTATTTACTCACGAAAGGTTGCCGCTCGTCAATAGCCCAGCACGGGGTATACCCATTTCACGCACAATCACGTGGCTTCTACGCGGAGTCACGCGGCCGCTATGCAAACTCACGCGAACGATCACCGGAGCAACGAGGTCTCACATCACCGCAACGATCAGTTACAGAAAAGCAGCAGATGCCTCAGCAGCGGCACCGCGTTCCGAATCTGTGGCACGGTCTATGTGCAATAGATTCTATGGCGTAAGCCATGCAAAGGGGGCCGAGCGGAGCACGGCCTTTATGTTCCACTCCCAACCTCTTGATCTATCTCATCATTTTCAGGGGGTCTTATGACAGTCCATCGGTCACTAAAAGTCGATGACGCGACATGGACCGCGATGGAGACTAAGGCTCGCGATAGAGGGTTCACGTCTACGAGTGCGTATCTTCGCCACCTTATACAGGAGGATATTTCCGGCGGGTCCATCGAGGAGACGGAGGAGCGGCTTGTCTCCACCATCAGCAGGTTAGGCGCGCATGTGCAGTCGCTCGGAACGATGCACCAGGCGAGCTTTGCAACGCTCTGGACGGTGCTTGAAGTCTTAGTTGCTGCGTTTCCCTCCCGGCAGGGTAGTCCGGCTTCGGAGCAGCGCCTCAACGAGTTACGTGTGCGGATAGCGGGTGATGTGCGCGGGAACAAGCTATTCAAGGAGATCGCTCATGGCCAAGAAGATTAAAGGCAAGCGGCGCAGCGACATTCGCACAGAGCATGAGTTCCGGCCCGGCGGCCTTGCTCCCAGAAAGGGCTATCAGAAGGACGGGATCGCATGGAGCGGCGCGTTTCGCAAGCTCATGACGACGATGCGCGATACGGGAAGGCGAAGCGAGGCCCGAAGCGTAAGGCCGGTTCGTGATCGGATATTCCACCAGCGGGTTGCGATTCGGGTTCGGTACTCGAAGCGAGGGAGTAAGGGCCAGTGGAAAGCACACGGGCGTTATATCGAGAGGGAGAGTGCCGGAAAGGGTGGGTTCAACGAAGAAGGAGCCGTGAAGCCTTCCAAGAAGCTCAACGAGTGGCAGGACCCGGGGGATGAGTTGATGTGGAAGATCATCATCAGCCCAGAACGTGGGAACGAGCTAGACCTTGAAGCGTTCACCAAAGACCTGCTGGCTCATATGGATAGAGACCTTGGGCTCCAGTTGGAATGGACGGCGGCGGTGCATACCAACACGGCGCATCACCACGTCCATCTTGTCATTCGTGGCGTAGATAAGGGCGGGAAGGAAGTGAAGCTCCCAGCCGAATATGTGCGGCAGGGCATTCGGCACCGCGCGCAGGAACTGGCAACCGCAAAGCTGGGGCATCGGCTGGACTATGACATCATCCTCGCGCAGATGAAGATGGTGGATCAAACCCGCTTCACCGATCTGGATAGGGCGATCCTCAAGAACGTACCGGATGGTCAGTCTTACATCAACCCCACGCTTTCAACGGGTGTTCAACA
>JAOAPO010000332.1 GCA_025462945.1 Bryobacterales bacterium
CGCCCCGTGCGCGAGACGGCACCGAACGGAAGGGATGTCGTCGGCAAAGTCCTCGCGACCGGATGAGAATAGAATTCTAGCTCCTGCTTTACCGCCACTCCTCAGGAGGACCATGGCAAAACTCATCGGCGTTGCGCTTCTGCTGCTCGGCTTGTGCCTCCGCATCGAGCACGTCAGCCTCGGGTGGGGATCATACTGGGCCGTTCGCCTCGCCTGGCCCTGGCAGTAAGCGCATATCGAACATCTGGCTATCACTATCCAGGCAGACGGCTCTCGACGATCGAAATCCGCTGCGCACTGACCTGCTAAACCGGGACGGCAGGGTCGCTTACCTCGGCAGCCTTCTCCAGGGGAACGTCATAGGGCCCGTTCGTCCCCCGCCGGCATCGCCATCAACCGGATCCGAACACGTGGCACCGAACCTGCTTTCATCCGGCCAGCTATGCCGTCCCGGCAACCCGACCTCTTTCCGCAGTTCCCAGAAGGCTTCCGCTACCGCGAGGACGCCTTAACTCCCGCCCACGAAACCGAACTCCTCACCCAACTACAGGCCCTCCCCTTCACGGAATTTCAGTTCCGAGGCTTCGAAGGCAAACGCCGCGTCGTCTCCTTCGGCTGGCACTACAGCTTCAACGACCACCAGCTCCACCAGGCCGAGCCCGTCCCCGACTTCCTCCACCACCTCTACGCTGAAATTCTTACTTCGACAGGCTTCGCGCTTTCAGGTCTCCACCATGCGCTGGTCACCGAGTACGCCCCCGGAGCCGCCATCGGCTGGCACAAAGACCGCCCCGTCTTTGACCGAGTGATCGGCATCTCCCTCGCCTCGCCCTGCACCCTCCGCCTGCGAAAGCCTCCCGGGCCCAAATGGCAGCGCGTGTCCCTAACACTCGAACCCCGCTCCGCTTACCTCTTTGAAGGCCCGGCCCGCCGCGACTGGGAACACAGCATCCCACCCGTGGAAACCACCCGCTACTCCATCACCTTCCGCGATCTGCGCCGCGCGCCATAACCAGCTGGTGCCTCAATTGCACCCCAGCCGCTGGGCAACGCATGGCCGATTCCGACACCATCCAGACCACCCTCGACCACCACGACCTGACCCTCACTCGCCTCTCAAAAGTTCTCTACCCCGCCGCTCGTTTCACCAAAGCTCACGTCGTCGACTACTACGTGCGCGCCGCCCCATGGCTCCTGCCCCACCTTCGGGACCGGCCCCTGACCCTCAAACGCTACCCCGACAGCATCCAATCCAAGGCCTTCTGGGAGAAAGACGCCCCCAGCTTCACCCCCGACTGGGTCACCCGCTTCCCCGTCGCCCGCCGCGCCGGCGGCGCTGACATCCACTACATCCTCGCCAATAACGCCGTTACCCTCGCGTGGCTCGCCAACATCGCCACTCTCGAGCTCCACCCGTTCCTCCACTGCGTCCCTAATCTCAGTGCCCCCACCTCCGTCGTCTTCGACCTCGACCCCGGCGAGGGCACAAATCTCCTCCACTGCATCGACCTCGCCTTCCTCATTCGCCAGCTCCTCGAAAACTTCGGCCTTCAGCTATTCCCGAAAGTCTCCGGCTCCAAGGGACTCCAGCTCTATCTGCCCCTCAACACCCCCGTCACCTACGCAATAACCCAGCCGTTCGCTCGCTCCGTCGCGCTCCTCATCGAAACCCAACACCCCGACCTCGCCGTCTCCGACATGGCCAAACACAAGCGCACCAACAAGGTCTTCATCGACTGGAGCCAGAATGCCGACTTCAAAACCACCGTCGCCGTCTACTCCCTGCGCGCCCAGCGCGACTACCCCTTCGTCTCCATGCCCGTCCTCTGGACCGAACTCGAAGCCGTCCGCAACTCCCGCAACCCCGACCCCGTCCAGTTCGATCCCCCGCCGCCCTCGCGCGACTCGACGAGAACGGCGATCTCTTTGAGCCCGTCCTCACCCTGGAACAAACCCTCCCCGCCGACCTCACCCAAAGCCTAAGCCCCCAACCCACTCGTACCCGCAGACGCAGCTCTCCCACAGCAACTGAACCCGCGCCGTCCGTCCCCCGCCGCAGTGCGCAGGGCAGCAGCCGCCGCTTCGTTGTCCAGCAGCACGCAGCCTCCCGGCTCCATTACGACTTCCGCCTCGAAATGCACGACGCCCTCAAATCATGGGCCATCCCGAAAGGCGTCCCTTACGAACCCGGAGTCCGCCGCCTCGCCAGCGCCACCGAAGACCACCCCCTCGACTACCTCGATTTTGAAGGCATCATCCCCCAGGGCCAGTACGGCGGCGGCACCGTCATGGTCTGGGACATTGGCACGTATTAAGTCGTCGAGGGCAACTATTGACGCGGCTACTTGCATATCGGTATGGCGGGCAAAAAGCTACAGGGCGAATGGAAAATGACCCGCGACCAGAAGAAAGGCAAGAACACCTGGCTGATCGAGAAGGTCGAGCCCGCCCTCCAGCCGCCGCCGCACGAAGATCGCTCCGCCCTCTCCGACCGCACGCTCCGGCAAATCGCCGAAGCGCACGACGCCGTCTGGCAAAGCAACCGCACCCCGCCGCCCGACCCCGCGCTCGACGACGCCAACCGATCCCTGCCAGTCGCCGAGGCCGCCTTCATTGAACCCATGCAGTGCAAGCTCGTCGCGAAGCTGCCCGAAGGCCCAGGCTGGCGTTACGAAGCCAAGTTCGACGGCTACCGCGCGCTCGTCATCCGCAACCGCGGCGTAACCATAGCCTCCAGGCGCAACAACCCGCTCACCGCCGATTTCCCAGGCATCGCCGCCGCCTGCGCTCACCTGCCCGAAAGCACCGTGATCGACGGAGAGATCATCGCGCTCGACGCCGCGGGCAAGCCCGCCTTTAACGCCCTTCAGAACAAAAATCTGCAGCCCGACCGCGTCCAGTTCTACGCCTTCGACCTCCTCGTCTACAAAGGACGCAGCCTGCTGTCTCTTGCTCTGGACAAGCGGCGCGAAATGCTGAGGACCGCACTGCGAGACGTGCCGAAGCCCGTGTTTTTCTCCGAGACACTGAACGCAGAACTGGACCAGCTGATCGCCGCCGCCCAGGCCACCGGCCTCGAAGGTCTGATAGCGAAGCGAGGCGACAGCGTCTACGAGGCAGGGAAGCGCACCGGCCTCTGGAGCAAGCTCAAGTTCCACCTCGAGCAGGAACTGGTAATCGGGGGCTACGTCCCAGGCCCAGGAGGCTTTGACGCGCTGCTCGTCGGCTACTACCAGGACAAAAAGCTGATCTTCTGCGGCAAAATCCGCAACGGCTTTACAACGCCGGGCAGTAAAGAAACAGTATTCAAAGAATTCAATGGATTAGCGCAGGACACCTGCCCCTTCGCCAACTTGCCGGAACCAAAGAGCGCAAGAAGAGGCATGGCCCTGACGGCTGAAGTAATGAAGAACTGCTGCTGGCTTAAGCCGAAGCTGGTTGCGCAGGTGGGCATAAGAGAATGGACCATCGACGGCCATTTGCGCCATTCAGCGTTCCTCGGCTTGAGAGCAGATCAGCTGCCTGACCAGGTAGTACGCGACCCACCCGAACAAAAATCCTCAAGACCGGTTCCATTCCGCCCGAAATTCTGATATACAAGATGGCACTGAAACGTTAAAGGGGTTTTTTAACATTCCTTTAATCTTTCCAAACAAATTGGGTAAAGGGGTCAGTCAACCATGAAGTTGCCGAAGAACATCTGCAGGATCTTTCTGTCTTTGCTGCTGGCAATCGCGCCGGCCGCATACTCTCAAACCGTCACCGGCTCCGTGTCCGGCACCGTCGCTGACTCCGGCGGCGCCCTCGTCGTTGGTGCCGCGGTGACACTCACCAACGACATCTCGAAACAGACCCGTGACTACCGAACCGGCCCTTCCGGCGAGTTCGAATTCGTCTCTATCATCCCCGGCAACTACAGCGTCAAAATCGTTCAGCCCGGGTTCAAGACCTACCAGCAAACGAACGTCACCATCTCATCCCAGGAACGCGTCGACCTCCACACGATCAGGCTCACTGTGGGCGACGTGACAACGTCCATCGAAGTCGCCGCCGAAGCGGCCCACGTCGCCACCGACAGTTCCGATCGTTCGCAAAACGTCAATCTCATGCAGATCGCTGACACGCCGGTTCGGGGCCGTGATTTCCTCGGCGTGCTCAAGACTCTCCCCGGCGTGCAGGACCTCGGCAATCACGACAGCCGCGGCTGGGGCGGCAACGTCCCCACCATCAACGGAGGCCAGCAGGGGCAGGTCGTCGTCACCCTGGACGGCATCGTCAGCCAGGATTCCGGCGCACCCTCTATCAACGGCTACATCGCTCCCAGCGTCGATGCCGTCGGTGAGGTGAAACTCCTCGTCTCCAACTACACCGCTGAATACGGCGCACGCAACGGCGGCCAGTTGAACATCACCATCAAGAACGGCAGCAACCAGTTCCACGGCACCGCCTACTACGACTGGCGGCATGAAACCCTGAACGCCAACGAGTGGTTCAACAACAAGCTCGGCGTCGCCAAACAGCGGTACCGTTACCAGAACCCCGGCGGAACCATCGGGGGCCCTCTCCTCATCCCCGGCACGCGTTTCAACAAAGATCGAAACCGTCTATTCTTCTTCTTCTCCTACGACCTGCTGAAGAACCACGGCATCGCCGGTCCTCACCGCTACTCTATGCCCAGCGCTGCGGAAAGGGCAGGCGACTTCTCCGCATCCGTCAACGCGAACGGCACCCCCATCCTCGTTCGCGATCCCAGTTCCGGTGCTGCCTGCGCGGCTGCCGGCGGACCCGGGTGCTTCACCGGCAACAAAATCCCTGCCAGCCGCATCAGCGCAATCGGTCAGGCCTTCATGACCAGATTTCCTCTCCCGAACTTCCAGGATCCCACCGGCCAGCGGCAGTACAATTTCCAGTTCCAGGGCGCGAACGACCAGCCCCGCGAAGACAAGATTTTGCGCGTCGACTACAACGCCACCTCGAAGGACAGTCTCTTCGTCCGCCTCCTCCAGGACTATCAGGATCAATCCGGCGACGGCGCCATTCTCGGTCCCGCCAACAACGGCACCAGTGCCAACAACGGCGCGGGCACCTGGGGTCAGTTCCCGCACAGCTATCACATCCCGTCAGTCGGCGCGGCCATGACCTGGATCCACACTTTCCGTCCGAATCTGATCAATGAAATGACCGCCGGCATCAATCGCGCCCATCAGGGCAACAGCCCCATCGAAGATAAGCTGTTCGCCGCCAGCCAGCTGCCGCTGAAAGACGTCAATGGCAACACGCTCAACCTCCCGAACCTGTTCGGCGCAAACTACCTCAAGCTGCTCCCCCAGGTTCGCTTCGATCTGCCTTCCGGCTTCACTGCGCAGTCCGCGCCCACGGCCATCCCCAATCTCCCCGCCTTCGGCTTCGACAGCCGCTGGCCCTTCGACGGTACCGATGAAGGTCAAAACCTCACCGACAATCTGACGTGGATCAAGGGCGCACACACCCTGAAGGCCGGTATCTACATCGAGAAATCAGCGCGCAACGTCAGCGTCTACTCCGTTTACAACACCGCGGGTACCTACTACTTCGGCTCCGATCTCGGCAACCCCGTCGATACCGGCAACCCGTTTTCGAACCTTCTCACTGGCAACATGTACGGCTACGGTGAAGACAACAAAAAGCAGATCAACCACGCACGCTACACCCAGGTGGAATGGTTCCTCCAGGATACCTGGAAGCTCAACCGCCGCGTAACCATCGACGCCGGCGTGCGCTTCCAGTTCCTGGGCGCGCTCCGCTCGCAGGGTGCCACCCTCGGTATCTTCGATCAGGCAAGCTACAAGGACCCCGCCGCGGGTCAGTTGCTCTACCCGCACTGCACCGTGCCCGTCGGTGGCGCCACCAGCTGCCCGGTCGCGAACAAGGCCTCCATCAACCCCGTAACGGGTCGCATCTACCCGTACGCGCAGCAGGGCACTTTCGACCCTCTGTCGTATGGCTCAGGAACCCTCCCGTTCTCCGGCATTCTTCAGAAGAACACCATGCTGTTCAACAATCCTTCCGTGCAGATCGGACCTCGCGTGGGTCTGGCCTGGGACGTCTTCGGGGACGGCAAAACCGCACTTCGTACCGGGTTCGGCATCTTCTATGGACGCGCCTTCGGTGTTGACACAATCGGCGCGACCGGTGCCGGTGTCGGTCCCATCGCAGCCCCCCCGAACTTCGTGGCGCCCCTGATTCTGAACACTTCCATCAGCAGCCTGAGTGGCGCCACGGCCGTCTACACACCGCAGGCCACCACCGGCGGCTCACTCGACTACAAGCCGCCATCCACCTACGACTGGAGCTTCGGAGTACAGCGCGATCTGGGCAAGGGTTTCGTCATCGACGTCTCCTACGTCGGGAACGTCGCACACAACCAGTTCAACCAGGGCCGCACCGACTTCAACGCCGTGAAGCCCTACACCACCTGGTCTCCCACGAGCGGCGCCAATCCCAAATACCTCGATCCCACCAGCGGCAGTGGCGGTACGGGCGGATTCTATAACACCAACCTCATCCGCGCGCTCTCCGGCGGCTACCGGGGCTGGGGCGCGATCAACATGTACACGCTCGATGGCGCTTCCAACTACAACGCTCTCCAGGTCGCTCTCAACCGGCGCTTCTCGAAGAGGTTCCAGTTCGGCGGCAACTATACCTGGTCGAAGACCATCACCTACAACCGCAACCAGTGGGTCGATGACAAACTCCTGAAGAACGTCACGGGCAATCGGCCCCATGCGGTTAACGTCAACTGGGGCTATGACATTCCGGGTATCACGAAGTACTGGAACAATGTGGTCGCGAAGCAGGTCTTTGACGGTTGGCACTTCTCGGGCATCGGAACCTTCTTCTACGGACAGGCGCTTGCCGTCTCCTGCACCGCCAACGGCGCGCCCATCGGCTACTGGACAGGAACTCCCACCGGTGGGTTCCCGCTCCGCTGCCAGCAGAACGGCAGCCTCTGGCTGGCTGACGGAGCCACCCCGGCGTCCACGTATGCGGGGGGCGTGAACAACAGCCTCGCCGCCGCCGACTCGCGGCTCTGGTACCCCTTCAATCCCGCCAGCTTCGTCCTGCCCTCTGCCACTTCGTATGGCATTGGCAACGCGCAGCCCACCATGACCTACGGCCCGGGCGTCATGAACTATGACTTCGCGCTGCAGAAGGACCTGACGCTGTCCATCCGTGAGCACCCGACCACGTTGAGTTTCAAGGTGGAAGCCTTCAACGTCTTCAACCACTTCAACCCGGGCAACCCCGCCACCGCGCTGGCGATCAACTGTGCGGCATCGGGTGGCGTCTGCTCTAACCCCACCAGCCTGTCCGCGTATACGTCCACAACGTTCGGCACTGTAACTTCGGCCAGCGTTCAGGCGCGCCACGCCTCAATGACAATGCGCATCCGCTTCTAAAGCACCGCCGCGCACAAGCCTCGGGCCATCCGTAACCCACGGATGGCCCGAACTTCTATGACTTACCGCACCCGTGGCAGGCGAAAGTGAACCTCCATCCGAACCTTGACGGCGACTGGCTTCCCGTCGTAAGTTCCCGGCTGAAACCGCCACTGCGCCACACTTTCCATCGCCTTCTCGTCCAGGCCTTTCCCAAGTCCCTGCACAACCTGGATCTCCGACGGCGTTCCGTCCACCCCAATCACCGCTGACAGGGTCACAACCCCGGCAACCTTCTCCGCCAGCGCCGCCGGCGTATACTCCGTGTCTGCCTGATGGATCACGTGAGGCGGGATCGACCGGGCAATCTCTCCAGCCTGCCCCAGCCCCGCAGCCAGCGCGACCAGCAGCCAACAGAACGGTTTCACTCCTCGATTGTAATTATGTTTAGAAGCTCGCGCCGCTTAGCCTTCTCGCGCATCGGCCGACGCACCACGGCCAACTCGGCGACTCGAAGCACTCGCTCAGAACACGGCAGGAACTATCGGCGAACGCTGTTTGCCTCTATCCACAACGCGAGGCCGTGCTCATCGATTTCGCCGGCCGCGACCGCCAATATCGTTCGGATCGCATCTACCTGGTCAGCCACAAGCTTTAGTCCATTGATGGCGAGGAACAGGCCGATCGAAAGGAATGCGGCCCGCTTGTTCCCGTCCACAAACGCGTGGTTCTTCGCCAGACCGAAGGCGTACGATGCCGCGAGTTCAGCAAGGGTGCAGTCCTCGTCGTAAGCGTGAGTATTCAGCGGTCGAGCCAGCGCTGACTCAAGTAGACCCTCATCTCGCAATCCTGATGCTCCCCCAAACACGGCAAGGCTTTCTTCATGTAAGAGCAGCAGCGCCCTTTTGCTGATCCACCGAGGCTCCCCGGTCACTTTGCGAGCGCTTTGAAGGTGTCCCTGTACTCCTTCATGAATTCACGCCCGGTTTCCAGCTGCTCCGCAATCGCCGGGTCGTAAGGCGTCAGCAGATAGCCTTCCTTGGTCTCGATCGCATAGAGCGTGTCGCCCTTCTCCACTTTTAGGCGCGCCAGCATCTCCTTTGGCAAAATGGCGCCTGTCGACGTCCCGATCCTCGTGAGCTTGAGCGATGCCATTGCGTTTCTCCTTATACTAATGATCATTATAATGGTTGGCCCGCACCAGCCCCGCAAAACAGTCTGGCCGGCGAAAACGCCAAAGCCAAAGCAACTACGAAATTGTCATGTTTGCATCGCGCCAAGTGCGTATGCTTAATGATATGGTTAATTAACGATGTCGTTAAATACCGACGCAATCAGTTCCACCTTCGCCGCCCTCGCCGACCCCACCCGGCGCGCGATCCTCGCCAGGCTCGCACTCGGTGAATCTTCCGTGACTGAACTCGCCGCTCCCTTCCAGGTGAGCATGCCCGCGATCAGCAGGCACCTGAAGGTTCTCGAAAACGCCGGCCTGATTTCGCGCGGGCGCGACGCCCAGTGGCGCCCGTGCCGGCTCACGCCAGAGCCCATGAAGAAAGCCGCTGAATGGCTCGATGCTTACCGCGAATACTGGGAACTCAGCTTCGACCGGCTCGACGACTACCTGCAGGTGATCAAGGCGAAGGAGACAAAGCGTGACCGCAAAAGCCGGTAAGCATGAACTCCGGATAACGCGGATCTTTCGTGCGCCCCGCCGCCTGGTCTGGCAGGCATGGACGGATCCGGCACACCTGCAGCAGTGGATGGGTCCCAGAGGTTTCACCGCTACCTCGCTCGAACATGACGTGAGGACGGGCGGAACATGGCGCCTCTGCCTGCACCGCGATCAGGCGGCACACGGCTGCGGCGAAACGGCCGGCGATACCCTCTGGCAAAGTGGAACGTTTCTCGAAGTCAGAGAACCCGAGCGGCTGATCCTCACGTTTCGCTGGGAGGACCGAACCGATATCCCCTGCCACGAAACCGTCATCACGCTGACCTTCACAGAACAGTCTGGCCAGACAACCATGAACTTTCATCAGGCATTCTTCGAATCCACAGACGATCGCGACGGCCACAGCTTTGGCTGGAACAGCAGCTTCGATCGCCTGGAAACGGCTCTCCATGCAACCAAATAGAACGCAACTCTGGCTCGGTCGCATCACCAGCGGCATCTTCTCCCTGTTCCTCGTCGGCGACGCCATCTCGCACATCATGAAACCCGCGCCCGTGATCGAAGCCTTCACGCATCTGGGCTTGCCCCTCAGCACAGGCACAGGACTCGGTCTGCTGGTACTGGCATGCGTCGCGCTCTACGCACTTCCCCGCACAGCGCACCTCGGCGTCGTGCTTCTCACGGCGTACCTCGGCGGCGCCGTCGCTATTCACGTGCGAGCCGGCGACCCCGTCTTCAACATTCTCTTTCCCGCAATCATCGGCGCGCTGCTGTGGCTCGGCCTTTTCCTTCGCGACCAACAACTCAGGAGCTTCATCTTATGCAAACAATAACCGGTTACTTATTTTTCGATGGAAACGCACGCGAGGCCATGGAGCATTACAAGCAGTGCCTCAATGGAACTCTCGAAGTGACTACGTTCGGTGAAGGCGCCTGCAGTACCGGCGAAGCCAAAGACCGCGTCATGCACGCGCGTCTCACCCTGCGCTCCTCGCTCCTGATGGCATCCGACACCATGCCCGGCATGCCTTTCGTCAAGGGCAACGGCTTCGCCATCGCTCTCGCCTGCGAAAGCATGTCTGAGATCAACACCGTATTCGACGCTCTCAGCGCGGGCGGCAAGGTAACGAAACCGCTCGGCGATATGCCTTGGGGAGCCCACTTCGGCATGCTGACCGACAAGTTCGGAACGGAGTGGATGCTGAGCTTCGAAAAGTCTCCGCGGCAATAGCGATATCGGCGCGCGGTGCCCCGCAAAACCGAAAAGCCGCGGCGGGCGTGTCAGCCGTCGCGGATCATCCGCCAAACCCACTTCGAACCGCCCGGCACGCCAAACACCAGTCGCTGACGTACACTACCCTTCGTACTGCAATACAGTCCAAAAGGAGTGCACGCGTTGAGTATTCGATATGGACTTGCAGCGCTGTTCCTGTCACTCGCAGCCGTGACTTCGCGCGGGCAGCCGCCAGATTCCCCTCCGCGAACCAAGATTCTGTTCGTCAACGTCGAACCCGATGTTCGTCTCGAAGTTGTAGATTGGGGCGGTAGTGGTCGCGCCATCGTTCTGTTGGCGGGGGGTGGTGACACCGCCCACGTTTACGATTCGTTCGCCCCAAAACTCACTCCCGAGTACCACGTCTTTGGAATCACCCGGCGTGGTTTCGGTGCATCGAGTAAACCAAACGCCGGGTACAGCGCGGAGAGTCTCGCAAACGATGTTCTCCGCGTGCTTGATGCGTTAAAGCTGCAGCAACCTGTCCTGGTCGGACATTCCGTCGCAGGTGAAGAAATGTCTTCGATTGGGGCCCGCCACTCCGAGCGCATCGCGGCACTCATCTATCTGGATGCCGCCTGGGACCGCACCTACGTGCTGCCGAAGGATGACGAGCGCAGCGCTGACTTCGACAAGGTAGGCATCCCGTCCGCGCCGAAACCGGACCTTCACCGATTCGATCCCAGGGACGCACTCGGAGCCGGTGTAGAGAAGCCGGATTATGCCCGCATACGCGTGCCGGCGATGGCGCTCTATGCGGCTCCCCGAACGTGGAAGGAAATGGTCCCTGGCGCTCCCGACTTCGATGACCCCGAGAAACGCGCGGCAGCGGAGAGAGTCGTTGCACACACAGCTCGGACCAGGAAACTTATGGAGGACATGTTTCAGTCTGGCGTGACCAACTCGCGCGTCATCGAAATTCCAGGCGCAAGTCATTATGTGTTTCAGACGAATGAGGCTGACGTCCTGCGCCACATGCGCGAGTTCCTCGCGGGCCTGGACCGATAAACACTCAGGGACGATCGTCCCGGTCTCAGCCCCGTCGCGCCGCTTCAATCGCGGCGACATCGATCTTCTGCATCGTCATCATCGCGTCGAAGGCCCGCTTTGCCTCACCGCCGCCAGCCGCAATTGCCTCCATGAGCACGCGCGGCGTGATCTGCCACGACAGTCCCCATCGATCCTTGCACCAGCCGCAATCGCTCTCCATGCCGCCATTGCCAACGATCGCGTTCCAGTATCTGTCCGTCTCTTCCTGACTGTCGGTGGCGACCTGGAAAGAGAAGGCCTCGCTATGCCTGAACGCAGGCCCGCCATTGAGACCGAGACAGGGAATACCAAGTACGGTGAACTCCACCGTCAGCACGTCGCCCTCCTTGCCGCTCGGATAATCACCCGGCGCATGGTGAACCGCCTCTACTTTGCTGTCCGGAAATGTGGCAGCGTAGAAGCGCGCGGCCTCTAGGGCGTCCTTATCGAACCACAGGCAGATACTGTTCTTTGGTTGCAACTCTTAATGCTCCTTGCGTGGATTTCTGCGAGCCGAAGCGGCCCATCGATTCCAGACTCTGCGCTCGCTTCACTTACTCGGCGGACCGCTTGCCGGTAAACGTGCCCGAGGCGCCCGATACTTCGATTCCACCCTGCATCGTATCGCGCTGCAGTGTGCCAGCGTACGCGAGCGTATAGCCGCTGCCCGTCGTGAACTCGAAGTTGAACTTCTCGCCCTTCGCCTCACCGGAGATCTTTACCGACTCAGTCCCGTCACTGCCGGTGAGCGTGCAAGTGCCGGCGATCTTTGCCTCCGGCTTTGCCTCGACCGAGCAATTCAGGACCACAGCGTGTCCAACGATGTCACCGGTGATGGACCATTTGCCCGCAATCCCGTCCGCCGCCACAAGCGGCAGTGCCGCCAGCAGCAAAATGCCCATCCTCATCGACGACTCCCTTGCAGCCTTCAGTGCCATACCCGGTAAGTCTCGCATATTTCCAAACAGCCTGAATACGGCCGCCTGAGGACCCATCGCGGAAAGCGCATAATGCTGAAAGAGGCTTCACGGAATGAAAATACGCATCGTAGTTCAAAGCGCCATCGCTGTGATCCTGATGTTTGTTGGCTGGGCTGTCGGCAAGGCACAGACACCTGCGCCCGCCTTCGAGTTGATCGTAGACGCGCCCGCAGGAGAGACAACCATCGCCTGCGTCAAAGGCTGCGACCTGGTATGGGTAGAACGCGGACTCAACGCCAATGCCTCACCGACGCCGACCTTTACCTACCGATGCACGTCGCCGCGCTGCTCCTCGGGTCGGGTCGGCGGCTGGCTTCATCAATAGGCAGCCGACACCGAATCCAGCGCGATCAAAAACGCTGTTTCTCCCTCGCTTTGAGGAATTCCGCCCAGTCGATCTCCATGGGAGCCGCATGCTCGTCCATCGCCGCCTCCACCACCTCCGCGTCGAACGCCGACAGATCGTCCTGAACGAACTCCGCCATAAACTCCCGCCGGAACACCGACCCGATCATCTGCTGGCGCTCATTCTCCAGCCACGCCGCCGGAATCCGCGGGCACTCCGTCGCCTTCACCGAAAACCGCGCCCACCCCGGCCCGCCATGCTCCCAGGCCTCATAGAAGAATCCCTGCGCCCACCAGGGAGTGCTCAGCAGCCAGATATCCCCCTGCGAGATCACCACCATCGGCCGCACCGCATGATAGATCGCATCCGGCACCCTCGACGCCTCGTCGATCAGCAGCAGCGACACCGATGCCAGCCCTCGGGAAGTCGCCTCATTCCCCGGCAGCCCCACAATCCGCGACCCGTTCGGCAGCACCGCCGACACCTGATGAACGCCGTCGCGCACCGTCCGGATCCGCCGCTTCTCCAGCATCCCCACCGCGGTTCGTACCAGTTCCGCCGACTGCTTCTTCGACGGCGAAGCCACCACCACCAGCGACCCCGGCCGCGTCACCAGCCGCTGCACCGCCCCTGCCGCCGCAGTCGTCGACTTCCCCCACTGCCGGGTGCAATTCAGAATGCCCTGCTTGATCTCCGGATCGGCCATCGCGCGCAGCACCGCTGCCTGCTTCTCGTCCGGCGTAAACCCCAGTGAGGCAGCAAAAGCAATTGGATCGTGAGAGGGCGGAGTGGTCGCGTCCGCGCGCACGTCCTCCCGGAATTCGTCAAACCAGGTCCCTCTCATCCTGTTCAACGAAATAGCAAATCAAAAACCCAACAACCCCCGCAGATGGCAGGTCACACCACCCAACGTAAACCAAACCAACAACTTACGAGGGAGAAAATGTTCGTTACTGAGCCGTGACCGTAAGGGAGCGGGGCCGACAACGCCCACGCAATCGAATACAAACGAATCTCGAACAGCCGTCAGTTCAAACGCGCCAGTGCACTGAAAGACACCACGCGCCAGTTTGCGCCCATCTTCCTCATGACAAAAACCACCGGGGTCACCCGCTGCATAATGACCGATCCGTATTGAATGTTTTCTGCCTCCACCCTTGCAACGGTGGGGTCGACGAACTGGATCGAGCGAACCGTCAATCTCGGAGCAGTCACTTCCGACAGCGGCTCCATCGACATCATCTGATCTAAATCCGCAATCTGTTTGGCGCCCTCGAGACTGCTGGCTGCCTCGGACGTGAAGAGCCTCGCGACTGGCTCGCTGCGGCTGTTGATAACCCCGATCGTGGCCTCGATGGCACTTCGCTCCGTGGCCTCATCCGCCAGCAACAGCAACGCAAGCGAAAGTCCGAGAACGCAGATAGATAACTTCATAAGTCCTGATCTTAACTGAAAAGGGAAAAGGGTGACAGACGCATTCATTTGCATTGTCCGAGGTGATGGCCCCAGTTTGATAAAGTGCTCACAGTCCGACGGAAGACAACGCAATCACAAACCCGTCCGGCACGAACCGGCAATTCAGCCCCGGTGCAAGCGGCTTTGGAAAGAGAAGCATGGATCACACGAATCGAAGAGACTTTCTGCGAACCGCCGCCATCGGTGGTGCCGCTTCCCTGCAAGCCGCTCAGTCTCAGGGACAGAAGCCAAACGTCGTCATCATCTTCCTCGACGACTCGGGTTACGCCGATTTCCGTCCCTTCGGAAAAACGGCCTACCCAACTCCCAACGTGGAGAAGCTCGCCGCCGAGGGTTGTCAGTTCCGCCAGTTCTACGTGCCGCAGGCTATCTGCTCCGCGTCGCGGTCGGCGCTGCTGTCAGGCTGTTACCCCGGCCGTACCAAAGTGTTCGGCGCGCATCCTCCGGGCGCGCGCGGCCTCGATCCCGGCTTCGCCACGATGGGCGAGGTTCTCAAGACCGCCGGTTACCGCACCGCTGTCTTCGGCAAATGGCACATCGGCGATCAGCCCGACACCAGGCCGCCCGCCCGCGGCTTCGACGAATCCTGCGGACTCATGTACTCGAACGACATGTGGGAGTTCAACCCCCAGAACCCGGACCTCTACAGCGCGCCCCTCCACTTCTGGGAAAACGGCAAAGTCAAAGTCGAGCGCATGACCAGTAAGGAGCAGCCCATGCTAACCACCTGGTACACCGAGCATGCGGTCGACTTCATCCGCCGCAACAAATCCAACCCTTTCCTGCTCTACGTGCCTCACTCGATGCCGCACGTTCCCCTCTACCGCAGCGAGAAGTTCGCGGGCAAGTCCGGTGCCGGCGTGTACGGCGACGTCATCACGGAACTCGACTGGTCCATCGGCCAAATCACCAAAGCCCTGAAGGACAACGGCCTCGAAGACAATACCCTCGTCATCCTTACCTCCGACAATGGGCCGTGGAGTTACTACGGCAATCACGCGGGCAAGACGCCGTTCCGCGAATCGAAGGGCACCGGGTTCGACGGCGGCACACGCAGCGCCTGCATCATGAAGTTCCCCGGCAGAATTAAGGCAGGCACCGTTTCGAAGCGGACGATGTGTACCATCGACATCTTGCCCACCGTCGCCAAACTCGCCGGCGCGAGCCTGCCGAAGAACCCGATCGACGGCATGGACGTCTGGAACCTGATCGTCGACCAGTCGGGCGCACAGAACCCGCACAAGTACTACGCGTTCTCCACTGGCAGTACCTTCGAGGGAGTGATCAGCGGTGACGGACGCTGGAAGCTGCACCTGCCCCACGCATACCGGACGGTCGAGTCCGCCGGAAACGACGGCAAGCCAGGTAAATATGGTCAGGCGCAGATCGAACTCTCCCTTTTCGACATGGAAGCAGACCCATATGAAAAGGAGAACGTCCTGTCGAAGTTCCCCGAAATCGCCAAACGCCTGCAGGACTTCGCCGAAGAACACCGCCGCGAGTTCTACCCATAAAGCCTGACGAACGCCGACGAACTGCCCCCAGCACGCCTCATCTTCGACGCCGCAAGTTGGCCCATCCGCCACCGATTTATCGTCGATCAAGAACCCTGGTGCCTGACGACCAAATCCAGCTCCGCCGTCTCCGCAAAGTTGCGGAAGTCGCGATCTCTGGTGAGTAACGGAATCCCTCGATCCACACAGGTTTGCGCAATCAGAGCGTCGCCCAGCCGGGCCTTGCGGCTCCGCGCGAGGACTTGCGCGCGAAGCATACCAGCCCTCTCCCAAAAGCCCGTCTGGAGGTCGATCAGCGGCAGCGACACCAGTGTTTCGCGAACTTCCTCCGGCAGGCGCGGATCGCTAAGCAGTTCGGCCAGCACGGCCGGAACCATCAGCACTTGGCAGTCGCCCAGCGCCATGTTCAGGAGCCGCGCATCGTCTCCCCCGTCCCCCTGCAGAAATGCGACCCAGGTGCTCGTGTCAGCGGCAATCACCGGTCGGCTTTCAGTTCTTCCGCCGTTAGCGAAAACTTGACCTTGCCCCGCAACCGCTGAGCGCGAGCATAGACCTCGGACGCGGCAAGCAGGCGAAGCCCCGCCCGTACCGTCTGGGTCACACCTTCCCGGCTGGCCTTTTGAGCCGACTCCAGCAGCTCCTCGGGCACTTCCACAGTGATCTTGCGGAGGGTTTCCATATACCAGCCAAGATACCATACAGAATACCAGTATTCAGTATGGGGTTCCCGTTCAGCCTGCATACTCGGCAGAATGCCTAACCACGATGCTGCTGACAGCAGCACTCGGTGACGCCCTTATCTCTAAGGTGCCCCAACCGTAACAACCGGTCCTGCCCCCACAGAAACGCCGCCCACCGTCGCCAGTACCGGCTGATCTCCCGCCGCTACCGTCGGAACCGTCACGTTCAACTGATAAAGTCCCGCACCCACCAGCCCCGCGAACGCCACCGGAGCAGGAACGCCGCCGATCGTTACCGTCACCGGATCCACCGTCGGCGCTGCCGAACTGAACAACTCTCCCGCCTTCACCGCCGGTCTCGTCGGACCGAAACCAACACCGTAAAGAATCAGGTTCTCGCCCGGCAGCACCGGACGCGTCTCAAACGCGAACTCACCCTTCGCACCCACGATTGAGTACCCGTTCGGCTCCGGAATGACGGCTGCCACGTGCTTCCCGTCCAGCAGGCTCAACGACGGGCTCGCTGCCGCCAGTGTCACGGTCGATGTCGTTGTTCCAGTGCCGTTCGTGATCACCACATTGACAGTCCCCGTCGCGGCATCATCGGGAGCCTGCAGATTAATCTGCGTCGGACTGACAAACCACAGGTATCCTGGCTTGCCGTTCACCGTGACGGAAACACCGCCCAGCGTAGTCGGGAAATCGCCTTTCCACACCTCCGTCGTAGCTGCGAGGTTCGTCCCGTAGATAGATATCCACGAACCAGCCTGGATCGCATTCGAAGTGCTGTAAACCGGCACAACACCACCCAGCGGTACCGCTGGTGCATCCGCGCGGCTGACGTTGAGCGCCACGGGAATCTCCACTGCAGGAGCCGCGGTACCGGTCAGCGTCACCTTCCCCGCATAGCTCCCCGCGCCCAGACTGGCAACAACGTTCGCCTTCAGCGAAACGGATACGGTTCCTGGCGAATCTCCCCTGGCTGGCGACACCGCGAGCCAGTCGCCGCCCGTCGCTGTCGTAGCCGATACCGCAAACACTGTGCCCGAAGGCTTGCTCGTCACTGACAGGCTCTGCGCCGCCGGAAGTCTCGAATCTCCGATGCGGTAACTGAACTGAACCGTCGCGGGTGCAACGGTGAACACCGCACCCTGCGCCGTAACGTTCATCGTCACGTTCACCAGCGAGATCCCGCCACCCGCAGCGAAGCTGGCCGTGCCCGTGTAAACCGTGCCGGCCGCGATGCCTGTCGGGTCCACGTTGATCGTTGCCGTCCCCTGATACGTATACAGGAAGCCTGCATAGGATGTCTGCGTCATCACGGAGGTCGACGGAGTAACACTCAGCCACCCGAACCCCTGATTGGTCGAAACATTACTCGTCAGCGTCGGTACCCCCTGAGCGTATGTCTGGAAGCTCAGAGTCACGGCCTGTTTGGCCACCCCGGCGTTCAGAGGAGCCGTCAGCGTCACCGTGTCAGTCGAAACGGTGAGCGCCGCGCCACCACCCCCGCCGCCACCCCCTCCACCCGAGCCACCACCACCCGGCGGCGGGACAGCCGCTGTCGTGAATGTCCACGTAGCCGAAGCGCCCGACCCTAAGGCATTCTTCGCGACAACCTGCCAGCTGTACGCAGTCGCGGCGCTGACCCCGGCCGTACTGTAGCTGGTGCCCGCCACGTTCGCGACGAACGCGGGAGGACTCGTCGACCCGAGGAAGACGTCATACGACGTCGCCCCCGCCGATGCACCCCAGCTGAGGGTAACTGGAACTGCCACCGATGTCCCGCCATTCGCAGGCGAACTGAGCGTCGGGGGGAACGGACCAGCGCCCACGGTCACCAGCAATCCCGTGCCGTCCGCCAGCACCGCCGACCGGTAGCTCCACTGCACTTGCTGGTTGCTCGCCTGCGCTCCGGCATTGCGCAGCGCCACGGTTGCCCGCCCGCCATTGCTGGCCGGATTGCCCGGCCCGAGGTTCACCGTTTGGTATTGGAACACGACCGAATTCGTACTTTCCTGCAGAATCGCTTCGAAGGTAACCGGGTTCGCCGAACCCTGCGGATACGCCTTGTTCCACTGGATCACTATCCGTCGGTCCGGAGCCGTTCCTTGAACCTGGTAGAACACGGCCCCCGCGCCCGGCACCTGAAATGTCAAATCGCTCCACAGCGGAAAGATACCGGCATAATCCGCGGCAGGAGAACCGGCCGTCAGATCCGAACTTGCGAAATCATTGATCGCACTGCAGACCCCAGGATTCCCCAGAAAGTAAGCCGCGCCATTTGAGCTGATGCAGATCTGGCTGTACGACGTCCCGTAAAAGCCGAAGGCGAACGGCAATGACACAAGCACCG
>JAOAPO010000350.1 GCA_025462945.1 Bryobacterales bacterium
ATCACGACGGCCGAAAGCCTTCACGCGGGGCAGAGCCACTTCGCCTAAACTGGTGAGTGAACGATGTCGACTCACAGTAAACCGGCCACAGAGAAAAAGGTGGTCGCGGGTGGAGCCAAAAAGCCAGCGATTACCGACCGCGGCGTCCGTTTCACACGTCAGCGCAAGATCCTGCTCGACCTCATCGACAAAACCGGTGATCATCTCGATGCGGAAAGCCTTTATCAGATGGCGCGCGAGGCCGACCCAAAGCTGAATCGCGTGACCGTCTATCGCACCCTGAAGCTGTTGAAACAAGGCGGGCTGGTCGACGAACTGGACCTGATGCACCAGGCTGGCGAACAACACTTCTATGAAACGCGCCGCAAGCAGGAACATGCGCACGTCATCTGCCTGAGCTGCGGCAAGGTAGAAGAATATTTCGGGGATCCGCTGCAAAAGCTGCGCAAACAGATCGAGACCCTCTTTGCCTTCCAGATTGTGCTCGCCCGAACCGAAGTCGGCGGTTACTGCTCGCATTGCCAGTCTATGCGTGAACGCGAGATGCGTGAAGCCGCAGCCGCGCTGCCGGCAACTAAACCAGCCCGGGTTCCGCGGCCGGTACGTACCCTGAAATGATTCCCACGCTCGTCGTCGTCGACCCGAATGGCCGGCGCACCAGTGTGGAAGTCAAGCCGTATCCCTTTCAGATTGGGCGCGGCGCGGAGAACCATCTTGTCCTGCGCGACAGCCGGATCTCCCGCAATCACGCCCGCATCATGCGGACCGACGATACCTGCGTTCTGGAGGACATGGGCAGCCGCCATGGCGTGTGGGTTGATGGCGAACGCATCGGTCCCCCGCTCACCCTGCGCGGCGGCGAGCGGATCGAGTTCGGCGTCTCCGACGGTTATCAGCTCTACTTCGTCTCCGGCCAAGACGAGATGGACCGGCTTCTGGAGAAACCGCGGAAAGCGCCGTCACCCCCTCAGAGCGCTCCGGCTGGGATTCTGCCCGGGGCCAGCAGTCCCGCGGAAGCGACCGGGAACCTTGAGAAGCTTCGTGCGGTCCTCGAGGTTGCGCGATCGCTGCAAAGCTCGTTCTCTACTGACGATGTGCTGCACACCGTTGTGGATGCCGCGCTCGCCGTCACGGGTGCTGAGCGTGGCTTCCTGCTGCTGTTCGACGACGATTCGCACGAGCTTCAGGTCCGGAGCGCCAGGGCGAGAGGCGGCACTTTTCTCTCCGGAGATGAGTTGCGCGTCCCCCGCAAGCTGATTCAGCAGGCGCTGGAAAGCCGCCGCGATCTTTTCACGATGCAGTTCGATCCCACGGCCCTCGGTGAGCATTCGCCCGGCAGCACGATCGCGCTACTCGAGCTTCGCAGTGTCTGCTGCGTGCCGCTGGTCCGGGTCAATCTCGGCAGTGGCGAGAAGACTCAGGTGCTCGGTGTCGCGCAATCCAACGCAGGCGTCCTTTACATGGACTCCCGCTTCACGAAAGTCGACCTTGCGGGAGGCAACCGCGAGCTGCTGCAAACGCTCGCCATCGAGGTTTCGACAGTCCTCGAGAACGCCCGTCTGCTGGAACAGCAGCGTCATAAGCAGAAGATCGAAGAGGAACTCGAGCTGGCGCGAGGCATCCAGCAGAGTCTGCTGCCTCGCTCGCTCCCCGAAACGGGCTGGTTCCGGGCTTGCGGCTCGAGCCTCGCATCGCACGAGGTAGGCGGCGATTACTATGATGTGATGTCGCCCGGCCCCGGCCTGCGCACGGTCGTCATTGCCGATGTTTCGGGTAAAGGCGTCAGCTCAGCGTTGCTCGCAAGCTTCCTGCAGGGCGTGTTCATTGGGGCGGCCGGCGGCCTCGAACTCCCTGAAGCTCTGACCCGCATCAATAACTTCATCACGGAGCGCGGAGAGCACGGGAAATACGCGACGCTGTTCTGCTCCAACATCTTGAAATCCGGCCAGATGACATGGTCGAACGCTGGTCATTGCCTGCCTCTGCTGGCAAGGGCAGATGGCAGCATCGAAACCCTTGGAACCACGTCAATGCCTGTCGGCATGGTTCCAGGCATCATGTTCTCAGTCGAGCAAACCCAACTGCGGCCAGGCGACCGTCTGGTGCTTTGCACGGATGGCGTGACCGAAGCGGAGAATGCTGCCGGGGAGTTCTTCGGCAAGACACGTCTGCGCGATGCCGTGCAGTCCGCGCAGGCAACAGGCTGCCGGGACATGCACGACACGATCCAGCGAAAGCTCGGCGAATTTACCGGAGGCGCCGAGCAGTCCGACGACGTCACTCTAGTCGTGATCGAATACGCCGGACCGACTGCCTGAAGCTGCTAAAGGCGGTCAATCACGGCGGCGAACTGATTCACGCCGTTCGGATTCGGCAGCGTAGCCAGGGCCGGTTTCTTACCCTGCAGTCGCGGCAGAACCTCACGCAAACCGAAATCGGCGGGCTGAGTCGATGCGTTGATCTGCTCCCAAATCGGAATTGCCGCCTGCTTCTTGCCGTCCAGCAACAACCCGTAGCCAAGCGCAAGCCGCCGTATCGGCGCTAGTTGCGGCCCCGGAAGCATCGTCTCGGCGCGCTTCTGCCACTCCTCCGGGGTTGCCGAGGGCATCGCCACGAAGCGTGCGAGCGCGGAAAGGGGGTTCTTCGGCTGGCCAACGGCTTCCGCATCCTTAGCGGCTGCGGCGCGATCTCCGCCGAGCAGATCCCAAACGACCAGTTGTTCGACGCACGATACCCGAGCCTCGGGCGACGTCTGCGACTGCGATTCTTTCCGCAGGAGCGCCACCGCTTCCTTCTCGCGCCCCGTTCGATAAAGCCAGTCCGCCTGAAACAGGTGAAAATTGGTGACGTTGGCCTTCTCGCGTTGCGTCCGCAGCTGATCGATTAGTTTATCGCCGCCAGCGCGGTCCCCTGCGTAGAACTTCGCCCAGGCTTGCTTATAAAGACTCGCTCCAAGCTGCAGTGCAGGATCCTTGTTCACGGACGCCCCGTAGCTTGCAGCCGCCTCCGAATACTTCCGAAACAGGAAATGGACGTCCCCCGTGGAATCGAGAGGATTGGCGTCGTTCGGGCGCACGCGCGCGTATTCGGCCATCGCTGTCAATGCACCGCGGTAATCGCCCGCCCAGGCGCGCGTGTAGCCCATCTGGTTCCAGACGTCAGCATCGTCCCGAAGGATGAGGCTGAGCCTTTGCCACGCGGCGGCAGCACCAGCGAAATCGCCGGTCTTCGTCCTCGTTTCCGCAAGCTGCCGCAACAACGAGGTATCGCCGGGACTGAGTTCAATCACTTCATTCAGTGCCGCCAGTTGGCCGTTTTGGTCGCCGCGGAGCGCAGCCTGTTCCATCTTCAGGCTGGCAAGGCTGAGGCGGTCCAGCTTGTTGGCCTGAGCTTCCGAAATCAGCCGCAACGCCTCGTCCCGCTTGTTCTGGAGCATCGCCAGACGCACGGCCAGTATCCATGGTGGCCCAAAGCTGGGGTCGGCGACGACGGTCTTCCTGAGGCTCTCCTCGGCGAGCAGCGGCGGTGCCTCCAGACTGCTGGCGTACAGGCGAAGAGCTTCAGTGTTGCCGGTCAGATAGGGGTGCGCTGCGGGAGCGAACTGCCGTGCGAGCCGCAGCAGCGTCTCAATGGTGGCAGGCCCTGCGGCAGAGAGGATGCGGACCGTCTTGCCGCTGGTGAGATCCTCGTCCGTTGCCTGCAACCGTATTCCGGTGGGCGTCCTCTCAAAGTAGCCGGAGATCATGCGCTTCGCCCCTGCGAGCACCACGCTGGAGCGCTGCCCCGAGATACCGGGAGTGCCGCCTGGCCGACCGCCCCGGAAAGCGTCGAGTCTGGTAATGGAACTGCCCGCGATCACGGGCCCGTCAAGCACGCCCGCCAGTGATGAAGAAAGAACTTCGCTGGCCGCGAGCGCCACCCATTCGAGCGAGGCGTCACCTGAGAGATTCTCAAACCGAACAAACGCAAAACCCGGTGGAGGACCCTGGGTGCTACCGACAGGTCCCATGCGCGAACAGCCGATGAACAGAAGCGCTAAAAGAACAGGACTCAGGCAGCGGCTACAGGACACGCGGCTCCAGAGCCATAATCAGCTTGAATTCGTCCGTCTCGCGAAGTTCCCCGAATTCGGGCGAATCCATCATCTTGGCCTTGTCTTTCAGGCCCTCTTCCAGAGACTTCCGGAGATACTGCAGCGCCAGTTCAAACTTCCCGGATTTCGCATACAGCCTCGCCAGTTCGTAGTGATAGCGGGCCCGATCCGTCACCGAACGGTCCTGCAATTCCGTCCCGATGGTACCTCGGCGCTCGAAGATCTGAGGGTCCAGGCTCAGGGCCTTCTGATAGGCTTCGGCCATCTCTGGGTACTTGCCCAGCGAGTACTGCGCCGTGCCCAGATTACTCCAGAACGATGCCGAGTCCGGCGAGAGCTTAAGAGCGTTCCTGTAACGCGAGATTGCGGTCTTGTACTTCTTCATCGCGTAGAAAACCGTGCCGTCATTGTTGACGGCATCCGCGTAATGCCTGTCAAGCTTCATCGCTTTCTCGTAATGCTTGCGGGCTGCCGCGAAATCACCCATTTGGTGGAAAGCGATGCCGATTTTGTTCATGATGATGGCGGTAGGCTGCGCCTCCCGGTAAGTGTCGACCGCTTCCCGGTAAAGCTTTCGAGCCATCAGAACGTCGCCACGCTGTTCGGGCGTCAGTCGCCGCGCCGCTTCTGAAAGCGGGGGCTTACCGATATCGGTACGGGTCGCGGTTAGCTGGGGTAGTGCCGGACATGCCATGACGAGGCAGAGAGAAACGATGCGTAAAGGTTGCATACTGGCCTCCTGGGTCTATTTGAGCATATTTCCCAGCGCCGCTCGGTCTGCTACCTGAAGTGCGAGGCGGGCGCAGACCCGGGCTGATAAGGCAGCGGGTTGCCGCGCCGCGGCGTCGATCCAGCCTTCACCACCTGACCTGGCGTGACCGGAGCAGCGTCGTCCCAGCCCGAAACGGTCATCTCCCGGCGGCCCCCGTGAAGGGTACACGCACCCACAGGTTCCGTACCTGCGACGAAGACTTCTGCCGCCCTCTCCGGGCAATTCGCAGTCGCCGGCATGCCGGACTGCGGATCGATTGTCACCGTGACCACGCCGTCAGGAGCGCTGAATGGCCGCGCATCGGCATATTGACGCCACGTAAGCGCGCGCTTCATAAATTCGGTCCAGATAGGCAACGCGGAGTGCGCGCCTTCCACGTTCAGTTCACGATTGTCGTCGAAGCCAACCCAGACGATGCAGAGCAGATCAGAAGTAAAGCCCGCAAACCACCCGTCGTGGGAAGTGCCTGTTTTGCCCGCTGCCGGTACGGTGAAGCCTCGCGACCGAACGCCCGCTGCAGTGCCGGTCCGCATCACTTCTTCCATCATGCTGACCATCAGGTAGTTCACTCGAGGGTCCAGAACCTGCTTCGTCTGAGGCTTTTGGTCAAGCAGGATTTTGCCGTTCGATTCGCGAATCAGAGAGATGAGGCTTGGTGTCACGCGGACGCCCTTGTTGGCGAACATCGTGAACGCGCCCGCCATTTCGAGCGGAGTCGCCACATACGAGCCAATAGCCATCGCAGGGGTAGCCTTGACGTCTTCGCTGATGCCAGCCTTGTGCGCCAGGTTGACCACGGTCGAATACCCCACCATCTCGGCCACCTTGATGGTCGCGATGTTCAGCGATTTCGCCAGCGCTTTGCGTAAGGTTACCGGACCGTAAAACTCATGCTCGAAGTTGCTCGGCGAATACTCGTCGTTTCCGAACGTAAAAGTCGTCGGCTCGTCGACCACGATCGACGCAGGCGTGAGCGTCGTCGTTCCGCCCACCACAGCCGTATTCAGCGCCGCCGCGTACACGAAGGGCTTGAAGATGGAACCCGGCTGACGCAGAGCAAGGATGCGGTTGAGCTGGCTCGCGCCATAGTTCCGACCGCCCACCAACGCTTTGATCTCCCCTGTGTGCGGGTTGATCGCAATCAGCGCGCATTGGGGCTGCACGAACGGAGCCTTCTTAAACCGGGGCTGCTTGCGGACAATGTCGTCCACCTGCTTCATGCCCAAAGTCACGGCCTCGTTCGCGGCGCGCTGCAGGTTCAGGTCGAGCGTCGTATAGATCTTGTCGGCATGGGTCGAAAAGCTATAAGAAGGGAAGCGTTTCTCCAGATCGTCTGTCAGCAGATCGACGAAGTACGGCCCGTCAGCCGAGTCGGAAGCATTGTTTACGGCCTTGAACGGAATCACCACGGCCGCTTCGTAGTCCTGCGGCGTGATGAAGTT
>JAOAPO010000369.1 GCA_025462945.1 Bryobacterales bacterium
CCGGTCAACTACCTCTGTGCTGAGAGCAAGTTCAGCGGTTCCACCACTGCCAACACCATCGAGCTTAAGCAGGTCGTCTTCGCGAAGAGCGGCTTCATCGCGGCTCTCAACGGGAATGCCGGCGTGGCAACGGGGGCCGACGGCGGTACCGGCGGTGCCTTCGCTGCCGGGGGCGCGCTTCTATACAACATCTCGCGACTGCCGGTTCTCCGATCGCGGCCGGGCCTCTACCTCGGGTTCTCCGGAGCCTGGGATAAGCGCGACGTCAGCGAGTTCGTCACCGGGGTTCGCTCCGGGCCCGGGCTTCGATCCAGCCTGCAGCCGTTCGCATCGAGGGGAAACTACTACTTCTTCCTCGGCAAGGCCTGGTGGTAGTCTCTGTCGATCCGCGAGGACATCCGGACGGCGGCGCGCGATGCAGCCGCCCGGATTGTCGCTCTGCAGCCAGTCCGCGGTCGTGAGCGATCTGATGCGATCGCGGACATTATCGAAGGCGTGGCCGAAGCCGCGCAGATGTGGGAGAGAGTGAACCGGATGGAACTGACACTACAACGCAGCGCCAGCGCCAATGGCTGCACAATCGGCGAGCTGCTGGTCGACGGCACGCACGAATGCTACACCTGAGAGGACGTCATCCGTGAGGTAGCGGGCCAGCCTGTCGCGATGTGGAAAGTTCCGGGGGCGACGGCCATCCCGGCCGGGCGGTATCCGGTCAGGATGACCTGGTCCAAACGGTTCCAGCGGGTCACTCCCGAGATCCTGAACGTGCCCGGGTACGAGGGGGTTCGGATGCACCCGGGTAACGACGCGGAAGATACCGAGGGCTGCCCACTCCCCGGCCGGCGCAAGACGTCGACGGGGGTGCTGGAAAGCGTAGCGGCCTGTGCGGCACTTGATCTGAAGATCGCGAAGGCGGAGCAGGATGGCGGGCAGGTGTGGATCGATGTTCGTAACCCGCCGCCCGGGATGGTTTCGTAAGTGGACGAAGCGAGGGAGTGGAGTATGCTCGGGGTCCTGAAGTGGTACGTGGCGTTTGGCGTTGGAGTCTGGCTGCAGATACCGGGCCTCTTGCGCACGTTACTTGTGCTGATGGCGATGGACTACGTCTCGGGCCTTATGATCGCGTCCCTCGACGGTAAGCTATGCGCGCGGATCGGTTGGAGGGGTCTGGTAAAGAAGGTGGCCACCCTGACCCTGCTGCTGGCGCTTCACGTCGCTGAAGCTCAGGCGGGCTTTTCCGCGGGGCTCGAAAGCATCTGCGGTATCGGCTTCGTTGTGAACGAGTTGATCAGCCTTGTTCAAAACTTTGCCGTGCTGGGCGTCCCGATCCCGGCGCCGCTCATGGCTGCTCTGACGGCCGCGAAGAGTGTTCGGGCGGCGGTGGCCCAGCAGCGAGAGGTTGACCAGCTCAGCCAGCAGACGGAAGCCCGTCCGCCAGATCCTCCGGCGTAGCCGCGAGACTGAAAACTACGCGCGGCCCCGCGAAGCTTTCGGTCTCAGCGCGAGGCGCGTAGTAATCTGTTGCGAGAGGGGCTCCGCGCTAACGGAACCCCACCAAGCTGCACTATTTATCTAGTGCTTGTTGTCCCGAGGCGGGAACGGGTCATTGCCATAGCTGTCACTGTCCCGGATTTGACCGTTCGGCCGGTGGATGATCAGCTCAGAACCTGCATTCTGAGCCATCTGCCGGCCGATCGCGATCGCTTCGCCTTGCGTATCAGCCAAAGCTGAGGCCCGTTCAGCGTGAGGGCGTTTAACTGCCCAACCGTCCGGTGCCGGCACAACGTGCACATTAGTTTTATTAGCCATTATCTTCGAATTTCTCCTTCCTTCGAGTTCAGAGGGGTTGACGCGGCAAGCCCTTCCGTCTGATCTGCTAAGTCCCGGCGCGACCTGGGGTGATCACTTTTGGAGCGAACGTTCCGGTCAACTGCCGAGGCAGGGGACTGACCGTCCACACGTGACTAACCTTACAGCCGCAATGATGCCGCAAGATGTTGCGGTAGTCAATAGAAAAAGCCCATTAGCAGTGGAGTGTTTTACTCGGTGAGTCATCCGCCGGCAGTCCGCCGCACAATCTAAAGGGTTTAGCGCGGCTGAAGCCAGATAGCTGAATCGGTTGCTACTAATCGTTGCAGACGTATGCAACGGTCTCTCGGACCGGGTGGTCCCCTCCCCAATCCGTGAACTGGCTCGGGGTTTGACGGGGAGAGCCTCTTATTCCATGTCCTTCAGCCAGGCTGGCAGTTCACCAGGCGCAGTCGGAGCTACTCTGCGTAGATACCGATGCATCGCGGCAACTTCACCAACGATGTAAGCGTAGTTCTCTGGTCCGCAGTCCGGGCCAAGGTCGGCCCAAATCTCCTGCATGGCATCTTCGGCTGTCATGCCTCCAGTTTACTTTTACTGGCGATTCGCTAAAATCGGGGCGTGGTCAAGTGCTTCGTAACGGTCGAAGGGCAGACGATGGAGGTCGACGCCGCCAGCAAGTTCGGCGCGATCTTCGCGTACGATGCCGATCAGCGAACAGGCGCCGCGCACTACCGGACCTTCCCGAAGCTGGAAGACGATACTCCCGTGACCGTCAGGTCCGCCGGCCACGTTCATGAGGCGACACTCCGGCAGGCGAAGGCTTGGGCCGCGCGGTGGTGTGAGAACAGAGAACAGCGGGAGATGGAGTGGAAGCGGAATCTCCGCTAGGCTAGAAGCGTGAAGATCGACGTTTTCCGAGAGGGGAATCAGGTTGGTGTTCTTCTCGGTCCAGATCCGGTCCAGGGCTTCTGCGGCTTCGGCGATGACTTGTCGGCGGCTTTACGGGAGCTAGCCACCGATTTGGAGAGTATGCCGGGTCCGTTCGAAGCGCCGGAACGCGCGAAGCTGCGACTGGAGGTTACCAGAATGCTGAGGCCTGTCGGCAAGATCCATCTCGTAGACTAAAGCGTGAAAATCGACGCTCCGGACCGATTCATCCAGCTTGCGATCAAAGCCTTGGATCACTACTACGACTACACCAGGGCCGTTCAGAGCGAGGACACCGAGTACCGGCAAGCTGCCGATTGATTCAGGGAGATAGAGCGCATGGGTCCCGGCCGCGAGGAGCGCGAAGGGCTGGCGAAGAAAAAGCGGGCTTAGCGACTCTTTCCTCTCTTCGGGTGAGTTTCACTGACTATATTTGTCGGGCCAATCGTCGTCCACGTTCCATGTCTCTCCGGGGTCGTAGCCGTACTCGACCGGAAATACGGCTCGATCGTCGGAGCGGAATGGCCGCGATGATGAGCCAAGGTTACAGAACTCCCGCACCAAATCCGTGAACTGAGATGCATCGGAAAAATAGCTTGGGTACGCCGCTCTGAGGTCTCGAAGAGAGCCCACCTCAACTAGAACGACGTGCACATCCGGATCGTTCACGTGAGATCGCTCTGCGGTTCCGTACGCGGCAACAGCATCGTCAAAGCGATCACTCCGAAACATGTGGTAGTACGTTTTTTGTTCCCGCGCATCGAACGTCAGCAGGTACAGGTCCTGCCTGTGGGCAGGCCGGGCGTCCTCCGTCGAAAACAGGTCGACGGTGCCGCCCATCCCATCAAAAACCAGAATCACCTTCAGTTGGCGCGCCAAGCGACGGATTTTGCGGTAGACACTGCCTTCGTCCGTCCCCGCAACTATTGGGAGGTTTTCTTTGATGGCGATAGCGGTACTCATGAGCCGGAAGAACTCCTTCCATGGCTCTCTGCCCTCTCCTGCTTTCAGTGCCTGCCCGGTTAACGAAGATGCGGTTTCGACAGCCATTGCCCAAACATGCTGGAGCTTTGAGCGGATCTGAATCTCGACTCGAAGACCTGCGCAGTCGGAGAACCGATCGTTGGATGTCCGGTACTTCATGACTAAATGTAGGCTGCGGTAACCGTCTGGCTTCGGCTGCATGATGTAGTCCCGGAGTCCGACGAGATCCGGGGACGTCGGCCTGCTTCTTGCGGCATACAGATCATAGGTACGTTTAAGTCGATAGACGTCATCAACGCTGGGCAGAACCGCCCTGCACCCAGCGATGTCCTGCATCCGCGTGAGCGCCATCTCTGGCCGTTTCAGTAACTTGCTGCTGACAGACGCGAACCGCTTCAGCCGTTGCGCAACGATGGCGCTGGACGCGATACTTGTGGCGCGGGATTTCAGAGTGTTCGTGACCACTCTTAATGGATGAGCATGAAGGGTTCGCCAATGAGACAGTGCCTCATACGCGGGGTCGAACATCTCAAACCAGTCGCGGGCGTCAATTTGGCTATCATCGGCCCGAAAGAAATTGCCGGCTCGGTCTATCGCGCCCTTTGAGAATTTGCGTGGCATGGAGAAGTTGCTTGTGCGGTCACGACCGAGCCGCGAGATTCTTCAACAAACTCCGTATGACGATGTAGGTAGAAGCCATGCCCAATGGCATTCCAAGTAGCACCATAAGCATGTCGTATTCTGAGTTCTTTCCGCCCGTCTCTTCCCGGTATTCCAGTTGAGAATTCTTCGCGTCGATCGACAAGTCAACCTTGACATCCGCATCCGTGGCGAAGGTAACTTCGTACACGCCAACATTGCTATTGAACCGTCTGGCGGTACAAAGAAAACTGGTCGAATCGGGACCTATTATGCTCATTTCGTCGCAGTGGAATGGTAGCGCGGTCCCGGGTTCTCGTGTGATCGTTTTGCCTAAAGGTTTCGCTCCTCGCAGTCGGAACCCGATCTTCGCGTTCTCGACTTCTGGGCCGGAGGCGTGCTGGAGCCGGTAGGTGTTGATGTATAGCGAGCGAATAGCTTGGTCTCCGACTTGCATCCGGAAATTCGGAACGGTGGAGGCGGCGCCGTCGCCACCGACCAGGCTCTTAGTGGTGGAAAAACGGATAACAGTCGACCGATTCAGGTACCACTGAGTTCCCAACGCGCCTGCCGCGCTACTACACACGATCGCAATAACCCACGTGATGATCTGGCTCTTCATCGATTGCTGCCTCCCCGCCACAGCGAACGTGCTATCCGGCAAAGAGTTCAATGAAGCGGCAGTTGTCGCAAAAGTGAACTTCTAGCGGAAGCGCCTTATTGTCTGCTGCGGTCCTGGTCTGGCCGTTTAGGTAGGCAGATTCGGGCAGGGCTGTTGCCTGGTCAAGTGGGCGCATGTTGCCGTCGCACTTCGGGCACTTCGGGTTATCGGTGAAGTAGGGCATCGGTTCCTCGGTTCCTGTTCTTTGTTACGGCTTGCAAGCGACGTCCCCGGACTGAATCACCAGCGGGAAATCGACGAGGTCGGCCGCGCTTCCATAGATCACGTTCAGTGATAGCTCCCACCTGTAAGCTCCACAAGGCCACGCACCGTAACCGAGAGGCCCTGAGCCGATTGCCGTCGGGACCTGAAAGTTGATCTGGTAAAGGCCCGGAAATTGTGGGACGGCACCCGCGTAGGTGATCTTTGCGTTGCCAATCGTCGGCAGCTTGTAGCCGTAGGCGGGGATATCGGCCCATCCGACGCTGAGGCCTGCTGGTGAAGTACCGGCGGGGATGTTGCCGAGCCCAGTCAGCCAAATCGTGTAGAACGCGCCAAGTCGCCCCGGGTTGCCGGACCAGACCAGGTTGCCAAAGAGGTCGGTGATTACTCCACGGTTTGCACGTGACGGGAGGACCAGCGGACCGGTCGGTAGCGGAATTGGCTCTTGCGTGAAGATGCCACAGTTCTGATCGATGCCGGTCCAGCGAGGTCCGCCGCCGGCTGAAGGTACCGAATCGATGGGACAATCCCGGCCGGCGAGGAAAAGCGCTGGCGCGGAGCGTTGGATCTGAACGTTGAACGGGCTTGCGCCACCGGGTCCGGCGTCAATCTTCCCGTTCAGACGGACGGCTAGAAATCTGGATCCAAAAGAGCTCGTGAATGAGAAGCCGGTGAGTACTGCGTTGATCTGGCCGGGTGAGGCGTATTGAATCTGAACTGCGTCGCATGCCGGCGAGTCAAGCACCTCCGTAAATGCGGTGTTGACCGTACAGACAAATACCTCAGTGCCGCCCAGCTTCTTTGGGTATGGAACTGGCGAAACGTACGTTCCATCGGAAAGATTCGCCCCGAAGATCGAGACATATCCCCCGAGCGATACTTGGCTGGGCTGGAAACTGGCAGCGTTAACTACGCTGACGATCCTCGGCACTGGCTGCGCCCAGACTGGCGATGTGCAAAAGGCGAGGAACAGCAAAGATGCTGCCTTCATCCTGCCTTCACTCCCGGCCGTCTGGCCATCGCCAGTTCGCGATCAAATTCAAGAGCACCGTCTTCCTGGATCGCGCCTTCCTGCAGTCGCCTCTCGACCGAAGTCGCCTTCAGCATCACGGCTCTGTTTAACTTCCACTCAGCTGCCTGCAAATCAGCCAGCTCTCTTAGTTCGGGCTGCGTCACCACGTCCTGTGCGTGCGCTGCTCCCCTTATCGCTACTACTGGCGGCTTTCGCCGGGTCCCCTGCACTGAGCTTCCTCCCAAACCACGGCTTCAAGAGGCCCGTGGCTGCATTCGCAAAGTTTGGATCGCCCTCACGCATCAGGTACAGCAACGCCTCGACGTTGCCACGTTCTTCATCCGTTAGGGCGAACTTGGAAAGCGTATCAGAAAGCACACTCCGTTCGGGTTCTTCGCGGCTCTGTTCCGGAAGCGAAACGCTATTCGGGTCCTGTACCTCTGGAGACGGAACAGCACTCACCGAGGTCCACTGTGGTGACTCCATGATTGCGTCGGCTGAATCGGGACCCAACGCCTCAAGGATCGCAGTTCTGAAACTGAGGGCGAGATCCTCTCGGCGTGCTTCTCTCGCGAGCTTCACCATCTTGCCGAGTTCTTGAATGCCGATCCCGCCAGCGCCTTTCTCGTAACGCTGAATGAGCGAAAGCGACCGGCCGAGACGGTTTGAGAATTCCTGCTGGCTCAAAGATCCACCCTTCGTGCCCATAGCAGCACGAAGCTCTTTGACCAGTTGTGATAGATCTTTCACTTTTTTCTTTGACTCAGTACTTGACACGTACAGTTGTAAGTTGTAAGTTGTGATAAAGCATGCAACCGAACAATACGACAACAGCGATAGTATCGCAGCCCGCTGGAACGGTCAGCACTACGTTTAAATTGCCGCTGGATGTTTACGAGGCTCTACGCAAAAGAGCCTTTGATGAGCGCACGTCGCAGGCGTCCGTCGTCACTGCCTCACTGCGGCGACACCTCGATGTTCCGGGGTGTGAAGTTCAACAAGCCAAAGGATAAACGCGAGATCGCGCATGAAACAACCAAACGTAGTGCAGAGCATTGAAAAGAAAGCACCTTCACTGCGTCTTCTCCTGAGCCGCAAGTCTGCGAACAAGCTCATGCCGGAGCTCCGCGAAGACATGGTCGATGCTCTGATCGAGTGCCCGGACCCGGAGCATCTGACGCGCCGCTTCGGATCCACCGCGATACAGGTTGTGTTCAGCATCCTCTGGGTTCTCGCCAACGATGTCCGCCGGCTGAAAGTCCGCTGCGCTGCGACTCGCGATGGCTTCGGTCGGCCGCAACTGCCTGAGCTTGAAGTGGAACGGAGATCTCCTGGGCGCGCGAGCAGCCCGGATCTTCGGGTAGTCAGGGACGTTGCCTAAGACTTACCAGTCAGGGAGATAACAGCATGAGCGAGATCAATTCACACTTTTCGAACACCATTCTTAACGCGTCAATGGCGGTTGCCGATCTGGTGGGCATCGTGTCTGGCGTGACCGTCGTCATGACGCTCCTGTTGTGGGCCTGGCGCAAACTGCGCTTCCTTGATGAAGTTCGCGCCGATCGGCAGTCGCTCAAGCGCTCGGCCGAGCGCTTCGCTCCGAAGTACGAGCGGGCAGGGTGGCTCTAGATGAAGGCGCTGCTGATCCCCGTCATTCTCCTGTTCTGTTATTGCCTCGCGAGGTTACCGCAATGAAAGCACCGTCCCCAACGAAGGGCATCAAGCCCGTATTCACCGGCGTCCCCGGTGCCCTGATCGACAGCATCCCGGAGGATGTGGTCTTCGGCGAGCGGAAGATGAAGACGTCACCCTACGACCCGCTGCTGTTGCAGCTGAAGGCCGCTGGGGCGGGGAAGTTCC
>JAOAPO010000379.1 GCA_025462945.1 Bryobacterales bacterium
GGTACGGCAGTCTTCAGGAGGTGCGGGAAGCGGCCGAACGCGAGTACATTCTAAAGAAGATGGAAGAGGCAAATGGCAATGTTACGCGGGCGGCGGAACTGTTAGGGCTCGAGCGGAGCAATCTCTACCGCAAGATGCGGACCCTCGGCATCGGCCCTCGCGAAGCTTAGGCGCCGGGCGCGTCGTGCAGGTTGTGGTGGATGGCGTAGAGCGCGAGTTCCAGTCGGTCTGAGACGCCTAATTTGTCGAAGATATTGTGGAGATGATTCTTCACCGTCTGCTCACTGATGAACATTCGCTCCGCCATTTCCTTATTCTTGAAGCCCTGAGCGACCAGTGCAACGATCTCGCGCTCGCGCTGACTGAGCGGTGAGCTTTGCTCCCGGACGCCAAGGCGGGACGAAACGTTGCTGTTTAGAGTGCCGGCCCCTTTCCTGTTAGCGAGGCGGCGGATCACTTCAGCTGTGGTGGCGCGGTCGAGCCAAAACTCGCCGGCGTTCACTTTCCGGATGCTCTTCAGCATCAATTCGGTGGAGGTTTGCTTGGGTACGATGCCGCAACAGCCCTGTTTCACTGCTTCCACGAAGTCTTCTTTGGCTTCATTGCCCGAGAGCACGATGATGCGGGTGCTGAGCTTCGCGTCCTGGATTGCAGCAAAGACCTTCTGGCTGCCGGGTGATGCCGCAGGCCACCCAAGAAGAACGATATTGGGTTTGCTTTTTCGAATATGTTCGATCGCAATAGCGGGATTTTCAGTGGCGACGACCACTTCGAAATCGCTCTGGGTCGCCAATAGATTGGCTAAACCGTCTCGAAACATGCTGTTTTCGTCGACGACGACGATGCGGATGGAAGACACAAATATGGTAGGGCAAACCGGCATTTCTTCTCACCACGCGGAGAGAATATCCGGCAACCCGGTGTACAAGTCAGTCTACGACCTAGTGTGTGGTATGTCAAGGATTTACAAGTTAAAAGCGCACACTCAAGGTTGCGGACGCATGTAGTAAGTTAGCTGTTACGTAACGGGGAACAGCATTGGACAGATCAAGTGTTTCGAAGATGATGCAACTGGCAGATGCAACAGGCCTTGAAAGCGCGGGGTACGAGCGGTTTTGGCGAGCACTACAGCAGTTGGGATTAAATGCCTACGAGGCCCGCACGTATTTGGTGCTCTTAGGCCACTCGCAATTCAAAGCTCTGGAACTGGCACCGCGTGCGCACGTGCCGCGTCAGAAGATCTATGAGGTTCTGGACAGCCTGGTGGAAAAGGGTTTCGCGCGCGTCGTTCAGGACAAGACCAAGCTGTTCTCCGCCGTTGAGCCGAACCTCGCCATTCCCGCTTACCTCGCCCGTAAACGCGAGGCGGTTGAGCATGAACTGACGGATCAGGCACGGTACGCCACAAACCTGATGCAGGACCTGGCTGGTCTCTACACAGAGGGGAAAGGCGGACGCGGGACCCTCGACTTTCTCAGAATCGTTTCCGAACCGTCACAGATAGCCGCCGAATATCGGGCCATGCTCTCAGCCGTTCAACACGAGTACCTGGAGTTTTCGCGGCCGCCCTACGCGGTCGATCCGCTGGACGAATTGCTCGTTCGTCAAGCGCGCGCGAACGGAGTTTCGTGCCGGCTTCTGATCGAGTCGGGGACCATGGACGCGCTCCACCGAACTCGTTTAGGCGATTACGCTTCTGGAGGAGTTGAGATTCGACAGGCTCCGACTCTGCCCTTAAAGCTGGCGCTGTTCGACGGCCGTTCTGGCCTGATCGCGTTGCTCGATCCGGTCATCAGCAAGCCCACGTGGACCGCGGTCGTCTTTGATCATGCCGGCTTTGGCGAAGCGATGAAGCACCTGTTCGAAGATCGATGGCAGCGGGCGGCTCAGTTCGGCGACTGATTCAGTTCGTCGCAGCCGCAGCGTTGAGAGATATCCGCATGATTCCGACGTGTTTCAACGTAACGGGCGCGACCGGCTTTTCTCCGACGAGCGGCTTGCGGTTGATGGTCCTGACGACATCAAGGCCCGACACAACCTGCCCGAAAATCGCGTATTTGTTGTCCCATGAGGGGATGGCCTGATCGGTGATGAAGAACTGACAGCCGCCGGTGTTCTCCTTGCCGACGTTCGCCATTGCGAGCCGGCCAGGACGGTCGAAGCGCAGACCTGGAAGGTATTCGTCGCGAATCGTGAAGCCGCAGTTATGGCTGCCAAGGCCGGTTGGGTCACCGGACTGGATCATCTGGTGGCGGACTACGCGGTGGAAGGTAATGTTGTCGTACATGGGACGGCGGACCATCTTCATCGACTTCGGATCAAGCCACGACTGCGTTCCCTTTGCAAGGCCGACGAAGGAGGCTACCGACACCTTCGTGTATCTCTCAAAAAGCTCGGCAGTAAAGTTGCCTTCAGAGGTTTCGAATACGGCGTAAAGGCCGGGTTTCAGCGGTTTTTCCGGTTGCGCCTTCTGTGCGAGAGAAGGAACGCCTGCGATCAAACAGAAAGTCGCCAAACAGCTGAAAACGCGCCGTTTCGCACTGCTCAATTTACATGTCATGGAAGCGAATCTCGATGCTGACACGCGTCGCGACGGGCTTGCCGTCTTTGCTGCCGGGCGTAAACTGCCACTTCAGCACGGCTTCGATGGCGCTTTGGTCGATATCCTTCTCAAGCGACCGGAGCACCCTGGGTTCCTTCGCCTCGCCCTGCGAACTGACGATGACAGAAAGCAGCACGGTTCCCGAGATACGGAAGCCCTTGGCAGGGTGGACGGGGTTCACCTGCTTCGTGACGTGAGGGGGCGTCACTCCCGGCCCGAGGGGCACGACGTCTTCATCCGCCGCAAGTGCCGGAGCAATGGAACAGAAGGTTAATAGTAAGACCAGCCAGAAGCGAACCACTGAGTTCATTCTCTCCGGTCGTGCGTTGTCATGCAAGAAAAGCGCGAACACAACGCGCTTGACAAATAGGGATAATAGGGACGCGTGACTCCTGTGAGGTATCTCTGCTTTGTCTTGCCGCTGATCCTCGGCGCAGCGATGCCCGCTTTTGGCGACAATCAGTGGATTCGCGCTCGCCTCGGCTCCTTCGAGACAATCAGCGACAGCGGTCGTAAGACAGCGATTCAGGGGTTAAGTCAGTTCGAGCAGTTTCGGCATGCTCTTGGGGCCGCGATGGGAAAGCCCGACCTGCTGCTCGATCCGCCAGTCAGAATCCTCGTTTTCAAGGATGCGAAGGAATTGGCGGCGAACGGCTGCACGGGATGGCAGGAAGGGCGTGACCGGATTATGGCCTGCACCGTGGGTGAAGGTCAGCTACCGGCCAGCCTCGTCCGCGAACTGACACGCAGACTGCTGGAAGCGAACTTTACCAGTCTGCCGGCCTCCATGGAGCGCGCCCTCGAGACCTTTTTCAGCACAGTCCAGACAAACGGAGTGCGCGTAACGTGGGGCGATCCGCCGCCTGTCGCGGAGCGCACGCGCGAGTGGGCGCTGCTTCATTACCTGATCACGCAGCCGACGTGGGCCGGTCGCGCTCATATCTACCTGCACAATCTGGCCACGGGGATGAACCCGTCCGCGGCGATCCGGAGCCTTGGTGAAGACCCGGCGAAGTTCAATGCCGAAATCGACCGCTACCTCGCCGCCGGGAGCTTCACGGCTACTGCCGCGCCCAGTCGTCCGCTGAATCCGGATCGCGACTTTAGTACCAATGCCCTGACGTCGGACGAAGGGCAACTGGCACGCGCGGATCTGCTGAACACCGCCTCGACGGACTTGTATCGGGGCCTGCTGAAGGCCGGAAAGCAGATTGCCGCAGCGAATGAAGGTCTGGCG
>JAOAPO010000382.1 GCA_025462945.1 Bryobacterales bacterium
CCCAGACAGAAGGGCGCGACGATGCTGGCGTGACTGGTCATGAGCGCGGCACGGCTATCCTTCTTCAGTTCGGCGGGGTGAAGCGAGATGCCGACGATGAACATGAAGAAGATGAGGCCGATCTGGCTCAGGGCATTCAGGTAGCCGAGGCTGGCGGCGGGGAACAGGAAGTGAGACACAGTGGGCGCCGCCCAGCCGAGCAGGGAGGGTCCCAGGAGGATGCCGGCGACCATCTCGCCGACGACCTGCGGCTGGCCGATCTTGCGGAACACCATGCCGACGAGGCGTGATGCCAGCAGAATGACCATGACCTGAAGGACGAGGAGGAACATGTCCATGGGGGCGGGGACGACTTTTGCGGCGGCGGTTCGAATGGCCGATTCGCCTGTGGCGACCATGCCTGTGCCGGATTTGAGAACTGCGACGAGAATCGCCAGCGGGAGCCCTACGAGGAGCAGGTAAGGCAGTAGCGACTTTTTGAACATGTACTCACTAATGTACGGAAACGCAAGGTAGAAATCGACCTGTACTGTGGTGCAGCGGAGTAGCGCTTTGGGGTTAGGCGCGCAGCTTCTCGTACATGCGGACAAGGTCAGGCAGCGAATGAGCGGTCATCTTGCGCATGAGCGCGGCGCGGTGCAGTTTGATGGTGCGCTCGCTGGTGCCGAGCTTCGTCGCAATCTCTTTGTTGAGCTTCCCAGCGATGACGCCTTCCATCACTTCGTGTTCGCGCGGAGTGAGAGAGTCGAACCGCTGACGAAGTTTCGCATGCGTAGCCTTCTCGAGTTTCAGCGCGCGGTCGGCTGCGAGGGCCTTGTGGATGGCGTCGAGGAGAACCTGTCCGCGGAAGGGCTTGGTGAGGAACTCCATCGCGCCGGCTTTCATCGCTTCGACGGACATGGGGATATCGCCGTGGCCGGTGATGAAGATGATGGGGATGTCGATGCCGCGCGTGCGGAGGTCTCGCTGGAGTTCAAGGCCGCTGGTTTCGGGGAGCCGGACGTCGAGAACGAGGCAGGTGGGGCAGGCGGGGAGGGCGCGCGCAGTGAAATCGTCAGCGGAGCGGAACGTTTCCACGCGGAGGCCGACGGAGTGGAGAAGGCTCTCGGCGGCGGCGCGCGCGGCGCTGTCGTCATCCACGACGAAGACGATTGGCTCGTCGGTGGTCGGTTGGCTGGTCATGCAAGGGTTTCCTGGGGGATCGGCAGCTCGAATTGGAAGACGGCGCCGTGGCCGGTGTCGGTGGCCCAAAGGCGTCCGCCATGGGCTTCGATGATGGTGCGGCTGATGGAGAGGCCGATGCCTACGCCGTCCGTGCGCGTGGTGAAGAACGCCGCGAAGAGTTGTTCCGGTTCTCCGGGCGGGAGACCGGGGCCGGTGTCTTCCACGGTGCAGACTGCGAGCCCGTGCCGCTCGCGGCGTGTGCGGAGGACGAGTTGGCGGGGTGTGGCGGCCGAGCCGGCCATGGCTTCGATTGCGTTCATAGAGAGATTGAAGATGACCTGCTGCAGCTGCACCCGGTCGCCGGTGACTGCGGGGAGAGCAGGGGCGAGGTCGAGCTTCAGGGTGGCCTGGCAGCGGATCAGGTTCTGTTCGAGCAGCGGAGCGACTTCGGCGGCGAGTTCATTGAGGCTGACTGGTTCGCGTTTGGTTGAGCCTTTGGTGGAGAGGGCACGAATGCGCTGGACGATCTCGCCGGCGCGCGTGCCTTCTTCAATGATGCGGTCGAGAGATTTCCGCACCTCATTCAGATTGGGCGGGTGGGCGGCGAGCCAGCGGAGCCCGGCGTCACCATGGAGGACGACGGCCATGAGCGGCTGGTTGACTTCGTGCGACACGGAGACGCCGACTTCGCCGATCGTCATGATGCGGGAGACGCGGGCGAGTTCCGCCTGACGTTCGTGAACGCGCGTTTCCATCTCATCGCGGGAGCGGCGGAGGGCCATTTCTGTGATTTGCCGCTTTTTCACGAACCAGCACGTGAGAAAAGCAGGCAGGGCGAACTCGAGCAGGTAGGGGAGCTCGGGCTTGTCGAGGGTGAGGCTGCCGGTGGGCGCGATGAAGAAGTAGTCAAGAGCGACAGTGGCGAGGGCGACGGCGAGAACGCCGGGGATCACGCCTCCATACCAGGTGCTGACGACGATGGAGGCGAAGAACAGAGGTGTGGGGAAGACTGGATTGCGCAGCGAGTGGGTGGCCGCGACGGCTCCGGCAGCGGTGGCGATGGCGATGACGTAACCGCGCCAGTGTTCGCCGAAGCTGGGTATAGGAGGGGGAACGGAGGCGCTGCGGTGCGTGTCCCCGGTGAGCTGCGACGGCATGAGCTAAATCATAGCGTTGGGGTGCCGGGGAGAAGACTGGATGTTAAGTGGCGAGGGGCACGGTGAAGTAGAACCTGCAGCCCGCATCAACTTCTGATTCGACCCAGATGCGCCCCTCATACTTCTCGACGATCTTCTTGCAGAGCGCGAGACCGATGCCGTTGCCCTCCACAGATGGACCGTGGAGGCGGTCGAAAATGCCAAAGACGCGCTCCTGGTACTCGCGCGCAATGCCGATGCCGTTGTCGGCGACACAGAACACGGCCTGTCTGCCGCTGCAAACCGCGCTCACACGGATCTCGGGGGCACGGTGGGGACTGCGGTACTTGATGGCGTTGACAAGCAGGTTCTGGAGCAACTGGCGGAGGTGTCCCGCCTCGACGGACACGGGCGGCAGATCGTGCTCGACCACGATTTTGGAGCCGGATTCTTTGATGGCGCCCGTGATGGAAGCGGTCACCTCGGAGAGAACGGACTGGGGCATACAGGGCGGACACTGCAAGGGATCGTCGGAATCGATCGTGCGGGCGAAGGCGAGCAGATCATCGATCAGTGCCTGCATGCGGCCAGCGTTCTGGAGTATGTAACCAATCGCGGTTTCCATATCGATGCCGGCGTTCCGAGGTGGAGGCGTTTGCAACAACTGCGCGTAAAGGGCTATGCTCCGCAGGGGTTCGCGAAGGTCATGGGCAGCTGAGTAGGCGAAGTGTTCGAGATCTGAGTTGATACGGCGCAGATGATGATTGGCACGCTGCAGAGACTGTTCGAGGTGCCTGCGTTCAGTGAGATCAGTGAAGGCGACAACGACTCGCGACCAGGTGTCCTCCTCGTCAGGGAGCACGGCTACCTGCATCTGTACGAGGCGACGCTCGCCGCTCAGGGTGAAGGTAGAGAGCTCGGCGGTAAAGGTGGAGGCACCTCCGGCCAGCGCGGTGATTTCGTCGATGAAGACGCGGGAAGCCGTCGGGTCTAAGAGGCGGGGCAGCGCAAGAATGAGTTCCTCTTCCGAGCTGGCTCCGTAGAACTCACGCGCGACGCGGTTGACATGGCGGACACGAACGCGCCGTATGGCTTCCGCGATGAGATCGGGGTTGGACTCCAGATGTTCCCTTATGTCCTGCACTCCGGAAGCAATGAGCGCCTGCAGGAACTTCTTAAGCGAAGAAAAATCCTCGTCCCAGATGGCTACAGGCGCGTGCTCGAAGAGCGTGCGATAGCGGGACTCGCGGATCGATCTGGGCTTATTCTCCATTGCGGAAGAGCCGGGGCTATTCCGGTGCCACTAACGTTAGCAGAAACCGGAAGGTCCTGACGGCGGCGTTTTGGGGGAGTTGGGAGCGGCACCCCAAGGAGATACGGTGTCGCACGACACAGGCTGCGCAGGTGTAAGTCCCTGCTGAATTCTTATATGCAGCTGAACTATCAATCCAGAAATCTTATAACAAGCCCCACATTAACGTATCGTTAATCTCATTTACCGCTTGTAAATAGTCACAAAAATCACCTAAGATAGACCCAAGCAGTAACTAAATCCTCGAATAAGGTACAACCTGTAAGTGAAAAACGTACTGTCCATTACTCTTGTTTGTTCCATAGGTATTACATGTACTCTTTCGTACGCAGCCACCGTAATATTGCCTCCGGACGCTAACATCCAGGCTGCGGTCGACGCGAATCCGACAGGGACCCTGTTTCAACTTTCGGCCGGGGTTTACCGGATGCAGACAGTGGTACCCAAAGACGGGGACCAGTTTGTTGGCGCGCTTGATGCGGCCGGCAAGCGTCTGACTACAATGACGGGGGCTCAGCCCCTCAGTTTGTTCACCAAAGACTCGTACGGCAACTTCGTGGGTGCCACTTCGCAGACACAACCGGGTCAGCAGACGGGGGAGTGCATGTGGGCGTATGGGCGGTGCAGGCTGCCGGAAGATTTTTTTTACGACAATCAGCCGTACCTGCATAACAGCGTCGGTCCAGCGGTGCTGCGGGCGGGTGAGTACTTCTTCGACTATCCGAACGGTCGGATTTACTTCCGTCCAAGTAATGGCGGCGACGATCCGAACCAACACAAAGTGGAGTACAGCCGGACTCGGGTTGCCTTCACCGGAACGCAGGTCTCCAATGTGACGGTGAAAAACCTGATCGTTGAGAAATACGCAATCCCGGCGCAGTTCGGGGCCATCGGCGATCAATATCCGGGTCCGGGGTGGATCATCCAGAACAACGAAACGCGGCTGAATCACGGCCTTGGCCTGCGGCTCGCGAGTAACGGCCAGGCGCTGGATAACTACACTCACGACAACGGCCACATGGGGATGGGCGGGAGCGGGTCTAACATTCTGGTGCAGGGAAATGAAATCGCCAATAACACGGACTACGCGGGGATCGAGTGCTGGTGGGAGTGCGGCGGTTTCAAATTCGCGTTTACTGACGGGCTGGTTATCCGGGGCAACTACTCGCATGACAACTTCGGACCCGGCATGTGGACCGATATCAATAACATTCGCACGCTCTTTGAGGGCAACACGATCACAAACAACAGCGGCGCCGGTATCTTTCACGAGATCAGCTACGATGCGGTGATTCGGAATAACACGATTCAAAACAACGGCTCAATGGACCAGGACGACTGGTTCTGGAATGGGCAGATCCAGATTTCAACATCGCAGAACGTTGAGATATACGGGAATACGATCGGAGTGAACTCAGCCAATAACGGCAACGGGATTATGCTGATTCAGCAGAACCGCTCCGGCGAGCCCTGCAGCTATGGACCATGCCGAACGGCAAACAACTATATTCACGATAACCACATTACGGTAACCGGCACCCGGTGGCATGGAACAACGGGCGCGGTGCAGGATTTTGTGGGTAACGGGGACATTTTCCAGAGCAATAACCGTTTCGTGGGAAATCACTATCATGTGACTGACGTGAACAGCGCCGCTTACTGGGACTGGGCTAACAACCAACAGACGTTTGCCGGATTCCGCGGCTTCGGACTGGAAGTAAATGGCACGGTTGACGGGAACACATCAGGTGATCCTGTGCCGCCGTCAACGCCCGCGGGGCT
>JAOAPO010000386.1 GCA_025462945.1 Bryobacterales bacterium
GCTCGTAAAGGGGCAGGCCGGGCTCGAACGTCAACCTGAACGGGATCACCTATGCGTACTATGACACATGGTACACCGCCGCGCAACGGAATTCTTCAGAACTGGAACTATAAAGAAGAATGACGCAGTTCGGTTCTGTGGAAGTTCTCAGGGCCGGAGTTCAAGAAGACATCGATCCGAGCCTGCGTAATGAGCGCAACTCCGCGCATCGCATCGTGAGAGTTCCGTCGGAAGGCGCAGCATCTGCACGTCCGGTATTGCTGGAACCTCGCCTGCGTTACTCGACGATAACTTTGCGGGGAGCGATCGGAACCGGGAACTCAATAGGAACGACATCTCCAGAGCGTTGTGTCCCCTTTCGCAGGGACCGTGTATTGGTGATTCATCGAGCGCTGAGGTGCTGTTTTCAGTTGGCCGCCGGTCTTTCAGCAGCGTCAATGACGATGACCTCTACAGAACCCTGTTCTGGTACTAATTTAAGTGCGAGTTGCCGCTGAATTGCAGAGAAGATCGACAGCCCGCCCGACAGCTCCGGCGAGTCAGTGGACTCAACGGGAACCCCATTAAGAAAAGCTATTGAAGCCGGAGCAGTGGATGGGGTGAACTCCAGTCGAATATCGAATCGGTGCTGAGGTCGGTTTTGTTCAGTACCGCGCGATCGACGTAGGGAGTCAGTGATCTTGCTGCGAATTCATCTATCGTGACCCCCACCCATTCCATGACTCGGTCTGATTCGATGATTCTGGTCTTGCCACTGCCACACCGGCGAACCGCGACTACCCCAGGTGCTGGCCGCTCCGGCAATGCCCAGTTATCCGCGGGCAGACACGGCTCGGCTGCCGTCAGCTTAGCGCCGCCCTTGGCGATTACGAGTGCATAAACCTGTGCTGGTCTCGATTCACGATGGGTCTTGAGCTGAAATCTATCTTCAAGTAAGGTTTGGAGCATAGCCATTGTCTGCCAAGCCTGAGCACGGTCGGCGGACTTCGCGGAAATGGCAAATCGTTCCGTATCAATCCACTTTGGCCCACCAACGACTTTGGTGCGGTTCACGAGTTCCTTGTCACCAGCAAAGATGCCGTATGCCATTGCGGTTAGCGAACGAAGGGACATACATTCGATGCTCAAACGCCCGGGCGCAGGCCGAACGCGCGGCCCCCCGTCGCAGCCTACACTGGTCTTCACGGCAGCCGATTCGAATTCCGAACGCGCTTTGAAGTTTCCCACCTGCGCACGAACAGACCCCGGAACAGTAAGCAACGTAAGCATGATCATGGAAACGCGCCGCTAACGTTCCCCAGAAGGAAGGAATGGAGTAAGCGTAAACTGTTCATCAAACGTGGCACTTAGGTAGTCGCCCTCACACGGACTCGCATCAACATTATCAGCACTGCCGCACTGAATCGCCTTCGCAAATTTCCATCGCTGCGTGTCGCAGTCGAGCCCGGCGAACAAAGCTTCAGGATCGGTGAAGGCATCGTTCGATGCCTGGATGATGACTGAACCGTGCAATTGATAACTCGGGCGAGCCTTGGCGGCCCCCTTACGGACACCGTGGCAGGACAGTAATCACCGTGTACTTACCACTTCCCCGCCAATCAGGGTCATCGCGCGCAACATCTCTGGAGCGCCGCTTGGGGTGCGCACCGGAATAGAGCCGCCATGGTAGGAGCGGTGGATGGCAACACTGGCCCACTTCACACTGCCCACGTCGGGGAACAGGTCCCCTACTGTCCCCCCCAGATCCGCCATGCGGGCGATGCCGTCGACTTGGACGGCGAGCTTTGCGTAGACTACGGAGCCGGCAGGTGCCGCACGGCACACGACGCCCCGGGGCACCTTGTCGCACGTTCCCGAGCCCGCCGTAAGGGGGGACGGAAGCCCCGCAAGAAGTTTGCCGCTGGACGCGCCGACGAAAATAACGTCGTGGTCGGCGACGGACCGCCTTGTTAGCAAATATAGGCGGACGAGGCGGCAACGGGATAAGTCCTTCCAAAGCGGCTGCATCGCTGCGGACGCATTGGAGTTTGTTGGACAATTCCCCAGGGAGGAGCGTTCCGAAAAACGGAGAAACCCCCGGATATCCGCTCCTGCCGCAAATACTGTGGAGCATGCGGCCCACGCCTTTGATTCGAGGTAAACATCCAGTAACATCCCGGGCCGAATCTCGACAAAGTCGGTGACCGGGTAGGCTCCAAGGTGCAGATAAGCCGACAATCTGGACGGAGCGGGGACATCATCCGCCGTCATTGCGGCCAACGCCCCCGGATCTTGCCGGCCCAGGCACGGAGCGAATTCCCGGCTGTGGAAGGCCAGCCTGAACCGTTCCAGGTCTTGCACCAACCGGAGGGGAGTGCGATTCTCGTCGGGGGCTTGGAACCGGAGCCGAACACTAAGCTCGGTGCCCTTCAGCGTGGCTTTCCACTCAGGACTGTCGAAAGAACAAGGGAGCGAAGCGAGTTTGGAGAGCGGAAGACCGATCAAAGTGGACACTTCCCCGACTCGTACCTCCGTTGCCTCACCAGGCGGAATCAGGATGTCCCCGGGACCGTTTGGTTCCAGCCTGTACGACATCCAAATGTTGCCGGGAATGGCTACCGATCGATGCGAGACACATCCGGCAAGGGCGGCCATCGCCCCTGTGACCGCAACGACCAACCAGTGATCCAAAGCTCTTGACAATTGAAACTGACCCTTCTCATAACGAAGTTCCGCAAGTATGAACACTTCGAATTGCGGGCTCGCGAGGACTGCAACTGCCGCAGCGCAGTGCCGTGAGTATATCGCGGTCGGGTTCTGTCGGCTACTTCGTCAGACTCACTTCGTCAGACTCCTTCCGTCACGCGGGATACGCACGAGCCGGTTCACGTCGCTGAAAGCCCGTTTCTTGCGTCCACTGCGTCCGTTGCGGCAAGCGGACCCGCTGGGCAAACCCGCTGGGCAAACCCGCCGGTGCCGAACCACTCGTAGACGCGCGGGCGTGGGCCGCTCCACTCGGCCCGTCCGTGGTCTGTTCCTCTCACCGCAATGGCTGAATCCACTCAGCATGATGCCATTGAGCCACGTCGTCCATTCGAAGCCTGGACCCGAAGTGCCTCTTCTTAACACCAGCGCATCGGCAAGCCGCCAATCCGAGAACACACCTTAGATCGATTAGCGGCGGAGTTCCGGAAGTGGATCGGTGCGAATAGCGCGGAGTACAGGGATCGCCCCTGCGGTCGCTGCCAGTAACAGTGTTGTGCTACAGGCTGTCGACAGACTGCTCAGATACGTCGGCTGAATTCCGAAGACCATGCCCGCCAGCAGCCTCGCCGCTCCAACAGATCCGGCGGCCCCAATCAGGACACCCGCAGCACCGATCCCGAGCAGGTGGCGCGCGAGCCACACCATAATGTCCCTGTTCCCTGCGCCTACTGCTACCCGAATGGCAAGCTCCTTCTGTCGCGACTGGACCTGAAAGCTGAGTACGCCGTAAATCCCGACAGCACTCATGGTCGCCGCCAGAGCCGCGAACAATTCGAAGAGCCACGTGGTGAACTGGCGGCGGTCGAGCGTCGATCGCATCCTCGAGTTCAGCGACTGGAGCGATCGCACGGGGACTTCGCGATCAACCGACTCCACTGCGGTGCGCAGTGCTTTCGCCAGAGAGGAGAGATCAAGCGAACTCCGCACTATTACGACCATCGCGGACTGCACGCCCTGCACGTAAACTTCGGAAGCGGGTTCGGCATCCAGCGCTTCTTGATTCACATCACCCACAACCCCAATGATCGTCTTCGTTGCTCCTTCCGCATAGGGTCCGCCAAGCTTCAGACGCGATCCAACGGCCGCCTCTGGATTCTGCGGCCACCAGCGACGCGCAAGCTTCTCATTTACGACGACGTCGTCGCCGTTCTCGACCCCCGATTCACTGAAGCTGTGGCCAGCGACCCATCGCATGCGAACGGCGTGGAAGTAGCCGGCATCGACGGTCGTCAGCAGAGTCAGCGGTACGTCGGCAGGCGAAGGGACGGGGAGCCCGGGAATGGAGTACCAGCCGCGAGCACAACCGCCCGTGGAAGGAGGGCAGTTCACGACACCTGCCGCTCGTACACCGGGAAGTTCGCGTATTCGGTCGACCAGACGGCGATAGAAGGTTGCTGACGCAGCGTCGTTTTTGTATCGGTGAGGCGGAAGTTGCAGATCCAAAGCAAGAACATGGTCACCATCAAAACCCGGATGTACGTTCTGCGCCGCAGTGAGACTGCGGAGCAGCGAGTTGCAGCTGAAGAAAAGAATGATTGTTAGTGCAACTTGCGCAACCAGCAAACCGTTGCGTAGTGTCTGGCGGCCAATGGGCCCGGCTAGTCCCCGCTTGCAGTCCAGTGCGCCTGCAAGGTTGAGCCTCGCGAGATTCACGACCGGGACGAGGCCTGCGGCGACACCGCTGACCAGTGTCACCGCAAGGGTCACCAGTAGTATTGGGAGGCTGAGGCGAGCATCATATAAGCGAGGTATGTCCTGGGGAGCGACGCCGCGGAGCAGTTGCAATGCGAGTTTGGCGAGCCACGATCCGAGCACACCTCCCAGCGCGAAATACACCAGTGTCTCGGTTAACAGCAACTGAGCGAGTCGACTGTATGTGGCCCCCAGCGCAGAACGCGTTGCGATCTCACCCAGCCTCTGTGTGCTGCGGAGCAGGAGCAAGCCTGCGACGTTGGCACAAGCGATTATCAGCAACAGGAGGGTGGCTGCCATCAGTGAGATCATCGTCTGGCGCACGCCTTCCCGGCCGAAGTCAGCCAGCCACTCGACTGAGATTCGGTGCCCGGCTTCGTCGGCAAAGGTATGGGCGACCGACCGTTTCATGACGATGTTGAGGTCCTGTGCGGCGGCGTTCCGTGACACGCCGAGGCGGAGCTTTCCGAGCAGGACGATGGCGCCGTGCGAAGCCGGGTCTGTTGCGGCACCTTCTCGCAAGCCGAGCGGGAGATAGACCTCTATTTGCTGAGGAAAGAAGCGAAGGCCCTCCGGGAGAACACCGATGACCTGGAAGGAGACTCCGTCCAGCACCATGACGCGGCCGACGACACTCGGGTCGGCACCAAGTTTTCGCGTCCAGAATTCGCGCGTGACGACTACAACAGGAGAAGCACCCGGCCGGTCGTCGGCTGCGGTGAAGAGCCGGCCGGACAACGGGTGCCATCCGGTGATTTGGAAGAAGTTGCTGCTTACGACGCCGGCTCGGAGCACGTCGGCGTTGTTCTGGTTAGTCAGGACGATCTCGGCTGCTTCGAAGCCCGCGACGTGGTCGAAAGACCGGTTCTCGGTGACGAGATGCTGGAAGTTGAGCCAGGACACAGGCAACCGCTGGCCGGAGGATGCTTCCCATATCTGCACCAGACGCTGGCCGTCGGGATATGGCGGCGGGCTGAGTAGGAGAACACGGAAGACGCAGAAGACTGCCGTGGTGGCTCCGATCGCAAGAGCAATCGTAACGACGACGAAGAGCGAGAAGCAAGGTCGGAGCCACATGTTGCGGGTTGCCGCGCAAAGGTCGTGGGTAAGGAGTGATGAAGCCTTCGGCAAGGTGGAAAGACACCGTGGGGACGCGGAATGTTCCGAGTGAGGGCGGAAGGAACCCAACGAGTCGCAGGAATGCGGCTCGCGCCCGGACGGTCGCGTCCAAATTGTTTCTGCCGGCGCGTGGTTCGCTTGAGCAGTCTAGCCTTGCTTGCGACAGGAAGTCATACGGTTCAAGCAGATCGTCCGCTGGGCACCGGAGAACGGCGACTGCGATGGCTGGCCAGTAGCGAACAATTCTGGGTGGCGGCGGTTCTCAATTGACGGTAAGCGGACATCACATGCACGATTCGTCAAACTCCGCGCT